>VFJK01000115.1 GCA_009886125.1 Geobacter sp. | reverse complement strand
GATTACACCATCGGCGGAGGCGGCAAAGGCAAAGGGCGGAAGGAGCTGATCTACCGGAACTGGTGACGGAGGATGGCTTAGGAGACGTCTTGGTAAGGGCGTAGTTTGACAGGCTCCGGGTCGAAAAATGCAATCCTGGACCAGCCTGGCCACCACCCTCGATATTCAATTTTTAATGGGTGCCAAAACGGGAAATGAGGTTAATTTATTATAATTCAACAACCGGAAATATGACAGCGGGAGCGAAGCGACCAAAAAGGCTCTATAAACAGACTCAGTAAGGCATAGTGGGGTATTGGCCAGGCCGAAAAATCCACTCCTGGGCAATCCTGAGAGCCTGCTTCAAAATCACCTCTCCGGACACCCTCAAAATTAGAAAATGGTATAAAATACCAATAATTTGACCTGCATGAAATAGGGGGTTTAAAGCCCCCTTAAAATTCGCATAATCCTAAACCAGTTTACTGCCAAATTAAACGCGAATTACTACCAAACCACGCGAGGCGCTACAATCAATTGATTTTTTTCTGCAAAACGAAAACAAAAACGGAAACAATAAACTCAAAATAACGAAAAAGGACTTAACCAGTAATGGCTAAGCCCTTATTATTATTGGAGCGGGAGACGGGATTCGGACCCGCGACCTTCAGCTTGGGAAGCTTAACTCCATTGTTATTTTGTGTATTAGCACATACCGTAAAACCCTGTAAATACTGCATATAACCCATGTCTTGTTTCTTCCAGTATTGACATATTTCGTGTATAGTGTACCCTATATGTACCCTATGAAATATGGAGGTACGCCATGCCCGACAAGATCAAGCTCACCAAAATCGCCGTTGACAAACTACCATACTCTGAAAAAGGGAAGCAAGTTGATTATTATGACACCGAGTTACCCGCCTTCGGGGTGCGCGTGTCGGCTACTTCAAAGGTTTACTTTGTCCGCAAGCGGATCAACGGCAAGATGACGCGGGTCAACCTCGGCAGGCATGGCATCGCCACTGCCGACGATGCCCGCAATGATGCCAAGGACGCCTTTACCGATCTGCGCAAGGGCATTGACATCAACCGGGAAAAAGCAAAGTCGATGGAGCGCGGCATTACCCTTGAAAAGGTTTATGAGGATTACCAGACCGCCCGCCCTGCCATGAAAGACCGCACTAAATCGGTTGATACAAGCCTTCTCAATTGCCACCTGTCAGACTGGCTCAAGAAACCAATCAGCGACATTACCGATGATATGGTTAAACGCCGCCATCTGAAGGTTGCCAAAGACTCCGGAGCGAATACCGGCAACAACGTCATGCGTCTGTTCCGTCGGCTGCATCGGTTCGCTGGGCGAAGCCTCAAGGAAACTCTGGATCGTGATCTTGTAAAGGATGCTCTTGAAGGGCAATGGTTCAAGGTGGATCGCCGCCAGACCGTACTGAAGGACTATGAGCTTCCGACATGGCATAAGGGAGTCCAGAAAATCAGCAATCCGGTTATTCGGGATTATCTGCTGCTGCTCATGTTTACCGGCTTGCGGGAGAATGAAGGGCTATCCCTCCTCTGGGAAGATGTTGACATGGAGGGCCAGACCTTCACGATTCGCAAAGAGATTGCCAAGAACAAAAAGGCACACACCCTACCAATGAGTAACTACCTGAAAGATCTTTTCCAGGGCAGACTTGATGTCAGAGAAAACGACTTTGTATTTCCCGGCAGCGGGAAAAGCGGTCACCTGAGCGAGACAAAGCGTCAGGTTGATTTCATCGAGCGAGAAACAAAGAAGATGCTCAACGGCGTCGAGACTGACGAGGATCTGGAAAAGCTCATCAAGGAACAGCCAGCCGACAAGATCAAGCCGGGAATCCGCTTCTGCCTGCATGACCTCCGTCGGACATTTGCCAGCATTGCCGAAAGCGTGGTTTCTTATTCGGTACTCAAGCGCCTGATGAACCATTCCGACAAGGACGTGACACAGGGTTACATCATCCTGAGCGTGGATAAACTCCGATTGCCAATGCAGCAGGTAACGGATACGATCAAAGGAATGCTGGCAGAGAAGCAGCCGGCCAAGGTTATCAATATCGACGGTAACCGTAGGAAGAAAGCGGCACTACAAGCATAAACACGATTTCGCGGGATAGGCCGACGGGCCGACAAACCGGGACACTCCGACCCGGTTTCCCGCGTTTGCAGCATCTCGGAGAATAAGCCACCGGAGGGCGCAACAATGACCTACCCGCATCCTGCAATTGCCGGTTTAACTGGCATAGGCATGGCCTCTCAATCTTATCTGCTGGGCATCACAAAGGAAAATGAAGATTACTGGAAACTCTTTGCTACGGGCAAGTACACAGCTGAAGATTACAAGAATGAAGGCGAGAACTTCAAATACCTTTCCTCTTTCTATCAAGCGTTACTATCAGACGTCCCTGGCCTGCTTGATGAGACTGACGGCAATATTCGTGTGCCGAAATGGGCCGTAAAGGCCGTAGCAGAAGCCTTCCAGCGTTACGCCCATCGAACGGATATTGAACATGATCTTGAAGCAACCCTTGAAGAGTCCTTTGGCATTCAGTCCGAAAGCAAGAAAGAAACTATCAAGAAGCTGCAACAGCGCAATAAGAAGAGGTTCCTTGATCGAGTCAATATGGTCCGAATGGTATTTGGCTTAAACGTCAATGATGCTGTTGCTGTTACCTGGAAAATCGTTCAATGGCAGAAGAACAACAAGCCCGGATTCTACTACAATTTTAGAGCGAGCCAGAAATCAATGCTTGATGCCTATCATCGGGCATACCCACTCCCGACCTTCATGGAGTGGGTTCAGGAATGGAGCCAATTACTTGGTTACGCCAAGACTGATTTTGAAAGTTTTAAGGCGAAGTACCTGAAATGGATTGAGGAACGAGTACCGGAAGCAGCTACCTTCATCAAACGCAAAATAAGGCTCAGAAATCCAAAGACAGATACAGAGACCACTTGCGGAGGGTGAAATGTCAGACAAGGAATCCAGTAAACCACATAGATGTTTTCCCAAACGTGAAATCAACGAGGACGGCATCTGTAAGCACTTTTTTGAAGAAGCACAACTTTCTGAATCAGATTACCACAAAGCAGAAAATAAATTCCTGATCCTAACCAGCTTCTTTCGTTCTTTTCTGAACTGCAATCCTGATTATTTCAATGACTGTTGCAGCGGCACCGTCCCTGTCCCCAAATGGGCTTTCAAGTCCGTGGCAGAAGCTTTTGAATACCATTTTCAGAAAAGAGAGATGGAGCATGAACTTAGTTTTACTCTGGATGATGCGTTTGGCCTTTCCGATGAAGACAAACAGGAAACCATCAAAAAACTCTATTCCAGGAACAGGCAGGCTTTTTATTTCGATGTGAACAGCATCAGAATGTATTTCGGGCTGAAGATAAAAGATGCGGCAACTGCTGCCTGGAAAATCCTAGAGTGGAGGAAGGTCAAGAACCCTTGGTTTTTTTACAATTTTACCGCCAACATGGAAACCCTTCTTGACGCATACTATCGAAAATATCCGCAACAAGAGTTCTTCCAGTGGATAGCACAACGTCCACAATCTGATGAACCGTTTGAGTTACGGCGCGATAATCACTTGATATGGATAGAGGTGCGTGTGCCGGAAGCAGCAACCTACATAAAGAGAAAAATGAGGTTAAAACCGCAATAATAAAATCACCTGTAAAGCCGCATTTGACAAGGCATGACAGGCTGTTTTATAATACAGCCAATATGAATTTGCCAAATGATTTCGGTAAAATAGGAGAAAATCATGGGTGGTTGCGGTTCAGGTCGTCGTTACCGATACAGCACAAAGGGTACTCTTGACGCTTCAAGTCGCCTGGACATCCGTTATCTGAAAAAACAAGGAATGTTGCGGAGCGGGTATTACAGCTTATCCTGGAACAGAAACGGTCAGCCGTCGGGCAATGTCAATATCCGGATCGTAGCTGATGAGAGCATGACGGTTACCTACCGGTGGCGAATAAACTCAATCGACGAGTGGCAATCAAAAGAGCAGGTTGTCAGCCTTGCACATACCGCATGTGCTTACGGCGGATCGCGCCCTTGGTTCGTCTGCCCCTACTGTTCCCGCCGTGTTGCTATAGTGGTCGTGAACGGTGAGCATGTAGCCTGCCGCCACTGTCTCAAGTTGACTTATGCAAGCTGTAATGAGGATACGATAGACCGAAGCTGGAGGGTGCGGGACAAGATAAAAGCCAGGCTGGGTGGCGACGACAAGAGCCTTTATCTGAAGCCGAAAGGGATGCACCAACGGACATGGGAACGGTTACGCTGGCAATATCGCAATGCAGAATGGCAGGGATTAGATTGGCTGGAGTCGAGAATGGAGGCTCTCAAAGGAATGATCGGATAACAGTTAGGCGGACGGCTTCAGCATTGCCTTGATTTTGCCGGTGACAAGCGGACTGGCAATAACAGCCTGGCGGAGGGTCTCAAGAATAGCGGTAGCCATCTCCGGCTTTGTTTTCAAGTCGTATTTACCCCGCATGCTTACCAGATCATCAATCGTGTGTTCATGGACATCATTACAATCAATGATTGTTGGCTTGGTAAAGCTGGCATAATCAGCAGGTGTCATTTCCACAAGCGTGGAAGCCGGGCAGTTAAGCCGTCGTCTCTTTACATTCTCGATCTGTGATGAAGCGCAGACCAGGACAAGAAACGTATCGGTTAAAGGGTTGTGATTTAGGACGACGAAATAATGGGGCTCTGGGGAGGAAAACGAGGCTTCCGGGAAGTAATAAACCGAACCTGGTTTGATAGCTGCTCTTATCTGGACTTCTGGCGAAATCTGAACCATAACGGCTAACCGAGAATCAGCCGCGCAATCTCCGACTTCTCCTTGAGCATTTCAGCAACTACTATCTTGTCATCAGCGGTTAGTGGAAAACAAGGGTCGCAGTCGGCAGGTGGGTCACCCAGAAAATCAAGGTAATCCATTCGCACATTGCCAAAATGCTTCACGGCTGATTCGTGGCGATTCCATTCCGGGTATGCGTGGGTAATCTCTGCAAGTTCATACTTGCCAAATTTACTGAAGTTGTTCCAAGCAAAATCAAGCGCCTCTATATCGCTTTCTGATAGCTGGTCGGAGTCAACGGCGGCAATAGAACGGAAACCATACTTGTTGACCGGCTTAATATAATGCTTGGCATATCTGGCTACTTTAGAATCAAGAAAGCCGGACATCTCGGCAATGTCCTTGACGCTAGATGCTACCGGGCCGTATGTCATGGCCAGATATTCGTCACCAGTTACCGGACGCCCGTATTTCCTCACGTGAAAACGATCAGCAAAGAAAATCAGTTTCAGAGCCTTCAGTTTGTTGATTGTGCCGCCTGATTTGGCCGCAAGATAGTTCAGGGCTTGTGTCGCGGTTTCATATTTGAATGTCAGATGAATGCACATATCTATTAAATACCACAGGTATAGTTAATACACAACAAGACAGTACGAAACAAAATAACCACCCTATCCCTTCACCGTCCCCGAATACCACTTGAACATTTCCGAGAAGAAAAACTTACCAAAGCCGGGATCTGTTTCAGTCTTTGCCATGAAGCTCAGGAACTCATCGGCGTTATTCAGGAAGGCATCCTTGATGCTGCGATTGAGCTTGTCGCGCCGCAGGTGATCAATGTCGCTGGTTTTGAAGGCGGAGCGCAAAGCATCGTCTTCTTCCAGCTTTTGCTTGATAGCGTTCATAACCCGGTCGGCCTCTTCAAAGGGGATGCCATACTCCTCATTCAATTTCTGGATGATGATTTTAAGAGTCTCTTTCTCCTGCTCTTTTCCGCCACGGTGCCCGTCGTCCGCTGAAGGGGTCAGCGTTCCATCTTCTCCGACAAGTACAATGCTGCCGTTCTGCTCCTCCTGCACCCGGTATTTATCCATGTCGATCATCTCGACTACTTCCAGTGGCAGAGACTTTTTCTGGTACGGGAGTTGTTTCAACAACAGCTTGGCAAACAGGTAGAACTTCTCCAGTGAGGTATCCGTAAAGGTCATTATCTGGCTGATGAAGGTGTACTGCTTGACGTAGCGGGCGGTTTCCTTGCGGAATTTGTCCTGTGCTTCCGCTTTCAGTTTTTCATAGTCCTTTTTCTCTTTGTGCTCTGCTGCAAGGTTGTTGTAGCCGGTCTCCACGATACGCTGGAAAAACGGTTGCAGCTTTTCTGACGGCACCTTCTTTACAATGAACAGCTCAACAAACTCGGTCACGTCATCAGCACTGAATACCTTCATCTTTTCCAGGGAGTATTTCAGATTGTAGAGTTTGTTCGGATCGGTTTCCCCTTCCAGTTCAGTACGCTGGTAGTAATCCTGGAATGATGCCTCGATAACCTCTTGGCTGTTCACAAAGTCCAGCACCATCGTATCCTGCTTGCCCGGTGCGGTCCGGTTGAGCCTGCTCAGGGTCTGGACTGCTGCCACGCCGCCAAGCTTCTTGTCCACGTACATCGTATGCAATAAAGGCTGGTCAAAACCGGTCTGGAACTTGTTCGCCACCACCAGCATTCGCTGTTCCGGTTTCTTGAATGCCTCGGCAATGTCACCGGTGCCTGGTGGATTCATGCTTTCTTCGGTGTATTTCTGCTCGTTGATAGTTACCGTGCCGGAGAAGGCAACCAGAACGCCATAGTTCAGGTTCTGCTCGCTGATGACACTACTGATCTCCTGCATGTACCGAACGGCATGGGCACGGGAATGAGTGACGACCATCGCCTTGGCCTGTCCCTTGATTTTGTGGGCGGTCTTGCGGGTGAAGTGATCGACGATGATATGGGCCTTGCGCTTGATAGCGAACTCGTGCTGATCCACATATTCCAGCAGGAGCCGCCGCGCCTTGAGCTTTTCAACTTCCTTCTCTCCTTCGGCTTTCTCGTTTTCAATCAGCTCGAAGTAGGTCTTGTAGGTTGTATAGCTTTTCAGTACGTCAAGGATGAAGCCCTCATCAATCGCCTGACGCATGGTGTATTGATGGAAAGGGCGGAAACCCTTCTTCACGGTAGGGTCTTTGGTGCCGAACAGCTCCAGCGTCTTGTCCTTAGGGGTGGCGGTGAAAGCAAAGAAAGACAGGTGTGGCAGCCGTTGCCGGGCCTTCTGGATCTTCTCCAGCTCCACCTCGATCGGGTCCATCTCTTCTTCTTCATCCTTGTCGAGCGCCACGCGAAGTTGTTCATCCGATGTCAGCACAATCTTCAGGTCTTTGACATTTTCGCCGGTCTGTGAGCTGTGCGCTTCGTCTACAATAATGGCAAAACGCTTGTCCAACTTGACCATTTCGCCAATGAAGCCGAACTTCTGCAGGGTGGTGATAATGATCTTGTCGCCGCGCTCCAGCGCCTTTACCAGCTGCTTGGTGTTCCGGTCGATCTTGGTGACAACCCCTTTGATCTTCTCAAACTGCTTGATAGTGTCCTGAAGTTGTTTGTCCAGAATCCGGCGGTCGGTGATTACTACGATACTGTCGAATACCGGCTGACCATCCGTGCCGCAGAGGTTGGCAAGCTGGTGAGACAGCCAGGCAATGCTGTTGCTCTTGCCGGAACCGGCGCTATGCTGGATGAGGTAATTGTGGCCGCTGCCGTTTGACTTGGCATGAGCCAGCATTTTGCGCACGGCCATGAGTTGATGGAAGCGGGGAAAGATGAACTTCTCCTTGCCGGTCTTCTCGGATCGTTCCGCGTGCAGATAGTTTTGAATCAACAACAGCAGCGAGTCTGCCCGCAATATTCCCGGTTGCAGTTCGCCATCTTCGTCGGTGAAGTCGTCCCACAGGTACGAAGCAGCGAAACGTTCGTAAATAATTGGGTTGAAGGTATCACGATTGAAGGGTAGAAAGCCGGTCTCCTTGCCCTCAAGTTTGGTCGTCATGTAGACAGAATCATCATCAAGCGCGAAATGGACCAGACAGCGCCCCCAGAACTGCTCCCGGTGGTCACGCCGCCGATATTGGGCAATGGCATGATGTACGTTTTGGCTGGTAAAGTGATTTTTCAACTCGATGGAAATGATGGGCAGGCCGTTGAGAAAAACCACCACGTCGATAGATTGGTCTGGGGTCTTGGTGGAGAAATGCACTTGACGCATAACGGCAAAGCGGTTTGCCTGGTAGCGGGACTGATGTTCAGGGTTACCGTCGGCAGAGGGGCGGAAGTAGGCAAGCTGCAGATTGATACCGTTGAATGATACTCCGTTGCGCAACACTTCCAATGTGCCGCGCTTTTGCAGCAGCAAGGAAAGCTGGGCCGCCAGCGCCTCCTGTTCGCCACCAGAAAACTGCTTGCTGAGCTTGGCCCATTCCTTCGGCTGGGTGGCCTGGATAAATGTGGCGGTTTCTGCAATATCAAGCATCGATGAGGCGTCAAAGTTTGTATTTATCCGCTCGTGATACATAGGACTGATAGCCAGGGAAGCAACAATCCCTTCCTCGGCGGCCTGTTCAGAAACTCGGCTGGTTTTGAGCATGCTCTTTCTCCCGGCACCCTAATTACGTAAATAAAATGTGTATATGTACCTCTACGTCAACTTTACTTCTCGCTGCCCGGTTACACATTCGTGAATCAGAGCGGCGCGGTATTCAGTAAGGAGGGATTGTTGGCGGGAATAGGCGGAAATCAGGTCGTCTGTCTTAGAGCTCTTGCTTTGAATAAACCGTAGAATATCAGATTGTTCTTCACGAGGCGGCAATGGAAGTTTTATCCCAGCAAGAATGCCAGTGTTTAAATTGTCCATTGTTGAGCCAACTGACTGAAGTGTTAACGATTCTTTTAGGTTTTTCAATTGAAATAAAGTGACGAGGAATGCAGGCTCTAGCACTCTGCTATCTGGCCGCATTAACATACTTCCGGTACCGCACAGCCAGCCGACTTCATCTTTATGAACTTGAGCACAACGACCAATCTCCCCTCGCCGTGCAAAGACAATGTCTCCAAGCTGCAAGAAGTGCCGCGATAATCGGCTGGCGGTTTCCTCATCTACAGTACATTTGGGATCATGTAGGATCAATCCTTCGCCCATGTGCGAGGGATTGATAATGGGGATACCATCTTCGATGTATTCATGCGAATGCAACTGACTACCAAAAGGGCCTGTTTGCAGAAGTGTTGCCAAGCGACCAAGTGTAGTCATACTCCAATGCGACGGAATCTCACCCAGCCAGGAAATACCGGAATCCTTCATCGGTACATCAGAATTAAGACCTCGGGTGACGGCTTGCAGAATAAGGGCAGCTCGCTGTTCCTTCAAAAGTTCCATTTGTCGCCGCCGCATCTCTATCAGTCGGTCAATCTTGGCAGTCTGATCATCTAGATAGGTGGAGATGCGACGTTGGTCGTGTTTAGAAGGGACACTCAGGATTAAAAGCGGGATTTCCTGCATACTGATATTTTTCTGAGTATTGGCTGTACAAAGACAGTCAATTTGCGCCTGAGTCGTAAAGTCTTTTAGGGAATACTCTAAAAAATCTGAAATAATTTCAGATTGCTTTGGCCGAATTAATGCGAGTGGTGACCAGATGCTGAATTCGAAATCCACCTTCACTCTGGCGATCTTGCCAGTGGATGCAGCTTTGCCAAGGAGAAGATCATCAAGACGAGGTAAACATTTTTTTTGATATTCGTTGTGTGCAGCCTGAGAGATAAAGCGGCATCCATCGAAAACAAGTTCACCCTCTTGAATACCATCAACAGAAAGAAAAGGTATACCTTCAGAAAGAAACTCAGGGGTTTCGTGAGGGCCATCTGTAATGGGTTCAGAAATTAATGTCTTTAACCGACGTAATTCCCATCCTGTCGGAATCGTACCCATCCAGGAGACAACCATGTCATTAAAATTAGATTGGCTCATCCCCGGACTATCTCCCGCAACAGATTCTCCGTTTCCTCATCCAGCGCCAGTAGCTCGGCGGCAATATCCCCGGTGGAGCGCAGCGGGGTATACTCGTAGAAATACCTGGTGAAGCTGATTTCATACCCGATTTTGTCCTTGCTCCGGTCCATCCAGGCATCCTGCACGTGCGGCAGCACCTCACGGGCAAAGTAGGCGTCAATATCATCCTTCAGCGGTACGTTCTCACAATCCCTCAATTCAGAGTCCGGCACCTGTTTTCCATCGGCATCTCGCACCGGTTCGGCGGTTTCATGGCGCACAGCAAGGGCTGACCGGATACTCTTGATCAATCCTTGGGAGAGCTTGTAGGGGAGCGCATCCGTCAGGGCGGCAAAGAACAGTCCATCGTCCAACCAGGGGACTTTGTTTGTTACCTTGTCAAGGGCCGTTTCTAGCTGTTGACCCTTGTCATCTTTCAACTTGAGGATTGATGCATCCAGCCGCAATGCATCCCGTTGTACCGGCGTCAGATCGAAGCGCAGACGTAGGGGGCGCTCAACAGTCACCTTGGTATAGCCGAAATCGGTCGTATCAAAGAGCTTGCAGAATTTCGACTCTTCTAAGGCGTCATAGATGCCGAGGATGGAAGACGCCTGGTCTTCGCTGATCTCCACTCGCTTTTTCCCGAGGTTGCGCCGCAGCATGGTACGGAACTCTTCTCCTGTTGCGTTGATGAGCTGGACCTTGCCACGTCGGGCAACAGGTTTGTTGTTGTTGATCAGCCAGATATAGGTGGCAATACCGGTGTTGTAAAAGAGGTCATTGGGCATTGCCACGATGGCGTCAAGCCAGTCGTTTTCAAGGATGTGTTTGCGGATGTTGCTGGGGCCGCTACCGGCGTCGCCGTTGAACAGGGGGGAGCCATTGAAAATGATGGCGATCTTGGAGCCATTGGGTGTCATCTTGCTCATCTTGTGCAGCAGGAAGAGCATCGCACCGTCGCCAACATCAGGAAGGCCGGGGCCATAGCGACCAGCATCGCCAAGGGCGTGCTCTGCCTCAATCTCATCGCGGATGTTCTTCCAGTCCTTACCAAAGGGAGGATTGGAGAGCATGTAGTTGAACTGCCTGCCGGGGAGCAGGTCATGACTGAGGGTGTTTTCTCGCTTGATGTTCTCCGGGTCTTCCCCCTTCATCAGCATATCGGCCTTGGCAATAGCGTAGGTCTTTTCGTTGATCTCCTGGCCAAATACGGAAATTTCCAGTTCCGGGTTGATCGCTGCCAAGAGGTATTCCTTGGCAATGGTCAGCATGCCGCCGGTCCCGCAGGCAGGGTCATAGATGCCGAGCAGCTTTTCCTTGGCCAGTTTGTCGCGGTCCGGCTCGAACATCAGCTTGACCATCAGGCGAATAATGTCACGGGGGGTATAGAACTGCCCAGCTGCTTCGTTGCTGGCCTCTTTGAACTTGCGGATGAGATACTCGAATATCGTTCCCATGCCGTGATTATCCACGGTTTCGGGATCAAGCTGCACGTCACTGAAAGCTTGCGTCACCTTGAACAGCAGGCGCTTTCTCAGCAGGGTTTCGTAGATGGGATTCAAGCCTTTTTCCTCGCCACCGGAGAAGTTATAGAGGATGTCCTTGACGTTGGCCGAGAATCCGGACAGGTAGGCGGAAAAGTTGGGGCCAAGGTCGTTGGGGCGCTTGAGCAGTTCAACTAGGGAATATTCAGAGGTGTTGTAGAACGACTGCCCGGCGGCTTTTTTCAGGAGCATATCGCGCAGGTTGTCAGGCTGTGTCTTATACTTCTCCGCAGCTTCACGAACCGCCAGCCTGGTCGGCTCCAAGACGCAGTCAAGGCGGCGTAGCAGGGTAAAAGGAAGGATAACGTCTTCATAATCCTTGGCGTCGTAGTCATCTTTAACAAGGTCGGCTATTTTCCAGAGAAACTCAGCGATTTCGGAATGGTTTTGCATGTGGTTCCTTTAGTATGGCAATGATACCGCGAAATATGGAGCGTTTATACTCCGCCTTTCTGGTTAGAATGGATCATTCTTGAACCTTTGTGATGCTCTTAGTCATTAGTTCAAGAACAGACTTCGAGCCTGATGATGAGTCTCCCTTACCATGAGAAAAGCCTGTTTCTTGAGGTGAAAATATACATGAAGCAGCATGTGCAAGCACAATGTCTTCAGTCCCGTGGTTTACAGCGGCTTCAACAAGAGCACGGTAGGTAAGTAAAGCATTTTGGCGGTGACGGTTTACTACAGCGTTATGTTTATGTGTGGTGTAATTGCGAGCAGCCATAATCAACAAGTAAGCTAACACGGCAAAAACAAGAAACTTACTGGTGATCAACTGAAAAGTTTCGGGATTATTCGCTGGCTTGATAAATTCGATTTTATGAAGAAATAAACTAATGACAGCAAACATACCGACTGCAGTCGCAAATCTGTATGTATATTTGAGCCATTGATCGGCCAAGATTTCTTGCTCATCGGCTTCCTTTCTAAAGTAATTTGCCTGCTGAGAAACGCCTTGTTCAGCAGCTACAGCTCGAATTGCTGATAGAGCATTATCTGCCTCCACCTTCGCAGTTTGTAGTTGTTCGGTTAGCTTTTCGGATTGATCTTTAATAGATTGGATTGTTGAACGAGCTTGTGTCTCCAACAAAGCCGTGTCGGTAATCCGGGCAACACCATAGGCACTGAATTGCCAGAGTAGATCAAAAAGTGGGTCTCGCCGAGCTTTGATATTATTTATGATAGTGGTTCGGCTTGAAGAAGCATCACCGGCAGTGGCGTCAAAAGAAAGTATCTGATTGAAGGTATTGAAATCTGCCTGAGCATTATTTTTTATTACTTTCAGTTGGGTATCCGAAAAGTCCTCAAGAACTGACAATGGAATACGTTTATAAACACCAATAATAGCCTTTGCTTCCGGTATGGCTTCTGAAAAATTCAATTGTCTCCCTAAGTCATCTTCACGACCGAGGGATAATACATCAAATTGTTGTATACGATCCAAAGCTTCTCGGGTTTCGATTTGCATTAACTCTGTGGACATAAGTCCTCCTTATCATTGACTTCATATAAAGCTATTTCACACGAGGCCCAAAACTGACCATATCCCCAAGTTGTAGGACTGTCTCAATCTGACCGGCAGCTTTCAGGATCAGGTAAAAATCAAGGTTTCCCATAGTCGTGTTTGCGTTGACAAAGTTTGCCAGATACTCTTCAGATTTGGATTCTACCCCGTTACGCTTGCAGATGAGATAGGCGACCGATTCAGCTTCAAGCTCTCTTTGCTCATGCTTGGGACGACTGCGTTCAGCTATCTTCAGATATTTGTCAGGTCCGAGATGACCAAGATATAGGTGGGCAAGTTCGTGTATCAAGGTGACGAACTGGACATTGGGATCATGCTTGCTGTTGACGCGGATAAGATACGCAGGACGCTTCTTGGCATCGGTTGAACGTTGTCCGATCTCCAGGCCTTCGGGTTTCTGCCCGGATTGTATATGTCCGGCATGGGCATCACCATACTCTATCAGCTTCAGTTCAATGCCTTGCCCCTGAAGCGGTTGCATAAAGCCAATGATATGATTCTTTGTCAATTCGCCTACAGCCCGAAAAGCCTGAAGCACACTGTCTGGGAGTAGCTCGCCTTCAGTATCGTCAACATCATAAACGAGCGCAATCGGGCCAAAGGGCCAGAGGATGAGCAGCGGTCGTGCTCCCTCCTTTACGTCTCTCCCGAAACGCTGCCGCCAGTCGTGTTGCGATGCGGCAAACCGTAAACCTGGCTTCTGCAGGTTGAGAATAAAAGCGTTAAAGGGCGCGAAGTTGCGTAACCTGGTTATGAAGTCCAGCAGTTCTTTGTAGTCTTTTGATTGGTGGTAGAGTCGGCTTTGATCCAGCAGATTAGAGAGAAGGGATTTTGCGATTTCATCTTCCGGGGGACCTAACAAATTCATCTGTTCCATTTGTTAAGCACCCCGATGTATTCAATAGAGTTAAATCATAAGATTAGTATTTCTATAATATTCTTGGAGTATTGTCAATTTATATGCCTTTTCGTTGAGTTACGTTGAGCCGCTCCGCGTTTGGTGCTGGCGGGTGGCATCTTCGGCATATCCAGCGATCAGCATGAACAGCGGATTGCCAGAAGTCAGTTGACTTACAGCAGTAGCAGACACGTTGGGAAAGCGGTAAATGGGGCAACTTTTCAAAACGTACCGTCTGCGAAAGTTGCGAAAACTGAGAATCAACCGTTTCAGGTGTTGCCACTTTCTCTACTTTCGCAGCTTTCGCAACCGGCTTTATTTCAAACTTTGCAAAGAGCGCCACAATTAACCCCGCAGCTGCCAGACATCCCGGCGAGGCTTGCCGTTAATCTCTGCGCCCCCTTCAATCCTTGTCGTCCTATGGTGCTGCTCCAGAATCTCTATCATCCTGGTGGCAGTCTTTTTATCCCGAACAGCATTTGGCCCGCAGCGGTACAGTTCGGCAAGGGCTATCATGCCGCCCCCCTGCTGCATCCCCCAGTCAAAGACCTTCTGGGCAAGTATCAGCTCTTGATCGTCACTGGCGGAATGGAACAGACGCAGCGCCTCACCGATGTAATATTGCGCAATGGCAATACCACCATTTACAGCATCGGCGGAAATCTCCGCAGAATCAGGAGTCTCGAAGATTGACAGAACACCGGCAATCCGGGCGGCATGTTCTGCTGCCTTGCTGGCAAAACCCTTGATCGGGTAGAGGTCGCCGCCTTCTCTCTGCAATATCTCGATGTGATCGGCAAAGGCGATCCAGGTATTTTTTGCATCTGTTGCCAAAGTCAACATTGCCGGTTTCAATCCCATTTCAGCGCGTTGATCCAGCGGCAAAGGTTTGTCCAGAATACCGTTGATGGCGGCATTGTAGGCAAGTATGGCGGAATCGGCGCTCAAGTCTTGCGCCCTATACGGACGCCAGCCGATTGTTGATGCAGGATAGGAACAGAGACAACGGGAAAGAAACCCCTGACCGGTCATCATGGCGTTACCGAAAAGATTCCCGCAGAGTATCGGTTGAATCATCAGGTGCATGGAGAAGCGCCGCCCATAGAGGACGCTCAAGCCGTCGCCGCCCCGTACCCTGTCAATCGGTTCACCATCCCAGAGCTTTGACAGCCCGGTGACGGTCTTGGTCTGGTTGTCCTTGCTCATGGCATAGCCACCCAGAAAGCGCCCGCCTTCATCGGAGAACAGCCCCAGCGTGTAGCGCCCTTCAGCATAAGCCCGCTCTATCCCCTCGAATGAAGGCTCTTCAAACAGGTAGAACGGCTGAACATGCTTTGGCTCTTCACCCAACTGCTTCAGCAGCGCCTCGATGACATCCTTGCTATCTTCCTTCAGCGCCGCCTTACGAGCCTTTTCCCATGCCGCCGTTTCCGCTTCATGCGACTGCTTCCCCTGATAGAAGATTTCACATTCATTGCGCTGCCGTTCCTTGATCGGGCCGGTTGCGATCCGGTCGGTAGCTGACTTCCGTTCTCCTGATTCACCGACGGCAACAAAGTTATTGCATACTGGGAAACGTCTGCCGTCTATCAGAATATCCGCATAGGGCTGCACTGCCAGCGTCGCCGCTGCCAGGAAGGATTGACAAATCATGTCCAGAGGTGCCTGGACAACCTCATGCACACGTAAGACAGCCGCACGCATGACAGGCGGAAGAACTTCAGCCGGGAACGGTTCATTAGCCTGCATGGGGCGGGTAAGCGGAAGTGGTTCAGCGTCTGTTTCAATGTTAGGTTTTGTTAGGGTATTTCCGGTTTCCAGCTTAGGCAAACTCAGGCCAATTTCTTCTGCCGTCTCTATTTGTCTCCTAATTTCTCCAATTCCTGCAATCTGATGCAAGTCGTTGAAGTCGGTCCGTTTGCTGCCGTTGTCCGGGATGTTAGCAATTGTTAGCATTCCGCCCACGGCTCGGGCCGCTTCAGTAGCCTTGACAACGCCGGTGTTTATCTCACTCCATTGATCATTGTCAGCGCAGATAATCAGGCGCAGGGCGGGATATTTTGCCCGCAGCGCCTCGGCAACCGGCTTGAGGTTACCTGCATCAAAGGCAACTGCTACAGCGTGGGCGGTGGCCTCATGCAGGCTTGCACCGGTGGCGTACCCTTCGCAGATCAGCAGGGTATTATCCTTCGGCTTGCCTATGGGGTAATAACTCCCCTGCTTGGCAGTCCCGGTCTTGAAGGTCTTGCTCCCGTCTGCCTGGATGAACTGCATCCCCTGGATGTTCCCGGCAGTATCGTAAAGCGGAACCATGAGAGAATCTTTCATCACCTTCAGACCGTAGGCATGGACACCCTTTTTCTGCAAATAGGAGTGGTTGTCGCTGGCGTTTTTGGACTGCTTCCACCTGTCGGCGCACCATGAACGGCAATCGGCCTGCAAGCGGGATAAATCGGCGTCCCGCTGGCGTTTTGCGGCTTCCATATTTGCCGCATAACGGGCTTTTTCTTCAGGGTCAAGACTCTGGTATCCTTTACTACACCACGTCTCGGCAATGCCCCGCTTCCAGCAGCCGAATTTACCCGCTGCCGGATCATCGGCAAACAGGATATACCAGCAATTTTTTGAACGGTCGCCAGTAGAGCTGAAACGGTGCAAAGCACCATCGGCCAGAAGTTCGGCGGGCGGGTCAATCCCGGCGGCCTGCATAGCCTGTCTGAAATCATCTTCTTGAGACATGGCTATTGTCCTTTGGCTGTGTCTGCCTCGGTGGTGCTGGCGAATCCTCGCAAGCCGGAAATGTACGCCTGCACATCTGACGTACGGTAACGCACCAAGCGCCCAAGCTTAATGAACTTCGGTCCTTTGCCCTTGAGCCGCCATTGTTCAAGGGTACTGTCGGCCAATCCGGTAATCTCTTTCACTTCTCTTTGGGTCATCAGTTTGTCAGTCATGGTTTAATCTCCTTTGCAGCAATTTGTCATGACTCCAACATACTGACTAATAAACGGCAAATCAAGCCGTAACATGTTGATATATATAGATATTTCTGTATTTAGCTGAATAAGCCACTACATAGCGCAGTAATAGAGGTAAAACACCTGTACAGCGCCGTGTCACGGGAGCTGACAGGTAATACAGAATACTGTATTGCAATGAGGGAGAGACTACAGAAAAGGGAGCCCCCGAGGGGGCGGACGGGAAGCGGTCAGGCTCGGGCTTGGGCGGTATCCGGAGGGCGCGACGGGAAGAGCACAAAGTCCGAGCCTGTCCGCTGGGCGGGCGGGGGGAATGTGCCTTTATCGGGAGCACGGTTTGCACAGGATATGCGTGAGTCCATTGTGGCCGCTGACCGCAATCGTTTCTATCATGGCGGGCAGCGTCTTTTGCCGCAATGAGACGAACCGATGGAGGGTCGGCCAGAAGCAGCAACTCCCCCCAAGAGTGCCCTTCCCCCCTTTGGGAGTTACGGTTCGGGGGGGATGCCGGGGATGGGGGGTGTCCAGAGGGGGGAAGGGACGGCGGGGGGTGCTGGCATATCCTGTGCTGTGCTCCCTACTTGGTGCCTTTCGTCATCCAGACGCACTGACAGGGGTAATTGTGCGCTTCCGGGCGCACAAAACCTGACTGCCTCTGCAAGCAATACGGGGCTTCAACCCGTTTTGCGCAGCGCCTATCTGCCTGCGGGCGGAATACGCCGCAAGCAAGAGACGTGAACGGGTGATCTTTCCGGGCGCGACTCTTGTCATGGTGGCGTGTTGCGCTTGCCTCTGTCCTGCAAGGTGTAGTCTTATCGTACTTTGCAGGGCGGTGTAGGTTTGGTGATCATGACGCTGCTGGAATGAAACGGAGGGCGTCCCGAATTGCGCGGCTTAATTGCGCATGGCGGGGCTCCCGTAGTGTAATGGAGGCGGGGTGATGTGAATGCCTTTTTACGACGGCGCGATCAGGACAATAATACAATATGAGGGAAAATGAGGAAATATCAGGAAATCTTACGGGGGAATTGACGAATCGGAATCACTTACTGGCGTTGCTGAATGTTTCCATTTTGCTTATGGCGTGCCCTATGTGTGCCCTATGAAAAGGTAAAGGGCTAGGCAACTTGCCTAACCCTTTGAATTTATGGAGCGGGAGACGGGATTCGAACCCGCGACCTTCAGCTTGGGAAGCTGACACTCTACCACTGAGTTACTCCCGCGATGGAGTATGTTTTTACCCCAGAGTCACCCTTCCTGTCAATCGATTTCTACCCCTGCCCTGCCGTAAAACGGGCAATAGCGCGCTCAAGACGGCGACAGGTCTCTTCCTTTCCCAGCACTTCCATAACTTCATAGATGCTTGGCGAGACAGTACCGCCGGACAATGCGATCCGGACCGCAGGGCCGATCTGGCCCATTTTGATCCCGAGTCCGGCGCAGACCTCCTTGAATATCGACTCTATTCCATCGTGACTGAACTCAGGGCCGGCTTTGAGGGCTGTCGTCAGACTCTGCAGATAACTTGAAGTCTCAGGTTTGATCTGCTTGGCCACAGCCTCTTCATCATAAGAAAGCTCCGGGGTGTAATAGAAAACCGCACCGTCTGCCATCTCCAGCATGGTCTTTGCCCTCTCCTGGAGAGTCTTGACAACAGCCTGAAGGTCGGGTCCGCCGGAAGCAGGATCGATCCCGCGCTCAGCCAGAAAAGGGAGCAGCAGACCGGCGAGACGTTCGGTATCGCCGGTCTTGATGTAATGAGCATTCAACCAGAGCAGCTTGTCCGGATTGAACACCCCGGCAGACTTTCCTACTGCTTCGATAGAGAACTTCTCTATCAGCTCTTCCCTGCTGAATATCTCCTCATCACCAGAGCTCCAGCCAAGCCTGACCAGGTAATTGATCATAGCTTCCGGCAGCAGCCCCATGTCGCGGTATGCCATGACGCTTGTCGCGCCGTGACGCTTGGAAAGACGGGTCTTGTCGCTGCCGAGGATCATCGGTACATGAGCAAAGGTCGGCACAGCGTAGCCAAGGGCCTCATAGAGCAGGATCTGACGCGGCGTGTTGTTGATATGGTCATCGCCACGAATGACCGTGGTTATTCCCATAATGGCATCGTCAACGACAACGACAAAATTGTAGATCGGCGTGCCGTCGCTCCGCTGGATGATCAGGTCGTCCAGCTCTTCATTATTAAAGGAGATCGGTCCCTTGATCAGGTCAATGAAAGATGTGACCCCATACTGGGGAGCCTTGAAGCGGACAACAAACGGTCTGCCATCATCGGAACCGCCCAGATTGCGACAGGTACCGTCGTATTTAGGTTTTCTCCCCTCTGCAAGTGCCTTCTCCCGCTTGGCCTCCAGTTCTTCCGCACTGCAGTAGCACCGGTATGCCTTGCCTGCTGCAAGCAGGTCCTGAACCTTCTCCTTGTAGAGCGGAAAGTTCTCGGACTGGTAGAAAGGCCCTTCATCCCAATCCAGACCAAGCCACTCCATACCTTGAAGTATGGCATCTACGGACTCCTGGGTTGAACGGGCTACATCGGTGTCCTCGATTCTGAGGATGAACGTCCCGCCTGTTTTCCTGGCAAGAAGCCAGTTGAACAGAGCGGTGCGTGCTCCGCCGATATGCAGATAACCGGTCGGACTGGGGGCGAAGCGTAGACGGATCTTGGACATGTGCAACTCCTTGTGGATTAAAACTGTTCCTTTTCGTCTTCATTCTCGTTCAGAACTTCTCTGCCAGGGACGCAGTACTCGCCTGAAGCCCAGGAACCAAGGTCTATAAGCCGGCAGCGCTCGGAACAGAACGGTCGAGTAGGGGTCTCTTCCCATCCGACCTCTTTTTTGCAGATCGGGCATTTGATTTTAAATGAACTCTTCACCGATGATTTCATGACGACACCTTGCGGCCACGGAGCATATCTTCAACCTGCTCCGCCTTGGGCCTCCTGGGGTTTTTTGCAGACTGGAAGCGGCGTGCCTCATCAAATATCCCTTCAGCCATATTCAGGAGTCCGGAGACTTTAGTAACCCGATAAAACTTGCCGAGATGTTCCCCGACTTTTGAGATATCAGCTTCATCCGGGAAGAGGATTACGCCGAAAATCTGAAAACTCCAGGGGCTTCTCTGTTTCAGGATCTTCATCAGGCTCTTGGAATATTCATTTATCTGGTGATACGGGTTCTCTCCCCAGAGGCAATCGATTTTTTTCTTCTGCGAACCGGTACTCAGCCAGATGTCGTTGAGGAAATCTCCGGGCGAATCAATCAGACCAGGATAATATTTTGCCTCTATAATAATAACCGCATCCTGATTAAAGAGGATAAAGTCGGTGAACTGCCGATAGTTGCGTCCTGGAGCGACATCAAAATTGCTGACCAGACGCCAGCTCCCTTTCCTGTAGTTTTCAGATGATGATATGACCTCGAATATCCGGTTTTCGAAATGATTGGAAAAAAGAGGCATCCTCACCGCATCTTCAAGCTCCTTGTAGGAAGACTCGCGCGTCTGGTCCGAAGAGTCCTCGAACTCCCTGACCTTCCCTTCAAGGCGCTCCATCTCACGCCGCACGTTTGCCAGATCTTCAGAGTACTTGGCAGCCTCAAGCGATTTGTCGTGTTCAAGCTCGCTGATGATCTGTTCGGCAAGTTCACGGCACTCCTCTTCGTTCTTCATTTTCCTGTTCAGAGAACGGATTTTATCTACATACGCCTCATACTGACGCGTCGTCTGTTCGTTCAGCCTGGTGATATGAGCATCGTTTTCAGTTAACTGTTTCATCTGCCGGTTGACTGACTGTTTTAACTCGATCTCTCTACGCCGCAGGAGTTTCCGCTGTCTCCGGCGGATCATGAAATAGAGTTCAGCAAGCCCCCAGAAGATGACTGAGCCGGCGATAAAAGCAAGAGTCGTCCTGAGGTAGAAGCGCCGTGCCCCGATGTCACTGAAAGGAGCGTGCATCCAGCCAAGGAAATCATCAGCGAAGCTTACCGGAATATTCCTGATAACATAAAGACGACCGATTATCACATCCAGGCGCTTATTATGAGGAGCAGCCAGGGCAGCATCACCAGCATGATCAAGCCGTTTCAGAACGGTAAAGGAACCTTTTGGCAGGGTGGAGACAGATGGGAAATGCAGCCAGGGAAGACTTTTATCAGAAGCAAAGAGGATCTTCTGCTCCGGGCATGTTTTCTCAATCGAGGTGCAGTCTGTAACGACAAATCCGAAATAGCCGAATCCTGCATCGAGAACATCCTGCAGACTCTCCCTGCTCCCTTGCGAAAGGAAGAAATTGACCTTGATTGTCATCTGTTCGGCAATAGTTTTCAGGTCCAACGTATGGAGCCTGAAAAGCTTTTTACCGTAGAAATCCTGATACGTATCGCGGTTGAGGAAAGTAGCCAGTGAAAGAGATACCGCAAGGATCAGAATGAATCTGGTCAGACTCAACAGGATATATCTGTATTCAGGAAACTTGAGTCTGTTCATATGATCAGGGTCTCACCGGGACGAAGTGGTTTTTGCGAAGGAGGAGCTGTGAGTGACCGATAAAAAAGAGCGAAAAAAAGAGCCGTCATTATCAGTATCAGTAAAACCGCCGGGAAAAGCCTGATGCCTTCATCCCCGCTTGACCTCTGGACAAGGCCGACAGACAGTATGATTATTGCAGCTCCCCCTAACATCCCTCCCCAGAAGAGCGCAAGGCGCACAAACTCTGTCGCCCCGTCTGCGGGGAGAGCAAATATCGTGTTTACCTGCTGGCTGTAGAATGTCCCGAGCACAAGGAGCAGCAGTGCGACTGCAAGAAGCCGGAGGCCTTTTCGTACTGTCCTTTTTCTCATCCCCTATCCGCACACCAGCTGACATCACCGACCCCTTTACGAAGCACTGCAGCTGTGTCGCTGATAAGGGAGACAACCGAGCTTACGTCAGGCGGGAGGAACCCTCCATCGACTACGATATCAAGCTGATTATTCATGGAGTCGAAGATGACTCCGGGATCACCGATCGGCTCCTCGCCTGAGAGGTTTGCACTGGTAGTCACAAGTGGATGCCCGAAAGCCGTTACCAGGTCAAGGCATATCCTGTTATCCGGGATCCGTATCCCGACGGTTTTCTGCTTCGTCTGGACGAGGTCCGGCACAATCCTCGTCGCATCAAGGACGAACGTATATGGCCCGGGAAGATACCTTTTCATGAGCCTGAAAGCGTAGTTGCTGACCTTGGCATATTTTGCGACATCGGACAGGTTGGCGCAGATAAAGGAAAAAGGTTTGTTCTTCTCTCTCTGCTTAATCTGATAGATCCGTTCAATCCCCTTTCTATTGAATATACTACAGCCGATGCCGTACGTCGTATCTGTCGGATACGCAATGACCGCTCCTGCCTCCAGCGCTGCTGCGACTTTGGCTATCAGGCGCGGTTGCGGATTATCAGGGTTTATCTCAATCAGCATGGGAGATCAGGCGGGTTCAACTGAAGAAGGTCTTTATGAACAAAACGGCCGTCCTTCTGTATCAGGAGATCATCGAACCATATCTCGCCGTCACCCTCCAGGAGCTTGACCATATCCCAGTGGACAGCAGAACGGTTGCCATTGTCGCACTCATCATAGCACTGACCCGGGGTGAAGTGTATCGAACCGAAGATCTTCTCGTCAAAAAGAATATTCCTCATAGGGCGACGGATGCCCGGATTTACGCCGATCGCAAACTCGCCTATGAACCTGGAGCCGTCATCAGTGTCGAGAATCCTGTTAAGATCGGCTGTCATCTTCCCGGCATCGGCTTTTACAATCTTCCCCTTCGTGAATTCAAGCCTGATACTGTTGAACTCCTTACCCTGATAAATGGTCGGGCAGTTATAGGTGATATACCCTTCGACAGATTCTTTCACCGGTGCGGTAAAGACCTCGCCGTCCGGGATATTGTATCTGCCGTCACATTTTATCCCGTCAAGCCCTTGTATACTGAAGAGAAGGTCCGTATCGGAAGCCTTTATCCGTACCCTGTCGGTCCTGTCCATCATTTTTTTCAACTTCTCCTGTTTCCTGGACTCGACTCCCCAGTCCAGACAGCATGAACTGAGGACATAATCCTCATACTCCTCCAGACTCATCCTCGCTTCCTGAGCAGCTCCGTGCGTAGGATAACGGGTCACGACCCAGCGGGTGTGCTTCACCCGTTGATCGACGATCGGTCGGGTTATCTTCGAGTAGGCTATCATGTTCTTCTGATTCGCCTGAGCCATGACCATCGAGTTGTCGGCAGCGCCGATAGCTATATAGACGGTCGCCTGCTTCATGAAGTCGAGTCTGTGGGCCGGGAAATAGGCTAACTGTTCACGGCTTGCTGAATTGTAAAAATGCCTGTTTATCTCGGGAAGTGCGAACTCATATTCGACATACTTCGCCCCTTTTGCCAGACAGGCAACATACAACTCTTTGACCAATGGAAGCGCCTCGATACCCCCGGCAGATATCAGGACGACATCACCTTTTTTCACCCGTGTTGAATATTCGACCAGAACCTTCGCCCATTCTGTAATACGTGAATCTCTCACTGCCACTCCTGTACAAGTTTTGAATGTATTGTTTTCGGATTTTCTTCGCTTTAGCTTGAATCCGTGACGGTGAGAGCCGTATCGAACGGAAACAGCCGGGGCTGATCGCCGGCATGGTATGCTAAAATCAACCCCCCTCTGTCCCCCCTTATCAGGGGGGAAGCTTTGAAGTCTCCCCTGACAAGGGGAGATTTAGAGGGGTTTGCAAAAGGCGTTGCAGTGAGAGACGGTTCTCACCGTCACGGATTCAAAGAATCCCCTACCTTCCGGTATGGCCGAATCCGCCCTCTCCCCGGGCAGTATCATCGAGTTCAGCCTTCTCATCCCATACGATACGACTGTACGGGGCGACTATCATCTGGGCAACGCGTTCTCCCCGTCTGACTACGAACGGCTCAGCTCCGTGATTGACAAGTATCACCCCGATCTCGCCGCGGTAGTCGGAATCTATTGTCCCCGGACTATTGAGAAGCGACACCCCGTGCTTCAGGGCAAGCCCGCTGCGAGGACGTATCTGTGCTTCGTATCCGTCAGGGAGGGCGATAGAGAGACCGGTCGGCACAAGTGCACGTGCTCCGGGAAGAAGCGTGACGTCTTCCGTAATATCAGCATAGAGATCCATTCCGGCCGAATGCTGCGTCATGTAACAGGGGAGAGTGATGTCAGTTTCAGGACGGATCCGCTTGATTGCTACCTTGATCTGCTCCGACTTTTTCGGGGTCTCATATGGAAAGGTCTGAAATGTCAAAATTTATTTCCGACATGCTGCCAAGCAGCTGCAGTGTAAAATTGTTTTCATCGAAAAGCTCATTGCAGAGGTCAAGAAGCGTCTCTCCGTTAACTGCAGAGAACCCGGCGATGACCTGCTCGATAGATTGATACCCGCCCAAATATATCTCATTTTTGGCAAGTTTGGACATAATATTATCACTACTTTCGAGAGAGAGCAAAATATTGCCTTTCAGCTGTTCCCGGGCGGATGAAAGGATCTCTTCCGGGATGGGTTCCTCTTTGAGGCGACGCAGTTCCCGCATGACAATACTCATGACTTCAGGAAACTTGTCTGCTGTTGTACCGGCAGTGATCACGAGTGCCCCGGTATCGGAGTGGGAAGTCAGGAACGAATAGATGGAGTAGGCAAGCCCCGCCTTCTCCCTCACCTCCTGGAACAGCCTTGAGCTCATGCTGCCGCCAAGAATGGTATTGAGGATAAGGAGATCGTATCTTCCGGGATGGTTCTGGGGAAGGCCTTTGGTGCCAAGGGAGAAGAGGATCTGCTCAAGACCGCGGTCCATCTTCGCGCATTTTTTTGAGTACGTCGGCGGGGTGATCAGACCGCGGCTGCTCCCTGGAGGGATCGAATCGAAATACGGCCCGAGCAGCGCCATTAGCTCATGGTGTTCGACCGCCCCTGCTACGGCTATGATTATATCTCCGGCACGATATGTCGACCTCTTATACTCTGCGAGAAAATCCCTGGACATCCCCTGGACACTTTCAACAGTACCGATGATCGGCATCCCGAGAGGATGACCGCTCCAGAGACTTTTATGAAAAAGCTCGTGCAGCTGGTCGTCAGGATTGTCCTCGAGCATCCGGATCTCCTGCAGGATGACCTTCCGTTCGTTTTCCAGTTCATCCTCAGGAAAGCGCGAATCAAGGAAGATGTCCGCCATGAGGTCGAGTGCCTTGGGGAAAAACTCCGCCAACACCTTTGTGTAATAGCAGACAAACTCACGCCCGGTGAAGGCGTTCATGAATCCACCCATCGAATCGATCTCGCGGGCGATCTCGAATGAGCTTCGTTTCCCGGTCCCCTTGAACAGAAGATGCTCGATGAAGTGCGATACACCGCCGTGCTCCGGCTTTTCATGCCGTGAACCGCCGACAACCCATAAGCCGAGTGTGACAGAGCAGGAGTGCGGAATACGCTGGCTGATGACCCTTATGCCGTTGGGTAGAGTAGAGATATTTACCATGGGATAACTATAACTTTACAAATGGATTTGGCAAGACAACGGCAGTTGAATTGTATGAATTATGAAAAAAGGGCGGCATCGCTGCCGCCCTGTATACGTACTGAAACATCCGGTGATGAGACTACTCAGCCTGAGTTGCCCCAAGAGCCTCTTTGCGCGAAAGTTTGATCTTGCCCTGCTTGTCGATGCCGATACACTTGACGAGGACCTTGTCCCCCTCTTTCAGGACATCGGAGACATTCTTGACCCTTTCAGTATCAAGCTCTGAAATATGGACAAGGCCGTCAGTTCCCGGGAAGATCTCGACAAAGGCGCCGAAATCCATGATCTTCCTGACAGTCCCCATGTAGAGTTTACCCTCTTCAGCCTCAGCCGTAAGATCACGGATCATCTTGATGGCAAGATCGCAGGCAGCCTTATCGGTGCTGGCGATGTTGATCCGGCCGGTATCGTCTATATCGACAACAACGCCGGTTGTCTCGGTGATATTGCGGATGTTCTTGCCGCCGGTACCGATAACGTCACGGATCTTGTCGGTCTTGACGAAGATGGTCGTGATGCGGGGTGCATAGGCCGACATATCGGTACGGGAAGCGGCAATCGACTCCGCCATCTTTCCGAGTATGTGCAGCCGGCCTTCACGGGCCTGCTCAAGAGCCGTCTTCATGATCTCCCGTGAGACACCAGTGATCTTGATGTCCATCTGCAGAGCGGTAACACCTGCTGCTGTTCCGGCTACCTTGAAATCCATATCGCCCAGATGATCTTCATCACCGAGGATATCTGAGAGGATGGCAACATCGTCGCCCTCTTTGATGAGTCCCATGGCAATCCCGGCAACCGGCGCCTTAAGAGGAATACCGGCATCCATCATGGAGAGTGAGCTACCGCAGACTGCAGCCATGGAAGATGAACCGTTACTCTCCAGGGTCTCGGAAACTATCCGGATCGTGTACGGGAAGTCGTCATGTGCTGGCAGCACTGCTGAAACGGCGCGTTCAGCCAGAGCGCCATGACCTATCTCCCTGCGGCCAGGTCCGAGACGGAAGCTGGTCTCGCCGACGGAGAACGGAGGGAAATTGTAGTGAAGAATGAATTTTTTCTTACTCTCGCCATACAGCGAGTCGATTCTCTGCTGATCGATTGAGGTCCCGAGGGTTGCGACTACCAGGGCCTGGGTCTCCCCTCTTGTAAAGAGAGCTGAGCCGTGTGCACGGGGCAGCAGCCCGACTTCACTCGTGATCGGCCTGACCGTCTTCATATCACGTCCGTCAATCCGCTCGCCGTCCTTGAGGATATGTTCACGGACAAGCTCATACTCGAAATCACCGATAAAGCCCTTGATCTCCTTGCCACGCCCTTCGTACTCTGCAGAAAGCGCTGCAACGGTGTCGGCAGTGACCGCATCGATTACAATATGCCGTTCCTGCTTGGATTTGATCTTCACGGCATCCTTGATTTTAGCATAGGCAAGATCAGCTGCTTTCTTTTTCAGTTCGGTATCAACAACCGGTGGGAGCACTTCGCGCTTGGCAACGGCAGCCAACGATTTCAGTTTTTCCTGTGCATCGAGTATCGGCTGAATAACCTTGTGCCCAAAGAAAATTGCATCGAGCAGGACATCTTCCGGCAGTTCGTCGGCTCCGCCTTCGACCATGCAGATGGCGTCACGACTGGCAGCAACGATTATCTCCATGTCGCTCAGTTGAAGCTGCTCAGCTGTCGGGTTGGCGATAAATTCGCCATTCACACGACCGATCTTTACGCCTGCTATGGGGCCGGCAAACGGGATGTCAGAGACCTCGAGGGCGGCTGAAGCACCGATCATGGAGAGGATGCCGGGGTCATTGTCCTTGTCTGCCGAGATAACGGTAGCCATGATCTGGGTATCGTTCAGGAATGTCTCCGGAAAGAGCGGGCGGATCGGGCGGTCGATCAAGCGACAGGTAAGGGTTTCATTGTCAGAAGGACGTGCTTCACGTTTGAAAAAGCCTCCGGGGATCTTCCCCCCTGCATACGCCTTCTCCTGATAATTGACGGTGAGGGGGAAAAAATCCTGTCCCTCTTTGGCTGATTTGGATGCCACGGCTGTGACCAGCACCATGGTATCTCCGCTTCGGACCACAACCGAGCCATTGGCCTGCTTGGCCATCTTCCCGGTTTCGATAGTGAGCTTACGCCCACTGAATTCAAGTTCTACAATATGATGTGCCATGTTATTTGATTCTCCTCACCTGAAAACAGGTGTTGGGGCCGTCGAGAAAAAGGCTGAATGAAAGGAACGAGGTGAGGGGAACGGGGAACGGGGTTAACCTCGCTCCTCGTACCTTTTTCCTCGAACCTCATTTAGCCGCTTTATCCACGCCCCCAACTTTAAATTGTGAAAAAACGAAAAGGCAATATATCCCGAGATCAGGATATACTGCCCTGTATTATCTGCGTATGCCGAGTTTCTCTATAATGCCTTTGTAACGGTCTACGCTCTTCCCTTTAACATAATCAAGCAAACGACGTCTTTGACCGACTATCTTCAAAAGACCACGACGACTGTGGTGATCCTTTTTGTGAGTTTTGAAGTGCTCGGTGAGATAGATAATACGCTCGGTAAGAATTGCAATCTGGACTTCCGGAGAACCGGTATCGCTTTCATGCAGTTTGTTGGAGTTGATAATCTCCTGTTTCTTGTCTGTAGCCAACATCAGTACACCCCCCCTTTCCTAATAAATTTGTATTTCCTTATTATTTTCAGGCATTTTGCGAAACTTTCTTATAACACACTAAACTGATTGCTGTAAAGCAGAAAACTGGTTAAAAACGCGCTCTATCCTGAGAGAGCCATTCCCGATTGGAACAGAATCGCATATCGCCGCCAGTTCGTCTCTGTATATGATTTTGACCAGCCCGGAATCTGGAATAGTACCGGGATTATTTTCGATATCGCTCAATAAAGGAGCAATGCCATTTTTAAGCCGGTTGAAAACCGGCTCAGTGATCATGATCTCAGGAAGATGAGCGAGGGCATCGCGTAACGTGATCAGGAGAGCCTCAGGTGCGCTGCCGGCTGATGCTGCTATCTCTTCGAATGTCTTCGCAAAAGCAAGGGTAAACGAGCCGCTGGCGAGCCTTCTCAGCTCGGTCAGGTGTGCACCCGTTCCGAGCAGTTCGCCGATATCATCAGCAAGCGTCCTTACATACGTACCTCTGGAGCATTTGACCGTAAAGGCGACATACGGGAGGTCGACCCGGTCTATATGGAGAGATCGGATCTCGATCCGGCGTGGTTCGCGAACCACTGTCTCCCCTTTTCTGGCAAGTTTGTAGAGTGGCACTCCATCGCGCTTCAGCGCCGAGAACATCGGTGGAATCTGCTGGATGGAGCCGATAAAGCGTGGAATGGCTTCGAAGACCATCTCCGGCGTAACATGGCGCCACTCTTTCTCGGCAATGACATCCCCGGTATAATCGAGGGTATCGGTGGAAATCCCCAGTCGCATGACTGCTGAATACACCTTGAATGATTCATCAAGATAGGGGATCGCTTTTGTTCCCTCTCCGAGTGCTATCGGCAGGACTCCGGTTGCAAAGGGGTCGAGTGTGCCGGTATGGCCGATTTTTTTCTGTTTCAGAGTACGTCTAAGGATGCTGACAACGTCATGGGAGGTCATGCCTGATGGTTTATCTACGACCAGAAAACCGTCAAACACTAAAGGACATCCTGGAGATGGGAAAATACTGTTTGACGGACTTCGTCGAGAGTGCCGGATACGACACAGCCTGCAGCATTGTGATGTCCGCCGCCGCCAAAACCCTCTGCCAGGAGGGATACATCGACCTTGCCTTTCGAGCGGAACCCTACCTTAAAAGATTCAGCAGAGAGCTGCCGGAAGAAAATCGCCACCTCAACACCACTGACTGACCGCGGATAATTGACAAAGCCGTCAGTCAGCTCGGCATCAGTACCTGTCTTTTCGTACATATCAAGAGTCACCGCAAGAGAGGCAAATCTTCCACACTCTGAAAAAGCAAGTTTTGAGAGTGCCAGTGCCAGAAGTTCGATCCGCTGCCGGGGCTGGTTTTCGTAAAGTTGCGCTGTTATGTCCCAGGCATCTACTCCCTTTGCGATCATCTCTCCGGCGACTGCAAAAGCCTCGGAATTCGCATTCGAGTACCTGAATGAGCCGGTATCGGTTATAAGAGCAACATAGATGCAGAGTGCGGTCGCATAGGAGATCTCTCCGCCTGCTTCTTTTATGAGACGGTAGATCAGGACGCCTGTCGCAGCAGCGGAAATATCGACAAGATTCACAAGCCCGAAACTCTCACTTGTCTTGTGATGATCAAGATTTATGAAGTATCCGATCCTGCGGCAATTGCCGATCTGACTTCCTGCACGCCTGAATTCGCCGACATCCAGCACAAAACAGATGTCATAGTCACGATCCGGGAGATCAGTAACGACTTTGTCAGCCATCGGCATAAAGCGGTAGATTTCAGGGACCGGATCACAGAGATGCACCGTGACATCCTTCCCCAGTTCGGAAAGATAATTCGCGAGCGCAAGAGATGACCCTATTGCATCACCATCAGGGCTTTCGTGAGAGGTTATGAGGAATGTACTGTGGTTTGCTATAAGCTCATGTATCTTTTTCAGCATCCGTCTCGTCCGTTTCATGGATCTGCCTGAGAATACTCTCTATCTTGCTGCCGTAGTCGATAGACTCATCGTAACGGAAAAGCAGGTCGGGAACCAATCGCATTCTGAGTATTTTGCCTATTTCACGCCGTAGAAAACCTTTAGCGCTGTTAAGACCGGCTTCGGCATCTTTCCGGCTAACGTCTGTCCCGATAACCGAGTAATAAAGAGTAGCAAGATGGAGATCATCCGTCACCTTCACCCCGGTAATATTTACCAGACCGACCCTCGGATCCTTCACTCCGTTAATAAGGAGCGTTGAGATCTCTTTATGTATGGCTTCACCCACTTTTTCACAACGTTTGAACATTAGGGCCTCAGGCATGAGGTACGAGGAACGAGGTTCGAGGAAAGGCTGTTGTCCTTTATCCTCGTTCCTCTATCCTCGTTCCTGTTTTTCTACAGAGTTGCGGCGATCTTTTCCATCTCGAACGCCTCGATTATATCGCCTGTCTTGATATCGTTGTAATTCTCAAGTCCGATACCGCATTCATACCCTGAGGCAGCTTCCTTGACATCATCCTTGAATCTGCGGAGACTGGACATCTTCCCTTCATAGACGACGATGTTGTCGCGGGTGAGACGTACCTGAGCGTTCCGTATGACCTTGCCGTCCTGCACGTAGCAGCCGGCTACATTGCCGATCTTGGGCACAGAGAAGACTTCTCTCACTTCTGCCCTGCCAAGATACTTCTCCCTGAAGATCGGCGAGAGGAGCCCTTCCATGGCTTTTTTGACATCATCGACAGCATTGTAGATGATGCTGTAAAGCCGGATATCGACCCCTTCCTTCTCGGCCAGCGACTGGGCCTTTACTTCAGGACGGACGTTGAACCCTATGATGATGGCATTGGAGGCTGATGCAAGGTTGACATCTGTCTCATTAACGGCACCGACAGCAGAGTGCATCACGTTCAGACGGACTGCAGCGGTCGAAAGCTTGCGGAGCGATTCTCCGACGGCCTCGACAGAACCCTGTACGTCACCTTTGACAATGACATTGAGATCCTTGACTTCACCTGCCTGGATCTTGGTATAGAGATCTTCAAGCGAAAGCTTGGTATGCTTTGCCAGCTCGATCCCGCGCTGCTTGATCTGGCGGAGGGTCGCGATCTCCTTTGCCTGGCGCTCATCCTTCATCGCCACAAACACATCACCGGCATCCGGAACACCGGACAGACCGACGAGTTCGACCGGCATGGACGGACCTGCCTCGAGAACTTTTTCGCCCCGGTCATTCTGCATCGCCCGGACTCGACCTGAATGAATGCCGACAACACAGTAATCACCTGTTTTCAGTGTCCCGTCCTGCACCAGAACGGTAGCAACAGGCCCCCTGCCCTTGTCCAGCTTGCCTTCGACGATAGTCCCTTTCGCAGACTTGTCAGGATTCGCCTTGAGATCCATTACGTCGGCCTGCAGAAGGATCATCTCCAGAAGCCCATCAAGATTCAGTCTCTTCTTGGCCGAGACCTCTACCATGGTCGTATCGCCGCCCCACTCTTCGGAGACCAGGCCCTGCTCGGTCAACTCTCTCTTGACACGCTCTGCGTTTGCATCAGGCTTGTCGATCTTGTTGATAGCGACGATGATTGGGACACCGGCCGCTTTCGAGTGATTTATCGCCTCTTTTGTCTGCGGCATGACACCGTCATCTGCAGCTACGACAAGGATGACGATGTCGGTGACTTTGGCGCCACGTGCCCGCATTGCGGTAAACGCCTCGTGACCCGGTGTGTCGAGGAACGTGATCTTCCTGCCGTTCAATTCGACATCATACGCACCGATGTGCTGGGTAATCCCCCCTGCCTCGCCTGCGATGACATTTGCCTCGCGGATTGCATCAAGCAGTGATGTCTTGCCATGATCGACGTGCCCCATGATCGTTACAACCGGTGGCCGGGTTTCAAGTGATTCCGGTTCATCAGGGACAGATTCAAGTATTTCGTCAAGATCGACAGCAACATTTTCGATCTCATAGCCGAATTCATTGGCAAGAAGAATTGATGTATCGACATCCAGCGGATGATTGATGGTCGCCATGAGCCCCATTTTCATCAGCGCCCGGATCAGGTCGTTCGCTTTGATACCCATTCGTTTCGCAAGTTCACCGACAGTTATCGATTCGCTTATCTTGATGATCCGCTTGATCGCTTTCGGGGTTGTGATTTCGGTCTTCTTGCCTGAAGAAACACGCTCGGCCTTAAACTGCTTTCTCTTCCCTTTGGGACCTTTACCAGGCTCAAAAACCCGTTCACGTTTTTCGGCAATCTCTTCCCTGAGAAGAAGTTCCTTTCGCTTGTCCGGAGCGGCACCTTTCTTGACCGGACGCCCGGCATCTCCGCCAGGTCCGCTTTTAGGAGGGCCTTTACGACCGCCGCCCTTGCGATCATCCGCACCTGGAGGCGCATCAGCCGGCGAAGGGACGACCGGTTTTACAAAACCTGTATCAGCAGGACGTGCCGAAGGCGACTGTCCGGTCCTCGGGAAAGCTGCTCCCCCGCGGTTCTGACCTGGTGCACCGCCTGGAGTGGTACGGTCGCGATTCTGACCGCCCGGATGTGCAGGCCGGTTTGTAGGGATGACCTCACGACGCTGAGCAGGCCTGTCTGCAGGACGATCTGATGAACGATCTGCGGGTCTTTCAGAAGGCCTCTCCGGCTTTGGAGCAGGGAGTTCGACCCTTCCGAGTATGACTGCCCGGTTTGCGGTCGGCTTCTTTGGATCCGGCTGAGCTGTCGCCGCTTTCTGAGCCGCAGTCGTATCTTCGGCTGCATTGACAGTAACCGGCTCTTTCGACTTTACCGGATGTTCCGGAGCGCTTTCAGCTTCCGTAACGGTCAGTCTTTCGGAAGGAGCGCTGCCGGCAACCTCTTCGGGAGAGACCTCGACCTGCTTTTCAACAACTTTTGCCCGACGACGGATAACTGTTGAAGTCACCCTGGTCTCTTCCTGAGAGACATCCTTCACCGTCATGGTGACGGTAGCGGGTGCCTGGAGCTTTTTAACCACATCTTCATCGATGGCAGCCATATGGTTACTGATCTCAACACCGAGCTCCTTCAACCTGCCTATCAGCTCTTTGTTCTCGATCCCCATCTTCTGCGCAAGCTCATGTACTCGAATCTTGCTCATCCTATTTAGCCCCTCCCTCAAAGAAGTTCCAGTATCTTGTCAATTCCCTGTCAAGGGCGTCGGCAAAAGGTACCGAGATAACGGCGACTGCAGTCCGTATCTCCTTGCCAAGCGTTGCGCCCAACTTCTCCTTGAATGAGAAGTCGATCACTTTAACCCCTGTTTTCTCAGCTATTGCTGCAAACCTTGACCTGCTGTCCGGAGATATATCCTTTACCAGAACAAGTAATGCAACCGAGCCCTTGCGAAGGGCATCCATAACCTTGTCACTTCCTGAAACAGCCTTTCCAGCCTTGTTCGCCATAGAGATGAGAGAAATAATCCTCTCATACTGCAGCTTTGTAATCATCGTGTTCAGTTCGTCCTCAGGGAGCAACGTCACCTCACCTTTGAACGCTCTGGAAAACTGTCGCCTGCCGATCGCTGCCTGAAGACAGCTTCTACTGAAGCAAGTATAAGCGCCGCGCCCGGGAAGCTTTCTTGAGATATCAGGCAGTACCAATCTGTCCGGGTCGAGCACGAACCGTAGCAGATCATCCTTCGGCTTTACCTCGCGACAACCGAGGCAACTCCTTTGAGGATCAGCCTTAACCACGGCTACTAAGCCTTAAGCTCTGAAGATTCGATATCAAAGGGAGCTGGAATCGCCTCTGCAGGCTGCTCTGCCTCTGCCTCTGCTTCTTCCTCTTCGGCCGCACCGTCATATGATGAGTACTGAAGAAGCTCGGCCTCTGCCTGGCGGGTCTCACTCTTGATATCGATCCTCCAGCCGGTAAGCTTGGCAGCAAGCCGCACATTCTGACCGCGCTTGCCGATAGCAAGCGAAAGCTGATCGTCAGGGACGATGATCTCCATGGCGCGAGTCTCATCCTCAACAAAGACCTTCGATACAACAGCAGGGGATAACGCGTTGCAGGCAAAACGGGCAACATCGTCTGACCAGGGGATGATATCTATCTTTTCACCGCGAAGCTCAGACACGACATTCTGCACGCGGCTACCGCGCATACCGACGCAGGCACCGACTGGATCGACATCGGAATCATTGGAGTAGACAGCTATCTTGGCACGGCTGCCCGGCTCGCGAACGACATTGATGATCTCGACGATCCCTTCAGCGACCTCCGGCACCTCAGCCTCGAACAGCTTGGCAAGCATGGCCGGAGCTGTACGCGAAAGAAGGATCTGGGGGCCCTTGGTCGTCATCCTGATATCGGTGATAAGAGCCTTGATCCTGTCGCCCTGACGGTATACTTCACGCGGAGCAAGCTCCTTATGGTGAAGTATCGCTTCTACACGACCGAGGTCGATAACGAGATCGCCTTTTTCAAATCTGCGGACCAGTCCGTTGATAAGCTCGCCGACACGATCCTTGAACTCGTTGAAAATGGTCTCCCGCTCAGCCTCACGGACCCTCTGGATGATCACCTGCTTTGCAGTCTGTGCAGCAATGCGCGAGAACTCGCTCGAAGGGAGCTTCATCCCTATCGTATCACCCAACTCGACTTCAGGGTCCTGCTCCTGAGCCTCGTCAAGGGTTATCTGCCGGTATGAGTCCTCAACATCATCAACGACCTCGACAAACTCGAAAAGCTCGACTTCTCCAAGGTCCTGATTGAAATGTGCCTCAAGTTCTCTGGTATTGCGAAACTTCTTGTTCGCTGCGGAAAGCACAGCCTGTTCAAGAGCCTCAATCACAATAGCCTTGTCAATGCTCTTCTCCTTGACGATCTGGTCGATTATATGCTTGAGGCTGAGAGTTGTTTCCACGTGGCATCTCCTGTCTTTTCTTTTACTCTATAGTATTAAAACTCAAATTCCAGATTGGTTTTTGCAATCTTATTAAACGGAATGGAAGCTGGCTGGCCCTCTTTGAGAGTCAGCAGGACAACACCGTCTTTCAAACCGACAAGCAGCCCGAGAAAAGTCTTTCTCATGTTGCCGGCATCATCGGGTACCATCTCGAAAGTCCGCACCTTCACCAGCTTGCCTGCATAGCGTTCATAATCAGCAGGCTTGGTAAGCGGCCGGTTAAGACCGGGCGATGACACTTCAAGATTGTAGTGACTTTCGATGACCTCTTCCACATCAAGAAGCTCGGAAAGCTCACGGCTTACATCGGCGCAGTCGTCAAGCATTATCCCGCCCGGCTTGTCGATAAAGAGCCGCAGAACCATACCCTGCCCCTCTTTGCGGTATTCGAGTTCAACGAGCTCAATGCCGAGAGAATCCAGCAGCGACAGTGCAACGGAAGTGATCTTTTCGACGGTGTCGACTTTTGCCATGATTAACCAATAAAAAAAGCGAGCCTGGAAGAGCTCACTTTTTAGTAGTGAACATTAACTTGTAACCTGTTAAATACAGGGAGATTGCTAAAAAAGCAAGGAATTTTTCAACTGAAAACCGCTAAATGAAAAATTAGAATCGCCGGCTTTGCAGCAAGGCCCTTAATGGTAATCAACAATCATTACCGTCTTCGAAACAAAAAAGAGTCGCCAATGGCCATGCATGCGAATACTCCATAGGCCTTTGCAACCTCCCTAGAGGGTTTCCAATCGATAACCCGGCGGGGATCAATCATCTCACTGCCGGCTGTGCATGTGTTGCCGGAGTTGCCGGAGTTGCCGGAGTTGCCGGTGTTGCCGGTGTTGCCGGTGTTGCCGGTGTTGCCGGTGTTGCCGG
>VFJK01000190.1 GCA_009886125.1 Geobacter sp. | reverse complement strand
TGCCAGGAACACCGGCAAGGGAATACGCAGTAATAGTCTTGGGAGCTGCAATGGTAAAGGGAGTGCCGTCTCCACACCCGATAGCAAAAATGACCAGAAGTGATGCCAGAAAGCAGACGTTTGAAAAACTTTTGTATATGCTCATGATTTTCCCCTCCTTTAGGGATTTGTTACGAACCAAAATGGATAGTTGATGTCTTGTTGCAACAGAAGTTGTATGTTAGCGACTTCACGGGTTAGCTAGCGTTTACGCCAGAGGTCGTATGCTTCAAATAACTATTTGTCATCAGCATCTTCCGGTTAGGTTTTTGCACCACGCTTCTTACGCTTCAACTGTCTAATTTTGTTTGATTTACCTTGTTTTCTTGTTCTTTGGCTTTGTTCTTCGGCTGCCTCATTTGCAATCTGATTGCGTAATTCACGTACTCTGGAGATGCTAACCGGCTCCTGGTGCTGCTCCCGGCAATAAATAGCAAGCAGCAGATAGGTTATGAGGCCGCCAAGTATTTGAACCATGAGACCGTATTCGCTTCTGGCAATCAGGTGATACACCTTGAGGTGGCGTTTCCACCAGCCGAAGAATGTCTCAATGTTCCAGCGCAGCTTATAAACCTGGGCCACTTCTTCTGACGTCAGATCATATCGGTTGGTTGCTACCCAGTAATCCTTGCCGTCAACATGGTAGCCAACAAGGCGCAGTTCTTTCTCAGTCTGGTTTACACCTTTGGTGCCGAGCAGCACTACGCTGTCGTAGAACGAAATACTATCAGGATCGACGGTATTCTCTCTGATAACGGTTTTGTGCGTATTCTCTTTTATACGACAGACAAAGAACTTCTCGGCAACCTGCCACTGATCAAAGTGATCATGAGACTGATAGCCACGATCCATGACGCCGGTTTCGCCTTTGTCGATGATCTTGTCAACAAAGGGACGCTCGCCTTCTTTGCCGTCAGAGAGGTATATCTTCCGGGGAATGCCCCGGTTGATATCGAAGCCGACATGAGCCTTGGCTTTCTTTGAACCGCTGCGGTAATCGGCCCACTCCATGGACAAGACAGCATCTATCAAAGAGCCGTCTATGGATACCAGGTTGCCAAGGTGAGCATATTCATCGGGGAGTACTTTGCCAGCTTGCTTGACAAGATGGTTGAAGACCTCGGTAAGCTGTTCAAGGCCACGGTTGTTGATTGCCTCAAAAAAAGAGCTTTTTTTGATCCCCTTGGGGGGAGCAACACACTCCTTGGCAAAATCATTCTGTTCCAGCGCCTGGAGCAGTTCACTCCCGGAAGCAAACTCTTCCAAGTGATAGAAGATCAAGGCCTTGAGCTGATCATCAAAGGACATTTGCAACGGGCGGTACCCCCTGGATTCAAGTTCGTTATCTGACTTGAATCTCTCAAAAATCGGGGCAAGAAGCAATTTGAAAGCACGTGATTTCCGACGTTGTTTTAGCTGTTTGAACGGCCGCATGTCGCAACTCCTGTAATATCGGATAGTTACGAGAGCGGGCCGGCCGATTTTTTACTCGATGTCAAGCAAAAAATGCAGCATCACGCTGATTTTACAACTTTTTTACTTTCTCAAAGAACAATGCAAGTACCTAACCGGAAGATGCTGGATTTGTCTGGAACAATTTAATTCCGGCTTACGGCACTATCTTTAAATCCCAAGGCATGAAACACGCAGCTTTGAATCATTTTGAAATAATCCACCGATACCGTTTCTATTTTTTCCCCCACAACGGATCATCAGCAAATTGCATCCAGATTCGCTCTTCAGGATTTTGCTCGTAAAATTCATCTTCGGCAAAGGAAAAACGATAATTTGAGACATAGGCGCTTAGTACGCCGTAAGCCGCATTTATCTGCCGAATCATCTCCGGGTCACCTGTGAAAC
>VFJK01000118.1 GCA_009886125.1 Geobacter sp. | reverse complement strand
TTGCCAGGCTTTCGGGGAGAGCTCATCAGGTTATTACCGGATATGCGATCATCGATAAAAAAACGCTCTGTCATGTATCACGTCATGTCAGCACTGATGTGGTTTTCAAAACGCTGACCGATAGAGAGATCGATGCCTATGTGCTGACCGGTTGCCCGATGGACAAAGCCGGAGCATATGCAATCCAGGGCGGAGCTGCCTACATGGTTGAGCGGATTGATGGTTCGTACACCAATGTCGTGGGCCTTCCGCTCTGTGAGGTCGTCGAGACGCTTCGCAGCTTAGGACTCTAAGTCCTGACTAAGGAGCTGCAAACAAATAACTTAGTCATCTTGCATCTCATCTTCAGGCCATCTTTAGCCGGACTTCAATCGTCAAATCCTCGACGTAGCCGTGCTACGTTTGCGGTTTGCCTCAATCAGTCCGGCCAAATCTGACCTAAATCTGAGCGCAATTTTGACCATGTTATTCATTTACAGATCCTTAGGTGTGTTCTTTAATGTTGAGCTGTGCTATAAAAAGCGTATGAAATCAGCCGCCGCATCAGTTACAAAAGCTGCCGAAAAACTCAAAAACATCGGGATCAAGCGCCTTGGCGCAGCGATCTGCCTTATAACCATAGTCTTTGTGTCCGGATACACGCTCGGAGATAAAGAGCCTCCCCCCCCTTCCTTTCACGAAATGATTGTCAATCATTCTGATGGCTTTTCTTCCCTGGTTACTCCCGATGACAAGCGGGTAAAAGCTCTGGCAAAAGAGCTGAAAACACCGCTGAATGCCTATCTTTACCTGCGCGACTCAGTTGCCTTTGACCCATCACTCCCGGTTATCACGGCAGGTGAAATCGCCGTGCAGAAACGGGCAAGCTGTATCGGCAAGGCGGTTCTCCTCTGCAGCCTCTATCTTGCCATGGGGTTGAGTTCAAATGAGGTCAGGATAGTCGTCGGCGAGGTAGAAGCCGGTCAGGGGATTCTCGATCATGCCTGGGTAGAGCTTGAGCATGAGGGGAGATGTCTGCAGCAGGACAGCACCGATCTTTTGGGCAGATTTTCTTTTGACCAATTCCAGGGGATGGCTTATACAAATGCTTTCATACGGCGGGAGAGTTTCGCATTCAATGACAAGGGGTTTGCGGTAATCTCCCGACTGAACATGATGAAAGGTTCCGGGCATCCTGCTATTACAAAAGGAACCCCTTAGGCCACCACTCCATTTATGACCATATCGTCAAATCTCAAAAAAATCAGTTCACAAATCGAAGCCGCTGCTCTGTCAGCCGGTCGTGATGTCTCGGACATCCGTCTGGTTGCCGTTTCCAAAACCAAGCCGGCATCCATGGTCGATGAGGCTGTAAGGGCAGGTCAGTCGATCTTTGGCGAGAACTATGTCCAGGAGTTTATCGCAAAGGCCGCGGAGGTGACATCAGCTGTAGAGTGGCATTTCATCGGCCATCTCCAGAGCAACAAGGTCAAATATATTGCCGGTATTGCGACCATGATCCACTCGGTGGACCGGCTTTCACTGGCTCAGGAGATAGACCGGCAGTGGGGCCGGATCGGAAAGGTATGCACTATCCTGATCCAGGTCAATGTGTCCGGTGAATCGACAAAGAGCGGAACGACCTCTGAAGAGGCTGTGATGCTCGTCCGGCAAGTTGCCCTGCTGCAGAACATCCGGATCTGCGGGCTGATGACCATGCCCCCTTTTTTTGACGACCCTGAAGCAGCACGCCCGTTCTTCCGGGAACTGAGAGTCCTTGCACAAGAGATCGAGCTGCTTGCCATCCCGGGTGTCTCCATTAAAGAGCTTTCAATGGGGATGTCAGGTGATTTCGAAGCTGCCATTGCCGAAGGGGCGACCCTGGTGCGCATCGGTTCGGCGATTTTTGGGTCTCGCTAACCTCCTGCCATTTTGTAGCGCTCCTGTCTAAATCCGACAACACCACTCATTATTCCGCTATGTTGATTCTTTTCAGAGAACTGCCTTTTTATAGGCTCTCTTCAGATTCTTCGCCATCTCCTTAAACTCCTCCCGCAATTCCAAAGGCTCCAGCACCTCCACCGCATCACCGAACCCCCGCAGCCACCAACGCAGCTGAAGGCTGTCCAGAACCTCAGCTTCAAGCAGCACGGTTTCCTCTTCATCATCATCCGTCAGACTGATCAGTCCCGGCAGTGGCGTCTCATGCAAGTAAGTGGCTGCATCGCTGTCAAAAAGCGCTTTCAGGCGAATGGTCTCCTTCCCCACCGGATAGCTGAACTCGCCGCTTTCAATATACCCCTGCAGTGAAAACCCCTCCGGCACATTTGCCGGTTTGTCCAGCATCGTCGCTTCCTCCATCCGGTGCAGCAGGAACTGGAGCGGTTTCGTGTACTCCCCAATTGTTGCTACCAGATAAATCAGGCTATCCACCATAACCAGTCCAAGAGGGGTCAGCTCCGTGTACTCTTTGGCAGTGCCTTCCGATCTTGGCCGGTAGCTGATTCGCAGGCACCGTTCCCGCAACAGTGCTTCGTAGACAACCTCCGCTACTCCGGGGCTTATGCTCGGCGGCTCCATCTGCAAGCCACGGGAGATTTTACGCACCTTGTCACGCCACTGCGCGAGGGGCATTTCATTGTTGCCGGAAAGGATAGAAGCGGCTGTGGTGAAGTATGATTCCAGGTACTTAAGAGACGAAGCGGGGAGCAGGGGTGTCAGGTGTTCTCTGACCAGATGGAAAGTGAGGGCGGTCTGCGGGTCCATCATCGGTATGTCGTGGCGAGGGGCATCTTCCATCCAGCTCCAGTGAAAGGTATGCCCTTCTTGTTCAGAAACAATTGGAAATGGCCCTGAAAGATCTTCCAGATCTCGCTGGATGGTCCTCACAGACAACCTTTCAACGCTACTAGAACTGAGTCGGTCAGCAATCTGACTGACAGTGATGCTGTTTCCGTAGCGGGGGATCATGCAGAGGATCAACCAGCGGCGGTAGAGAGTATCCATGCAGGGCTCCTTTATGAAAGAAATTTGCCGTTAAATAAAAACACACTATTGCGTCAGTTTATGACGCATTCATGGGTGATAATATCAGACAAGGAACGAAATGCAAACCAGCAGGAGGCAGATCATGTCACAGCCGTTATTTTTACAAACACTCTCATCAGTAGCACCAAAACGCTGTCTGGACAGGACTGGTCGGGAATATCGGCAAATGCTTGGTATATGGCTGATTGATCTGGCCCTCTTGCTCGGATGGTATAAGCCCGATAGGCGCTTTGGATGGGCGATAATTTTCGGAGATGATGATTTCTGTGCGCTAACCGGGGTCAAGAGTATGGAAGACGAAGATGATGAAGGTTGTAAATCAAAAAAAGCCAAGAGCGCAATGGGTCGTAACATACTTCTCAAGCAGAGGGAGTTACTGCAAAGAGGTAAAATAAACCCTACGTTGCCGTTATTTACCAACATTGAACTCCTTAGCACTATTCTTGGGCTTACTGAAGCCGATAAGGCTCTGCTGGCCTTTGTTACGATGATGACAATGTCTTCGCAATTCAAGTCAGTCCTTGAAGGGCAAAGTGTAAATGTAAGCAGTCATGTCTTATGTTCGATACTGTCGCGGTTGACCGGTATTGCCGCCCGTGACTTTCTGATAGCGCTTGGAGATAAAGGGGTGCTTGTCGCTACTGCCATAGTCGAGGTCAAACATGCTGATCATGATATCGAGCAAAAAATGGATCTTATGGAAGGATTTGCTGATGTGCTCATGTGCAAACACAAAACTGCCGAGGATCTGGTAGGGCGTTTTCTCAAAAGAGCGTCATCACCGACTTTGAGTCTCAAGAACTTCCAGCACCTGGATAGTGACAGTCAAACGTTACGCCAGTATTTGCGCAACGCCGTTGATAAAAAGACTGTCGGTGTAAATATACTACTGCATGGTAAGCCTGGTGTCGGCAAAACTGAGTATGTACAGGCATTAGCAGCCGAGTTAGGGATAGAATTATTCGAGATTTCCTATGCCAACGAAAGTGGCGAGCCGATAAAAGGAGTAGCACGACTGAGGGCATACAATCTTTGCCAACGTTTTCTTGCCAAATCACAAAACGCTCTACTCTTATTCGATGAGATTGAAGATGTCTTTCCAGCCGATTATGGCTTTTTGAGTATGCTATTCGGTGATGATGACGAAGACACAGGTAGCAAAAGTGCAGGAAAGGCCTGGATCAATAGAACCATGGAGCAGAATCAAATTCCAGCAATCTGGGTGAGTAACAGAGTTGACCAGATTGATCCCGCCTATAAGCGCAGGTTCGATTATTCCATCAGATTCCCTTTGCCACCGTTAGCTATTCGTCTTGACATAGCCAGGCATCATTTGGGCTGTTTTAAACCTCCTCAGGGATGGCTGGAGAGAATTGCGGGTAATGATGAAATTTCTCCAGCACAATTTGCATCAGCTGCCAAGGTTGCGAGGATAGCATGCTCAACAGACACAACAAGAGCCTTGGAACTTGTCGAGCAAACTTTGGATCGCAGCGTAACCCTGCTGGGGCAGAAGCGCACTCCGAGCCGCAACATAGTCCGCACGGGATACCGCCTGGATTACCTCAACACCGATTCCGATATGCCGGGAATCCTGACCGGACTCAAGCGCCGACCATACGGAACTTTCTGCTTTTATGGTGCGGCTGGTACCGGCAAGAGTGAGCTGGCACGTTACCTCGCTGACGAAATAGGCATGCCGTTCATGCTGCGTCGGGCTTCGGACATCATGAGTAAGTGGGTGGGCGAATCTGAGCAGAACATAGCCGCCATGTTCAGTGAGGCACGGCAGCAGAAAGCGGTGCTGGTGCTGGACGAGGCGGACAGCTTTCTGAGTGACCGGAGAGATGCTCAGCGGAGTTGGGAAGTGACCCAGGTCAACGAACTGCTGACGCAGATGGAGGCGTTTGACGGGATATTTATCTGCACTACTAACCTGATGGAAAAACTTGATCCTGCATGCCTTCGCCGCTTTGCCTTCAAGGTCTGCTTCAAACCGCTGACACCTGAACAGCGCTGGAGAATGTTCCGTCAAGAACTTGAGCGACTTGGTGGAGGTGAACAATCTGCGAATGACTGCGAAGTACGGGTCAGAGTGCTTGACCGGCTGACTCCCGGAGACTTTGCCGTGGCTGTACGCCAGTTCGAGTTATATGACATTCCTGCCACACCTGAAAAGCTCTATGAGCTGTTACGCAAGGAGTGTGAAGCCAAGGGGGCATCTGTACGGAAAATAGGGTTTGGTGTGAATGGTTAATCACGAGGAGGGGGAAATGGAAACGGATAATATTCAGGAATTGGCGGTCGCAATCGAGCGTGAACTAAAAGATCAGGGTTGCTTGTATGGAGTCGAGCGTGAAGTGGTTCAGCGAGCTAATCTTATCAGCGCACTGGAAGAAATCAGGCCGACTCGTCACACTGAATTTGCCTTTGCAGTCTGGGCCGGGTCACAGTGTGAGGTGACGCATCACATTATTTATGAATATTGTCGCCGCAGATCTGGATTTCCATCCAGTCTGTTCGATCATCCTCTGTTAGCTTTGGAGATGTGGTGCATGCCTGACACTTGTCGTCTGCTTGTTTTCCGTGAGCAGTTGGATACGCTGGGCAAGCAGTTGACAGGCAACAGCGTCGGGCGAAGGGTGGCACGAGGAGTTTACAGATTCGGAGGGCCTAGTGCTGGAATCAGTCCGGAAAAGTTTCGTGGAATGATCGACCCTCAAAACGGGCTTTCAGAGGGAGAGATCACACAATTTTATGACTACATTAATGAGCGGTATGGCGAATCACTGCCTTACGCCTGGTGCTCGACAATTGCTGAGAGGGCACTTATCCGAGTAGGCGGAGGTTGCTGCGGTAGCACGAAAGATGTTGCATGAAATTCGATTTACATTAGCAGGTATTAGCATTACAACTATTGCCATTACAGAAAAGGAGAGATAGATGAAATATCCAAATCTTGCCGTACTGGAAGGTCGCTGGTTTTCCGGGAAAAACGTTTCTGTCAAAGGAGTTTTCGACCTTCTTTCCGACATTCACCTTGATACACCGCATGGCTTCCACTACGAGATGTTCAACAATGGCGATGCCTTTAAGGAAATTGTCACCCGCTTAGGCGCTCGTCCCGGAACCCATAATCTCTATATTGCATCTCATGGTGATAACGGCTGTATTCATGGCGGGAATGGCGAAGAAATCAGCCGGACTGTTATCAAAAATGCGCTCAAAGAAGTTGCCCAGACAGAGCGTGCGGTGCTGAAAGGTGTGTACTTTGGAGCTTGCCAGTTTGTGGATGACGATCTTGCTCGCTTCATGCTGCTGGATGATGATTTATCAATCCAGTGGCTGGCCGGATTCTCAAAGAAGATCGACTGGATCAATTCGACTGCGTTTGACTGGTGTTTCTGGAATGAGTTTTTCAAATGCCGGGATATGACAAATATTCAGCAACTTGATGAGACAACTGATTTTATCAAGAAGAACCTTGAAGGTTTGCGAAAGAGGCTGTCGTTCCAGCTCTATCGCAAGAAAGGCGGGGAGGTTGTGCAGGTGTTTGACTAAGTAGCTTTTACGAATAATCAATTTATCAGAATGTGAGGCTGTCACACTTTAAATCGCATCCGAAAAGGAGGAGATGAGTTATGGCAACGATAAATGCTGAGTGGCATTGGTTCGATTTGAATGTTGACGATACATGGACGAGAAATATACTGCCGAAATTGAAGGGCACAGGGATAGCACTTAAAGACCTGAGCCACGCAGTTTATATCATAAAGATTGACGGCTTGTTTGCCATCCAATACGGAAAGGGAGTTTCGCCGGTAGTCTATATTGGCGAAGGTAATTTCAAACAACGGATATCTTCACATCGGAAATGGCTGGAAAACATTACCGAGCTTGTTGACGATACGACATTCAAGGTCGGTATATGTGTTCCCAGGAAAAAACGGGGCGATTTTGTAAACGAAGATTTTGAGGCGATCTTGCTGCATGAATTCAAGAAAATATTCGGCTCAGCACCAATGAAAAACAGGCAAATGGAATACCCATCGTTAGGCCACGATGTTACGTCGTATCGTACAACAGTCGTTGCTCCTCTGAGAATTGGCCGGGGAGTGCGCTACTACTGGGCAATAAAACCGCTGAAAGCCAATGAGCATTACGACAGCTACCATAGAGCATAACGGCAAGCAGGAACTGTGGATTGCATGCCGGTCTTTTACATGCCATTGGCCGTGAGATGGTAAATCTGGTTCCTGGCAGAAATTAGGTCCATCTGGAGAAAATTGGTCATCAATTATTTTTTATAAAGTCATCAAGTTAAGGTGAAATGCAATGTTAGATGCGGCAAGCAAAAATAAGCTCAGGATTCATATAAATAGTGAGCATAGGAAGAATGGCCTTCTTGAGGATGAATTTACTTCAACCATATTCGGTCCTCTTGCGTACATGAGTGCTGAAGATGCCTGGTTCATCTTGCGGAACATTGCAGTTTATTCTGGTATTTCCAGCGACTTAATCCAATTTACTAAGCCGTACTCGTTTGCTGTAAATTTCTGGCCGAAGCAAAGGAAAGAAGCGCGAAAAATATCGTTTCAAGTTGAACCCGATTTAGTTTTGAGCTTTATTTTTTCGGATGGCAGTAAATGCAGTTTTTTACTTGAGATGAAGTACGGCGATCATGCTCGTTTAACACCAGATTGTGAATTGATAAGGCAATGGTCGACTCGCCCAGATCCCGAAAGCACTTGGTATCACATTTATATCGGTCGACCGATTTCTTATGGTAGGCGTGATTTAAAGAAGTCTGCCGAAATATTAGAGAATTGCTGCAGTAATAATGAGCTGACTTGCTGCGATAAGAATCCGCATAAATTTCCTATCCCGCTAAACCCGATCATGACAACTACTGATTGGCGCCGCTGGTTGCGAGCTCTAAGTTGGAACCATATACATGAAATTGCCGGAAGCATGGCACGTACAGGCAAGTCAGATAACATCAAACGATGGGGTTCGGGTGTATCAGCGTTCCTTGAAAAACACGATTTTGTGCCATTCGTCGGTTTTGAGTGGCTTTCAGATGACTCATTTTCATTATTAGATGAGAAATTCGTTGTTAATTTGTTTGAAATGAAAGATTGGCTGAGTTTTTTATCAAGCGAAGAATTAATAGTTCTGGACCAGACGCAAGATAATATTTTTTTCATGTAGGGAGGATCTAATGACTGGAAAAAGATTGCAGGTTGCTGCTGAAACAGTATTTAAAGCGGGACAACAACTTAATAAGATGATGGAGCGCTTAAATGAAATGGCGTGTGACGGGTTAGAAAAGGCAGGATTAATAACCGATCCTGAAGAAATTGAAGATGATGGTTTGATTGGAGATGAAGATTGGATATATAAATCTACAATATCTAATCTACCTATTTACCCTTCAAGCAGGCACAAAAAAACATCAAGCTGGCTAGCTTTCCAGATGACCATTTACGATGAAGACGATATTGCGATGTTTATTGATTGGGAACCAGTTCTATATGTTTTATATGGGCCGGGAGGAAATGAAGATTACTTCGAAGTAGGTCCGCTAGCAGATATATTTACTGAACACAGGAACGGCCCTTTGAATGGAGCACACGTTGTAAATTTCAAAGCTGACACAGATTCAAAAAAATCCGATCACTGGTTTTTTGCTTTACCGCTTACTGCACTTGGAAACGAAGAGCTACTCAAGAGCTATGTAATTGAGCCGGCAATTAAACTGATTAAAAATGGTATAGATAATGTTGATGAAAATCAGGTGTTCACCGGAATTCCTGCGTTTCGTTATAGGGAAGAAGATGAAAAAATTAGGATAGTTCGTTGACGCTAGGTTTCGAGTCCAAAGGGATTCATAATGGGATTACTGAAACTCGCTGGGAATAATTTCGAGATTGGCCGTGGCCTTGGAAAGTATTGGGGTGATTATTTTGCCAAATTGAATATAGAAGTGCCAGGCCAACGACATCTCTACTACGATTACAGGGAATGGCTTCAGGACAGTGATATTGATGAAGACCGCGGTAAACTCCTGACAAATATGGTTCGCCAATTTCCAAATCTGTTTGATGAACTAGTGGGAATGACTATCGGCATAAACGAATCAAAAATCGGATTTGAAGCGTCTCTGTTCGGGCTTTTTACCTGTTGGCTTGCAGAGACTGATCTTTGTTCATCAGTAGTTTTTAAAACCAGTGATGGTTATTTTCTCGCCCATTCCGATGAATACGATGGTCAGTATCCTATGGTGGTCGCAGATGTTTCTCTTGAGGTCAATGGAAAGACGAAAAGCTTTTATTCTGTTTCTCATCCCTTCCAACTACTCGGAAGCGCGGTGGGAATTAATCAGGAGTTTGTCTTCCAAGGGAACTCCATCGGGTGCAATAAAGTCACATTGGAAAACCTTCAATTAACATGGAACAAGAGGATCCCAAAGACAGTCTTTACCCGGATGATGCTTGAGATGTCATCAATTGAAGAGATCAAGAGTTTATACGAAAACAACGCTTCAACACTTCCAAATCATCATTATGTGATATTCCCTGATAAGGCCTATTCTGTAGAAGTAAAACCAGATCCTGGCAACGGATTGGTTATTCAGACGCTGAAAAATGACCTTCAAATCCATACCAACCATTTCCGGCAAGATACCTCTGGAATTTGGGAAGATGAGGATCTAGAAGAGAGCAAAACGAGATACCGTCGCTTAGAAACTATGATGAGGGGAGTTAATACAGCAGAGCAGATTCAAAAAGCCTTTTTTGAATTTTTGAAGACATACAAGCAGTATGGAGAAAAACTGGAAAAAAGAACTTCAGGGGTTTTCTTTTTCACCGTTCAACAAGATAAGCCGTTTTCATGCGAAGTCCGACTTTTATACGATAATAAAGAACATCACATCCCATTTCACCAGTCATTCGCCTAGTTAGAACGATGTCCGCCTTACTGAGCATAGAGCTTTTGACTTTTCCCCAATTAGGTAGCATTACCCAATTAGGTCACAATATCTGATAGCACTTTTCCGAGCACCATTCAGAAGCTGATACGAATTCGTCGGCAAGGTAGGCCTCCTCATCGGTTCGATCTATCGCTACAAGGCCTCCGAGAAATTCACCATGATTATACTGATTCGGGCAGAGGATGTCGAAGACCTCCTCACGCCTGGCATTGGATAGAGCGAGCAAGGTTTCGGGGAAAAGAGCCCTATCCTCTTCTAATCCAGGCCGGGAAAGAGCAATACCCTCTTCGTTCGCGAGCTTAATAAGAATGTCCTCGTTGATTCTCAAACGCTTTGACCATGCGATACAATCGGACTCCGGTTCACCACCACAACCCCATGCCAGTTCACAGAAATCTTCATAAACCAAAGCCAGAGCTATTGCCTTTACACCAAGCCTTATCTTCGCCAATGGCTCGTTGCTGATATCCGGCGCTGCACGACAAATTTTCTCCCATGCTTCGGCCAACCATTTTTGCTCTCGACGGTATTGATCCGAATCATGTTTCCAGTAGCTGACGGGAAGTGGAAACCGCTTTAGATGTGGATATTTCATAAAAATCCTCCTGAATGGTTCAACAAAAAATCCCGCCGGATATTGTGAATCCGCTCTTTATGCTGTTTTCCCTTGAATGACTTCTAACAACTTCACCATTGCCAGCGTATCCTGACAGCAGTATTCAAGCAGGTCTTTACGCTTCTTACTCAAGGCTTTCGGGCCATCTGCGATGGCGCACATTTCATGATATGCCTCCATAGCCGCGCCGCCGTCGCCGATCTCCATCCCCTCGTAGGACATCCCCTTCACAAACGCTGGTAGAACCGCTTTGATGGAGTGTGACCCCTGCTGTTTCCATGAGTAAAGATGCCGCATCTTAAAGGGTGATATCAGATCAATAGTGGCGTCGATTATTTTCTGAATTCTCTTCTTCTTTTTGGGGAAATGTTCTGCAAGTTCCTTCAATCGACCCAGTTCAAACGACTTGTTGTAAGCTAGAATACAGGCATCTTCGGGGATGTCGTCCAACAGGCTATCGATCAATTCCTTTCGTGGATCGACATTAGGCTGAGCAAGGAACTCCCGGTGATACAACTTCCCTCCGGCGCGCTTCATCATATGGAGGGAATATTGAAACGGCACCTGCTGGAAAGGTTTGAGCTCGTCATAAGGGGGGATGGCGCACATAAATGTCTCGAAATCCAGAAAGCAGAGCGGATACCAGAGACTGTCCAGGAACTCTTTTAGCTCCGGCGTCTTCACGATGGTCTTCTTGCCCAGGAAGGCTTCCAGTTGGCTCTTCTGCTGGCCTTTTACCATCTCCAACGGTATGTCTTTCAGGTGGACTATTCCCTTACGATACAAGTCGAACTTCTTTACGCCATTGCCAGCAAGATCGAAGACCGAGTTGTCCGGGATGTGCTTCCAACAGTGACCCTCGAAATCACAGTCATAGGGTTTACTGCAATGAGGGCCGATGTCTATTTTCGGCTCTTTATCGTTATCGGCAAGCATCTTTTTTTGCCGGGCAATCTCTTTCTTGACCTCCGCCTGTTTCTCTTTTGCGTCGGCAGTGACATTCACGGTGGTAAAGAGTTCTTTTACATCGATAGCCCCTTTGCGGACATAATCGCAATTCAGGTGCACAAGGCAGGCCTTGCTGATCTTCACGCCCGAGCCGGAAATGACGTAGTACTGAACGGCAATGTCATGCCGGTAGACATCCTTTTGGCTTCCGCTGCCCTTCACTTCATACAGTTCCCAACCGTTTCGCCCCTTGCGCATGATGTCCGCCATGACGAGTACTCCGTCATGACAGAAGGTTGCTTCATAGATCACCTTTGCCGTCTTCATGGCTTCTGCGGTCTGACGAATCTGCTTATCAAAATCCAATTTGTCTTCGAGGATCATAACCCCGCCGGGGAATAGCTCCTGCGCCAGTTCTCCCACACGATGGCCTTCGTTGAAGCGGGCTGTTGTGCCAGTGTCTTCATCGTCAAGCAATTCACTTTTATGAGTGTAAAGCCAGAGCGACTTGTGGCATTTAAGTCCGCGAGTATAGCGTGATTTGCTGAGTGTGTAGGATTTGACCGGCATGAAGCCTCCCAATATTGATCGATTAACTTCCAAATCTGATTTTTCAACATGCTAAACCATTTCCCGCCCCCATTCATCTATTATCACTGCTTGCTCGACAGTAACACTGGTTATTCCCTGCGCTGCCAGCGCCTTGTAAAGTGCTGGCAGCGCTTGGATGATTTGCTTGTGTTGCCGCTTGCTCCAGCGTTTTCCAGGGCCATCACCATAAATGACGATGTAGAGACGGTTGCCGATGAAGGCTGCTCTGCCGCGAAGGTGCCCTTTATGGGTGCGGTGCGCCAGAACGCTCCGGTCACCGTGCGGCGGATTGTCATGGTGAGCATCACGAGCGTCCAGCACTTCACCTTCCGGCGTTACCCAGAACACCAGCAGCGGCTGACTGTGGGTAATCGTACGAATTGCACTATAGGCATCCGGCTTCGCGATGATTTGTAGAAAAAAGCTGGAATGTTCATGCATGCTCACTCTTGATTTCCCTCAGGCATTTTGCCACGACATACTTTATTTTCAATCTCGATAAACCTCTGATGCCAGGCCTTGATATCTACCCATATAGTGCCGATGCTACAGAGATGATTGGGTGGAACTGGTGAATGACTTTGCAGCTCGTGAAACAACCAGCAGTGCGAAACATTGAACAGAATATGGGTGCTAACCTCTCTCAGGTCGTTATAGTCCTCCTCTGCGACTTCGCGCTCCTCTTTACGCCAGCCTTCCAGATCAACTGTCCGGTCGGTCTTACGGTACTGCCTTCCATAAATGAAATTATCGTCATCCTCCCTACTCAAGGGGTGGTCACTGCGTAACATGAACTGCAAATCTACGTCTATCTCGTAGTCATCCAGAAACGGCTCACCCTTCGCCTGTCTTTCCTGCATCTCCCGATTCAAGCGGTAACACTCGGCATTGATATCATGCTCAAGCTTGCGTAGCTGCTCGTTGAGTGACATCAGGAAATTCGTATCCTCAAAGGTAAGGTTGTAATCGTATCTGTCGTGATGATAGTTAAAGCAGGCATCAATTGCCGGCAAGAGCACATTGGCGGGTATCTCCTTAGTGATCCGTTCAATCCGGTAGTGGATGCAGCACGGCTCTGCAAGCATCAGCGCACGTATTTCTTTTTCACTTTTCTCTTCACATAGGTGGCTGACAGTTTGATAGAGCGCCTCCATATCCGGAGGCTGCAGTTCCAGCTGTTCGGGTAGATAGTAGCGATGAATGTATGTGCCTTCCTCATGGAATACCGATGCACGGCAGTATGATTTTTTCTCAATTTTCATCTGATTCCGCCTGTCTAACTAAAACAACACAAGGCTGTTTTAATAGTGAAAAAGAAGAGGCTCTGTCTTTTGTGCAAAGCCTCTCCCTTTCGTTGTACGAAGTACTACTCGGAAAACTTCGGTTCCTTGCTGTTGTTCTTCTGGTAAGTTCCGTCCAGCCACGCTCCCATGCCGCACATGGCTACTTCGTCTGCATTGCTGTCAATCTTGATGCTGGATTTTTTGATGGACATGGTCAGCTTGAAGGGCTTGTCCATGTGATCTTCCTTCTCTTCATAAACAGCCCGGCTGCTGTTTTCCATCGTCGCCACTCCTTCAGCAGAGCAGGTTGTTACACTGCCCTTATAATCTCCGCCACCCTTCTTTACGGTTTGAATCTCGAATTTCACCTGATTGTCAGGCAGTAGCTTTACCTTTAGCGTGCCGGTCAGGTTGGTCTGTTTGGTTGAGTACTGGCCGGTCAAGCTGTCTTTCCCGAAAGCCGTTCCTGCTAAAAGCACAGTCACTAATATTGCCGCTAAAACTCTGAACATGATTTCCTCCTAAATTTATGGAGCTGCCCGGTTTACTAATCCTCAAGCTCCTCGTCTTCGAAGATATCCTTATCTTCATCATCCTCTCCCGGCAGATACCGCTCCAGCAGGCGAGCGGGAAGTTTTCGCTCGGAGATAAAGTCAAACTCCGTTCCCACAAGAAGAGAATCGTTTAAAGGGAAAAGAGTGAATTCCGCTTCAGACATTTTCTCGCTGATTTCAGTAACGAAATCCTCCGTAAGCTTTTCTACTCCTGCGATCCCACGGAGATCGGCCCAATTCAGAAGATACTTCTCATGATCGGCCTCGCCGAAGCTTTGTATGTAGATTTCCTGTAATGTTTTTGCCACTTGCTGTGCTGTTCTTGCCATGACTGTTCCTCCCTGAATGCTGTAATTGAAAGGTTTCCCGATCTGTTGAATCAAGCATAACAGGGCAATGCGCCAAATATTGACGCATTTAAACTTATTTTTATTCAAAGCTGTTATAATGAGATGATCTGTTTCTCATTCCGAAAGTTGAAAAATATAGGCACACCATACCCATTCAATTAGCGTCATTCTTCTCGAAGTGTAACGTTCTCCTAGCCACGAAACGCCCGCATCATCGCCACCTGAATTAGCCCAGCCCCCTGAAATAGCCTCTGAATCGAACGAACCGACTATTCCTGATTGCAAAACCGTGTCAGGCGTGGTATGTAAGACCATGGCTGAAGTGAAGATAATCGACAAGTCATTCATGGTTTCCCGTAAGCGTGGCAACGGTTCCATCAGATACGAGGTGTGGGAGGATCAGGGAGTCGTCACCCGTTACAATCTTGCCTATATCAACCATCTTATCTTTGGCGGCGACAGCGGACGCGTTATCGGCTACGACAACAGGCACGGTCATCATCGGCACTGTAAAGGGGTTGTCGAACCGATCGAGCTGACGGGTTTCAAGGAGATTGAACAACGATTTGCCCGTGAATGGGCGCAGCTGTTGGAGGAATTCAATGCGCAACGTAATCGTTAAAACAGGTTCTACGGAAGAATTCCTGACCGATGTCCGCGAGATTGGCCGGCAGATTGAAAGCGGCAAGACTCCGCAGCCTGAATATACCCTGACCTTCGAAGATCCGGGCGACATGTTTGCTGTCATGACCACGGCACGGCTGGAACTTTTCCGCACCGCCAAGGCCGACCCGTCTTCCATAACGGCCATTGCCCAGCGTCTGCATCGTGACCGAAGCACGGTCAAGAAGGATGTCGATATTCTCGTTGCCGCCGGGCTGCTTACTATTGAAGAGCTGCCGCTGCCGGGACATGGCCGGCAGAAATTTATCAGAGCTACTGCAGACAGGATTCAGCTGCAGGCGTTTGTGGCTTGATTATCAAGTTTCCTTGTTATTTCAGATTATCTCGGAGGTTTAACAACAGATGTTCATGCGCTTCATTCTTGCTCTCTTAGTACTAACCATTCTTGCTCCAAACTCTTACGCTGCCCAACCTGAAGTGAACGTGCCTATCCTCCTGTATCACCGGTTCGGCGCGACTGTGGCCGACGGCATGACCATCAAGACTTCGGTATTTGAGGAACATCTGAAATACCTGAAGGAGAACGGCTACAAGGTCATCCCTCTCAGGCAGCTGGTGAACTGGTATCAGAAGAAGGGGCCGGCGCCGGCGCCCAAATCGGTGGTTATTGTCGAGGATGATGCCCACAAGACCGTGTATTCGGATATGTACCCGCTGGCAAAGAAGTACAATGTTCCGGTGACGATCTTCATCTATCCGTCAGCTGTATCCAATGCAAAGTACGCCATGACTTGGGATCAGCTGCGGGAGCTGAAAAAAAGCGGCCTGTTCGATTTCCAGTCGCATACGTACTGGCATCCCAACTTCAAGAGGGAGCGTAAAAAGCTTAAACCCGCTGATTTTGACAAACTGGTGTCGAGTCAGTTCCTGAAAGCAAAAGATAAAATCGCCAAGGAGCTTGGCGTGACGGTCGACCTGCTTGCCTGGCCGTTCGGCATCTATGACGACGACCTGCTCCGGAGGGCTGCAGCGGCAGGGTACACCGGCACTTTCACCATCGAACGGCGCCATGCCACAGCAGCCGAGAGTGTCATGAAGCTGCCGCGCTACCTGCTGATAAACGCCGATCAGGGCAAAAACTTCGCGGCGATTCTGGCCGGGACTGCACCGAAGAGAAATGTCGTTTATTGACCATAAGTGGAATCCATGACGGTAAGAGCCGTCTCTCACGGCAAAGCCTACGCTTATGCGGCGACGGCGGATTGTTCAACAGCGGTGAAGACCAGCGGGGCAGTTGATTGTGGCAACATCTGGCCATGTGCTCCGGCCTGTTGCCGTTCGATACGGCCCTCACCGTCATGGATTCAGAAAAGACAGCAGGAGGCATTTTAGTGCCTGTAAACCCTCAAAAACATCCCTGTCCGGACTGCACCTTCTGCCAGTGGTGCAGCGATGAGCGTTGTGAACTCTGCTTGAGGAAAGGCAGCTGCTGTAGAAAGAGGCTCTCCCAGTCCGAGCAGATCGCGCTCTATGAAACAGTGAACCGGAAAGATCAGACCGGATGCGGCAGTGATGAGACAATGGATCATGTCGGCGCCTATGATCTGAAAATCATTCAGCCGAAAAACGGCTATCGCTTTTCTCTTGATCCTGTGCTGCTTTCAGATTTTGCCGGGAATGGGGCACTGAAAATACTGGATCTCGGTACCGGCTGCGGAATCATTCCGCTTATCATGGCCAGCAAGTCAGCAAACGCGACGGTTGTCGGGGTAGAGTTCCAGACAGAGATGGCTTCTTTTGCGCGGCGGAACGTTGCAGGGAATAACCTTTCGGATAGAGTCGAGATTATAGAGTCGGATATTATGTCGCTTAAGGGGCGCCTGGAGCCTGAAGGTTTCGATCTGGTGATCTCCAATCCGCCATATAGGAAGCCGGGTGAGGGGAAGACAAGCCCGAAAGCAGGGCGGGATCTGGCACGGCATGAATCAACTGCCACACTAGCGGATTTTCTGGCAGTAGCAAAGCGGCTGGTGAAGCCTGGTGGCTCCGTTTGCATGATCTATCATCCGGAACGCCTGTCTGAGCTGCTGGCAGAGTGCCTGAGTATAAAACTCTGCCCGGTCAGGCTGCAGATGGTGCATGGGAATTATTCACTCCCTGCCAGAATATTTATGGTCGAATTGATAAAAGGGAGAAAAAGAGCGCTGGAAGTGCTCCCGCCGATAGCGGTAAGAGAGCCTAATTACGGGGAGAATCTGCAAGCTGGGATGAGAAGAGAGCGATGAAGGCATCACGGAGTTCCTGCTCTTTTACCGGAGAGACGATCTTTTCCAGAGATTCCTTTTCATGCTTTGACAGCTTACGTTTTTCAGGGGCTGGTTCAGGGGGCTCTTCATGAAATTTATCGATGATCCCCTGCTTGAAGACCAGTTCGCTGACAATCTGCTCTCCGATTGCGCTGTTCAGGTGGGAGATGAGCTCATGTTTCATGAGAGAGAGCTGCTGCATCCAGGCGGAACTTTTCACTTTCAGGGTGAGCACTCCGTTACGCATGGTTGCAGGTGAAGCTTTGGAGGCTATCTGTGTCCCGACGGCTTCCTCCCAGACCTGCCAGACTTTTATATCCCGGAGACGCTTTTGAACGGGCTTGCCGGAGAACGCTGAATCAAGAAGGTCGGAAACCGGCATAGGGTGCTTCATTTTAGGTCGCTTTTCAACAGCCATCAGCGTCCCGCCTTTTTCGTATTCTGCCGCCTATTATCTGTCCGAGTATGGCCCCTGCCAGGGTGAGTGGGATGAATTTCCAGCTGTATCCTGACTTGACTCTGAGGTATATAATAAGCGGAATGCTTATATGGACATAGAAGTACCAGGCGAAACTGAATTTCTCGACACCCTGCCGCACATAGCCGAGCGGGATGTTTATTGCTAATGCAGTCAGAATAAGTCCGATAAGGATAAGCGGTTCGTTCATCAGGCAATAGTAATCTTTTGAACCTATCAAAGTCAATCCGCATCTACAGGAACAGTTATGGTAAACGAAGGCGATTACGTAGCGATTTTCAACTCGGTACACCGGGTTATGAAGGCTGAAAAACTGCTGAAAGGCGACAAGATCCCGATGCTGCTTATACCTGCGCCACGGGCGCTCACTTCCGACTGCGGTCTGGCAATCCGGTACGCAAATGCAGACCGGGAAAGTGTTGAGGCGCTCCTTGCTACATCCTCTCTCAACCCTGAGGAGATCTATCAGAAGCGGGATAACCGCTTTGTCAGAGTCGATAAGGAGGCACTATGAGACCGCTTTTCCTGAATCCTCCGACTTTCGATGATTTTGACGGCGGGGCAGGAGCTCGCTATCAGGCTTCACGCGAGGTCACCTCTTTCTGGTATCCTACCTGGCTCTGCTATCCTGCCGGAATGATCGAAGGGTCAAGGGTCGTCGATGCTCCGGTGCAGCGTCTGGACCTTGCTGCCTGTCTTGAGATTGCAGAGGATTTCGATATGGTGGTCATGTACACGTCCACTCCGACGCTTGCAATAGATACGGCGACTGCCCGGGCTGTCAAGAAACAGCGCCCTGAAACCATTGCCGTGCTGGTCGGTCCTCATGTCTCGGTCCTGCCGGAAGAGTCGCTCCGTCAATCAGAAGGGGCTGTCGATCTGGTCTGCCGCGGCGAGTTCGACTACTCGATCAAGGAGCTTTGTGAAGGTGCGGCGTGGGACAAGGTGGACGGCATCAGTTTTTATCAGGACGGGCTCGTTGTACATACTCCGGAGCGCCAGCCACTGAAGGACCTTGATGCGCTTCCGTTTGCCTCGAAAGTCTATCTGCGGGACCTGCCGATAAACGAGTATGTCATCCCGCATTTTCTCCATCCGTATGTATCCATCTACTCAAGTCGCGGCTGCCCTTCACGCTGCATCTACTGCCTCTGGCCGCAGACCTTTTCCGGTCGCTCCATGCGCTGCCGTAGTCCGCAGAATGTGTATGAAGAGGTGAAGTGGATCGTCGAGAACATCCCGCAGACACGGGAGATCTCGTTTGACGATGATACCTTTACCGCAAATGTCACTCATGCCCGGGAGGTCGCACGGCTGATAAAGCCGCTCAATATCTCCTGGACGATCAATGCCCGTGCAAACTGCGATTATGAGACACTGAAGATCATGCGGGAGTGCGGATTGCGTCATGTCGTGGTCGGCTACGAAACCGGGAGTGAGCGGATACTCAAGACCATCAAGAAAGGGATCACAGTCGAACAGGCTACGCGATTCACCAGAGATTGCCAGAAACTCGGCCTCTCGATCCATGGAGCCTTTATCATGGGGCTCCCGGGAGAGAGCCGGGAGACGATCAACGAAACGATCGAGTTTGCCAAACGGCTCGATCTGAACTCGATCCAGGCCTCCATAGCATCTCCCTATCCAGGGACCGAATTCTATGACCTCTGTCTGGAAAACGGCTGGATCGCTTCGGACTCTTTCCTGGATGATTCCGGTCACCAGAAGT
>VFJK01000154.1 GCA_009886125.1 Geobacter sp. | reverse complement strand
GGTCATCCGGTTTGACATAGAACGAGTGGACAAAGTAGACATCGGAAGCCTCCCTGATCCCTTTAAAGAGGGGCGAGGGGGCTTCAAAGCCGATCTGGTTCCATCCCATATGCGGCACAGCAAGCTTTTTACCGTTCTCCGTCATCCCTTCGGGAAAGCGGACAACCCGTCCGGGGATTATATCCAGACCCTTATGGATTCCGAACTCCTCGCTTTCGGTAAAAAGAAGCTGAAGGCCGAGGCAGATACCGAGAAACGGGCGGCCTTCTGCGATGACCCTGCGGATCGGCTCGACAAATCCCCCCTGCTCAAGATTCCGCATGCAGTCCCGGAATGCCCCGACACCCGGCAGGATCACCTTGTCAGCTTCGAGGACGACACGGGGGTCGGAGGTGACAATTGCCTCGAATCCCACCTTCTCGAACCCTTTCTGGACAGAACGGAGATTTCCCATCCCGTAATCGATAATTGCAATCATTTTCGAAATCCTTCAAGTTGTGACGGCGAGTGCCGTCTCTCCCGTCGACGCCTCTGCCTTCACGGCGTCAGAGATTCTTCCTCAGCCGGCACAGATGATCCGGAACAAAATACTGCACCCACACGGGCGGCGATAGGCCCCGGCTGTCTCCGTCCGACACGGCACTCGCCGTCACAGCTATGTTAGTTACAGCTTTCCCTTTGTGGACAGAACCCCGTCGATGCGCGGGTCAACCTGTGTCGCTATGTCCAGTGCCCTGGCAACACCCTTGAAGCAGGCCTCCAGGACATGATGGACATTGTCGCCATACTTGACATTGATATGAAGGTTTGCCCCGACATTATTCACGAACGCCTGGAAAAACTCGCGTCCCAGTTCGACATCGAAATCGCCGATCTTGACCTTCGGGAGCACGACATTGTAGACCAGGTAGGGCCTTCCGGACAGATCGGCCACCACTTCTGCGAGCGTCTCGTCCATGGGCACGACCGACTGACCGTAGCGACGGATCCCTTTTTTGTCGCCGAGAGCCTCTTTCATCGCCTGTCCCAGGACAATGCCGATATCTTCGACCGTATGATGGAAATCGATGTCGATATCCCCTTTTGCTTCGACGGTCAGGTCAAAAAGACCGTGCCGGGCAAAGAGGTCGAGCATATGGTCCAGAAAGGGGACAGAAGTACAGATCTTCCCTTGACCGGAACCATCCAGGTCTATGGAGAGCTTGATCCGGGTCTCCTTGGTAATACGTTCGATAGAAGCACTTCTGGACATAAACCCTCCTTAACAGGTTTGCTGAAAACGAAGTTTCAGCGCAGCTAAAAACAGCCACTTTCGTGTTGAGCAACCTGGATTGCAACCAGTTAACCGATTTCTTTCAAAGCCGCCAAGGTGGTTGCCATCTCTTCCCTGGTCCCGATGGAGATTCGCAGGCCATGGACCAGCAGCGGATCAGAGAAGTGCCGAACAAGAATCTTCCGCTCATAAAGCCCGTCATAGACCCGCTTGCCGTTCCGGTCCGGCGGAGTCGCAAAAAGATAATTCCCTTGGGATGGGATGACCTCATAGCCGATGGCACGCAGCTCTGCGGCGAACCACTCGCGTGTTTCACGGATCTTGCGGCAGCACTCCCCGAGATACTCCTGATCACGCAAAGCCGCGGCACAGGCAGCCTGGGCGAGGCGGTCGAGGTTGTAATGGTCGCGGATCTTGTCCAGGGAAGCGATCACTTCCGGACGGGCAATGGCAAGGCCGAGCCGCATCCCGGCAAGTGCATAGCTTTTTGAGAGTGTCCGCGTCACCACCACATTTTCGTACTTCTTCACCAGTTCAAGGGCATTGAAATCGGCGAAGTCGGCATAGGTCTCGTCCAGCACCAGCATCCCGGCGCAACGCCCTGCAAGCTCTTCGATGTACTCCACCGGGAAAGCCGGGCCGAGCGGGGCATTGGGGGTGGTGAGAAAAAATATCTTCCCATCGTAACGATCCGGGAAATCGGCGATCCGGAAATCTTTAGTCAGGCCGAACGTCCGCACCCGGGCACCCTGGACCTCGGCGAGTGTCGCGTAGTACGAGTAGGACGGATGGACGTAACCAATCTCTTCCCCCTCTGCGGCAAATGCCCGGATAAGGTTGTTGAGCACTTCGTCAGAGCCGTTGGCCATGATGATCCAGGAGGGGTCATAGCCATACAGCTCTCCGGCGACTTCCCGCAGATGCGCGCTGGATGCAGAGGGATAGGTATGGAGGCTGGCGCCGTAAGGCCCCAGCTCTTTCAGAATGGCCTCGACGACTTTTGGTGATGGCGGATAGGAGTTCTCGTTGGTGTTCAGCTTGATCCATGCGGCAATGTCCGGCGGCTGGTAGCCGGGTACGTAGCCTGCCATGGCAGCGATGTTGGGGCGCAGAGGTATCATAAGATTTATAACCTATTGGCAGTTGAGAGGTGCCGAAATAAAAATTAAAAGTATCATGCCCAAGGGGGTTGAATCAAGGAAGAAACTCCACGGGACGGTGCCGAAAGAGCATAGTTGAGCAGATCGGACAATAAGACGAACGGTAGTCCTCAATATGTCCTCCTGAAGTTGAAACATCAGAGTATTCACCTGGGATCATTCAATATTCCCATTCCTCATGCCCCAACGGTGCTCGATTCAACTCTTCCCGGTGCCCCCGCCAGGATGGCATAAACCGGTCCATCAGGGCAATAAAGCGGCTATTGTGAGAGGGTTCCAGCAGATGCGCCATCTCATGCGCTACAACGTATTCCAGACATTCCGGCGGCTTCTTTGCCAATTCAGTATTGAGCCGGATATTAGCGGAGCGGTGGTTACAACTGCCCCACTTCGTTTTCATTCGTTGTACAAAGAACTTCTCCACCTTTACACCCATGAGCTTTTCCCATTTTGCGATCAATGGGAATACTGCTTCTTTAAGCTGCTCGCGATACCACTCCGCAAGGATGGCCTGCTTCCGTTCTTCAGTCGTATCCGGATGGATATGAAGCACCATCTTGTTGTGCCGCAATGATATGAAGGATGCCGTGTCTCTCCGCTCTACTTTGAGCAGGTAGCGCTTCCCCCAAAGGTAATGGCTTTCCCTGTCAAGACACTCTCGCGGCGTTTCACGGTCTTGCTCGCGCAGCTTTTGCTGTTGCTTCTTGATCCAACCGAGCTTGGTGATGGCAAAAACGCGAATGGTGTCGAGGTCCATCCGCTGAGGCGCGGAGATGCGCACCTTGCCAGTCGGAGGATAGACACTCAGGTGAATGTTCTTGATGTCCTTCTTCACCACGTCAACGCTGATTTCGCCAAGATTGATCTGCGAGGTCATCAGTATTCCCTCTGCTTCACAATGATAAGAAAGATTCGCTCTACCTCGGTCACGTCCTGCAAAACCCCATACAAGGCATGCTTGATGACATTCTCCTTGGCCTGAACGCCGCGCCAGCCGTCAGATCGGATGTGCTTGACCGTTTCGTCGATCCTGATGGCAAGGTCGAGCATTGCGTCTGGCGCAGCACCCGCATAGGCAAGTGAAGGGTCGGCAGCTCCTTTAGGCCTGAGATTATTGTAGAGGGCACGCAGCCCTGGTGTATTCAGCTGCTCAGGCGTATCTTCCGCTTGTCCCGCTTCCACCCTCTTCGCCAGTTCGGCGATCTTCTTCAGGTACTCCTCGTAGGCTTCCGCCTGCTCTTTGCGGAATTTGATGATCTCGTCCAGAATCGCCGACATCTTGTCGTAATAAGCAGGGTCATTCAGGTGTTCCTTGATGATCTTGCTGCGGACGTTGTTCTCGATGGTCTCGGCAACTGCGGTCTTGTTACCCTTGAGCCCAGACGGAAGGCTGTTGATCGCAGCAGCAATGCCGGTCTTCACGATCAGGTCCAGCAGCGGTATATCGTCGAAGGGCGAAATTTTCCTTGGCGCATCGGCTTCGATATAGGTATCGATGAGGTGCCGCATGTCGGCTTCATAGGCTTTCAGGTCCAGGTTTTCGCCGGCAGCGTTGCGGATGATCTCGCGGAGATTAAGATAATTCTTGAGTTGCTGATCGATACGCTTGATGTCGGCCTCGCTATACCCTGCCTTGCCCAGTTCGTCCGCTATATTGGCGTATGCCCGTACCAGTGCAACCGCCGCTTTGTAGAGCGCAGCACGTTGTGTCTCACGTTCTTTCAGGTCTGACGGGATCTCCGTGTTGCCGCAGAAATAATGGATATAGTCCAAATCTCTTTTGGGCGGTGCTACCGGTTCACAAAGCATGGCGATTGCTTCCAACGCATTGTCCAGCCGTTCCCTACCGTTGGTCAGGCGGTCCTGCAGCAGAATCTCGGGATCGACACCACCGGCGCTGTGATCCAGCTCGGAGGTATACACCGCAATGGCGTTCTCCACCTTCTTGAAGAGGTCCTTGTAGTCCACGACATAGCCGAAGTCTTTATCCTCCCCATCCAGACGGTTAACGCGGCAGATGGCCTGAAACAGCCCGTGGTCCTGCATTTTCTTGTCGATATAGAGATAGGTGCAGCTGGGCGCATCAAAGCCGGTCAGCAGTTTATCCACCACCACCAGCAGTTTCATATTGACCGGTTGCTCCTTGAACAGTTTCTTGGCCTGGTCCTCGTACGCCTCAGTATTGGGCATGCCTGTGTTCTTCAGCAACGTCGTGTAAGTGGTATAGATGGATTCCTTGTCCGTCTCAGTATTCGCGCCGGTATCCTCCAGGGTAATGTCTTTCGCCAGCGGATTGTAGGAGGTTACTACCGCACACTTGCCTTTGAACGGCGTCTTTTGGAACAGCTCGAAATACTTGCACGCTTCAAAGATGCTGGAGGCCACCAGGATGGCATTGCCACGTTCGTTTGAGAGGCGCGGCTTCACGCTAAAGTCGAAGATGATGTCTTCCACCACTCGATCCATACGGGACCGTGAACTGAGTACGTTCTGCATGGTGCCCCACTGTTCGCGCAGGGCCGCCTTCTGCCAATCGTTCAGCCCCTTGGTCTTTACGTCGAACCAGGTGTCGATCCTGTCTTCCGAGCCGAGCCGCTGGTCGATGTCCCGTGCCTCATATATCAGGTCGAGCACAACCCCATCCTCCACCCCTTCGCTGAACTTGTAGGTATGGATGTAGCCGCCGAAAACCTCCAGGCTGGTCTGTTTGTCCTGCTTGAGCAGCGGCGTGCCGGTAAAGCCGATGAACACGGCATTGGGCATCAGCGCCTTCATGGTGCGGTGCAGTTTGCCGCTCTGGGTGCGATGACATTCGTCCACGAATACGAAAATCTCGCCCACCGTATGGCAGGGTTGAGCTTCCAGCTCCTTGATGAACTGCTCGAAATCATCCACGCCCTTCCTGCCGAACTTGTGCACCAGCGAGCAGAGCAGGCGCGGTGTGGCCTGTCCAAGTTGGGTCATCAGGTCGCGGCCACTGCTGGCGCGGGTCATAGGGTGACTGGCAGCGGTGAAGACGCCTTCGATCTGCTTGTCCAGTTCGTCGCGGTCGGTGACGATCACCACGCGGGCATTGGGTTTGTTTTCCAGGATCCACTTGGCAAGCAGCACCATGACGATGCTCTTGCCGCTCCCCTGGGTGTGCCAGATAATGCCGCCCTCACGGCGGTGGACATGGGCCTGCGCTGCCTTGATGCCGAAATACTGGTGGACGCGCGGCAGCTTCTTCATGCCGCCATCGAACAGCACGAAGTCGTGCATCAGTTCTATCAGCCGCTCCTTGTTGCACATCTTGAGCAGGTATTTATCCAGCTTGAAGCGGCTGTTGTCCGCCTCGTCTTCCTTCCATTTCAGGAAATACTTCTCTTCCGTCTTGATCGTTCCGTATTGCAGCCCCTCGGAATCGTTACCGGCAAAGATGAATTGCACCGTGCTGAAAAACCACTCGTTGAACTGCGGCTGCTGGTTGGAGATGTTTTGGCGGATTCCGTCGCCAATAGAGATGCGGCTGTTCTTCAGCTCCAGCACCCCCACGGCAATGCCGTTGACATAGAGTACCAGGTCGGGACGACGGTCGAAGTTGCCGTGCAGTGTGACTTCCTCGGCAATTGCAAAATCGTTGTTCTTCGCCTCATTCCAGTTAATCAGATGGACCGTCTCAGTAACCTTGCCCGCTTCGATCTTCACCGGTACGCCGTAGCGTAACAGTTTGTAAACCTCCTTGTTGTTGTCGTAGAGGCTGCGGTTCGGGTTGTCCGACTCAATACGAAGTTTGTAGATTGCATTGCTGATCTGTGCGCGAGTGTAGTCGTTTTTGGTAAGATAAGCGGTGAGGAGTGCTTCTTCGATGTTGCTGTTGTTCGGGAGATCTGTCTTGTCGCCGAGGTAGCGATAGCCGAGTTCGTCCCGGAATAGGGCGATGATGCGGTTCTGAGTGGCGCGTTCTGGCTGGCCGATGGTGGTCATGAGCTTTTCCCCTTGGAATCAAAATCAGGTATAGCACGCAGCATGAATTGATCAAATAGAGGCACAGTAAATATCTCCAGTGGGTATTTATACTGAATTATTCATAGTTATAGGGCCTTATTTGTATAACACCGAATAACTTCTTATAAATTGAGCGGCAACATGTTCGCTTTAACCATCCCCTTATTTTAGATTTTGCTGAAAAACTAAAATAGCGTAGCTGCTTATTTTAGTTTTCTGCAAACACATCATACCAGTCGAATCCTTCCGGTGAGCAGGTTGTGCATCATGCCTTGTTTAACGACTTGGTGTTGTACGGTATGCCTGATTTGGATGGTTAGATTTTCCAGGCACCCGTGCCTGCAAACGGCCATCTCGTAACATATCAGTGATGTAATGGTTTCGCAAAGAGTCGGGCTCCCGGTTTAGCACCCGAGCCAATGTTCGGAGCGAAAGCCAGTCCCCTTCGCAAAGAGAAAGAATGGTTGCTTCCATCAACACCTTGGGAACCTTGCCTTTCCCACGCACATCCACTGCTATTTGTAACAATTTGTCTTCTTGTTCGGAGCTCAAATGTTCGGAGCTAAGCTTCAAATGTTCGGAGCTAAGCTTCAAATGTTCGGAGCTCGGCTGCAAATGTTCGGAGCCTACAAGAACATTTGGAATAGTATCAAACAGTCCCAAGTTGCGGGTCGCTGGCCAACGATAGCGGGTACCACGGCCATGCCCGGCTTTTTCAAGCCATCCTGATGTTGCCATCTGGCCCAAACGGGTACCAATATCTCTGGAATGCTCCTTTCGATAGTGCTGGATGTCTTCGTTCCCGACTTCACCGAAACGGTGCGCCAGCATCAAGATCACCCGTCCCAATTCATCCAGCGTTCTGTAAGCATCGCCAACCACCAAGCGAAGTTCCCGTTCCACATCATCCGGTATCATGCTGGCTATTGGCAGGAAAACTCTCGTCATTTCAAGAGTTGGGTTCTCTGCCACCAGAGGTATCATCCAATGCTGTTCTCGCCATGCACGCAAAATCTTCTGAAAACCGGAACCTGCTTTCTCACCCAGACCCAGCATCTGGAACATCTTCTGCAGATTCGGGTTGCGTGGGTCGCTTACGCCACCGGAGTACAACTGCTCTTTGGGAATACGCAGACGTCCCGGATTTGCAAAGACAAAGGTGTCTTTTCGTTTGATGATAGTGATTGGGCGGGATGATTGATGATCGGAATGGATCAGGGTGTTTACAAGCGCCTCCCGCAGCGCCTCATGCACATGGGTCTCTTCCAGCCGTATGGAAGCCCTGTCCAGCTTGAAAGGCACATCAACTCCATCTACAAGTCGTGGATAGACGCGATAGTAAAAATTGAACAGGTTCGGTACCCACTTGCCGTCCAGGGTCAAGCGATAGGTCCACCGTTCTTCCGGGTTACTTGACAGCTGTTCCTGATAATCAAGGTGAAAATGAGGAAGCGCATCAAGAAGGCAGCGTTCATTACCAAACATCAGGATGCCGGCCAGGGTAATACCTTCTGCACCGCTACGCCGGTCACGACGCAACCCGCCCAAGCGTTCAAGAAAGTCCAGATCGTTTAAGGCCAGAAACGGGTGGTCCGGGTCACGGGAGGCAAACCGGTTGCGATAGGCGGCAAGTGATTCCGTATCCAGATCACTCAGGTCAAACCCCTCCATAATCTGGCCATCCAGGGGTTCATCCCCCGCGTCGCGCAGCATTTGCCGTACTTCAGCTTCTGTGCAGCGGTAATCACCCTCAAAATTGCGTTTGTAGGTACCCAAAAGAGGATTGCCGTTGATATACACCGGGCGCTGCTGACGACTGACTCTGGGTACATGGATGCACACCAACCGATGCTTGTCCACCGGTATGACAGCCACATCAGAGGCACTACACACAGGCTGATTCAGCTTTTGGGGATTATTGTGGCCATCCCAAAACGTCTTGAGGAGGGTTTCGGGCTTACGCACTCCTTCAATGATAAATCCTCCGTCTCGCTCTGCGACCCCAAGCACAATATAACCGCCATCAGTATTGGCAAAGGCAGAAACCGTGTCCCAGAGAGAGCGTGGCAAACCGCCATCAGCTGCCTTGAATTCGATGTCCTGGTCTTCACCAAGCTGCAGAGTATCGAGTAATTGATCTATGGTCATTTCAATCGTATCCTCCCGGTCAGGAGTTCCCGCATCATGCCTTGCTTGAGCTGCCGGGTTTTGGCGAGCTTGGTTTCGAGGTTGGTGATCTCGGCGTCCATGTCGGAAAGGATGGTGGCTATGGCGGTTTGTTCGGATTTGGTGGGCGGGAGCGGTATGGGCATCATTGCGATCATCTCACGCCGAACTGAATCTACTGATGATTTGGCTGTCATCTGCATGATCCTGTTATAAAAGTGGTTACTGAAATAGAGGTAAAAGAAATATCCATCTATACGTTCACTGAAGTCGCTGATACGGTAAACACGTTGATGTGCATCGAATTTACCATTGATGTAATGGAATACCTTTCCAGTTCCAACGCCATCGCCTGCGGTAAGAACTGCTTCCCCATCAAATGAATAACTATTGATACGCTCGATAGTTTGAGACCGCACAAAGAACGGAAATTCACCATCATCAACGCGATCTTGAGTGTTTTTGCTACCAGTAGAGATATTGGCGAGATTTTCAATGTAATCGATCATCCACTCCCCACTGAACCCCGGCAGGCGCTTTTTGCCAGTGAGCAATTCCTGCATGGCCCCTTGTTTGATGTGGCGTTTTTTGGTGATGAGTTGTTCCAAGGATTCGATGAGGGCATCTGTATCGCTCAATGCGTTGGCGATAGCTTCTTGTTCGGCTTTGGTGGGTGGGAGGGGGATCAGACTACCGTAGATGCTTCCGTTTGACGTGTGTCGGACTGTTGAGCCAGTAGCCGTCTCCTTCATTCTTGCTGCATGAGCGTCCGATGAAAAGAACCAATATAGGAAGTCCATTGAGAGAAGATTACTACTCGGAATAATTTTGCCGATCCGCTGGTTATGGAGTATTTTTTCGTCAAGTTTTACAAAAGCCGGCTTACCGAGAAGATTGCAATCTGGCGTTAAATCGGTCATCACGATCAATAGGTCGCCATACTCAAAAACCATCGAATTCGTGTATGGACCTAAATAGCGTTTAGTGTTGCGATCATTAAAATAAAGCCCTCCTGCCAATTTGAAATTGCCAGGTGTCAGCAGGATCGGTCCCTTGTCCGCATAATACGTGCTGCTAAATGCAAATCCACTCTTGATGGTGATAAGGTCTTTAATCCGTCGAACCTTCCAATCATCTGGTATCAAACCGACTTCGGTTTGCTTGTAACCCGGCCTCAGTTCCATGAGAACCCCATCCGAGCCAAGTGGGCGTTCACAGTCTGCTCCAACACGGCAACTTGTTTTGATGCTTGTGGCAGTGGCGTCTCATAACGCTCTGCGAGCTCTTTCACCCGCTGGGTCAGTACCTGACTGATACGATCCATCTCGCCATGTATGGCGGCAGAGATAGTTGCCAGCCACTTGTCTTCAACAACCAGCGTCTTGATTTCTGCCTCAGTGAGCTTGGGATATTTCGTATAAGCCAGCGCATCCAGTGCTGCCTCGGCTTCTTTCAGGGCTTTCTTGAGATCGGCTTCCTGCGTGCTCAGTTTCAGCCAGGCATTCAGGACATCGGCCTCTTCCTTGGCATCTTTGTCGCCTTTGATCTCTTTCAGCCGTGCGGTGACATTGGCCTTGTTCACCTTGTCCAGTTCCGAAAAGGCACCTTCCTCGCCGCCGTGCTCCTCTTCCATCTCCGTCATCCGGGCGGCCACACTCTCCAGTATTGCCTCCTGCTCACGGATGGCCGTTTGCTCTGCGGCGAAGTATTTATCAACAATCAGCGGTTTGGGCACCAGGTCGCACGTCCAGCCTTTATCCTTCTCCTTGCCCTTTTTGTCCTTCTCGATAACCCGGTAGGTCTCGGCCTGCCAGCCGTCGGCGGCGATCAGGTAGCAATCGTCCTGCATGACCGTGGACCAGTAATCCATCAGATGCTGATAGACGTCGTACTGATGGATCAGCGGCTTGCCGGTGTAGTGCGCGAGCAGCTCTTCCGCAAGCAGGGCGATGACGTTCTTGGGGTGACAACCGGCTTGCAGGCTCTTGAGTGTTTGGGTACTGCGCTGCTGCCAGTCGGCAAACAGGGCATTCATGCTGCCGATGAAGGTAACAAACTCGGGATGCTCGTAGATGGTAGGCTTGATGGCTTGCTTGGATACGGCCAGATCAAGGTAGCCGACCCTCACCCCCGGCCCCTCTCCCTGAGGGCGAGGGGAGAACAGGGTCTGCCGCAGTTGCGGACAGACGTCCCAATACGGTTGCAAGGCATCCACATCGGCACTGGGAATGCCCCCCTTCAGATGACCTTCGATGTCCTGAATATCCTCGGCCTGCTGGCTGTCGATGTAGCGCGGAATGTTGAGGTTGAAGTCGTTCTTCTCGATCTCCTCCACACCCACCATGCGGGAGTATTTGGGAATTTCCAGCCGTTTGTTGAAGACATCGACGATCTGGTGGAGGTCGCAGTCGCGCAGGCGGTTCTTGTTGCCGTCCTTGAGGTAGCCGCTGCTGGCGTCCACCATGAAGATCCCCTTGCGGGTGTGGGCGCTTTCCTTGTCGATAACGATGATGCAGGCAGGAATGCCGGTGCCGTAGAACAAGTTAGGGGGCAGGCCGATGATCCCCTTGATGTACCCCTTGCGGATGAGATTCTTGCGGATGTCGGCCTCGGCATTGCCGCGAAACAGTACGCCGTGCGGTAGAATGCAGGCGCCTTTGCCGGTGCTCTTGAGCGAGCGGACGATGTGCAGCAGATAGGCGTAATCTCCCTGCTTGGCAGGAGGCGTGCCGAAAGGCTTGAAGCGATCGTAGGGGTCATTGAGCACATCCACGCCGGTACTCCAGCGTTTGTCGCTGAATGGAGGATTCGCAACAACATAATCGAAGGTCTTGAGTGATCCGTCCTCGTTGAAAAAAAGCGGATTGGATAGCGTATTGCCCTGCTTGATCAGGGCCGTGGGGTAATCGTGCAGGATCATATTCATGCGTGCCAAGCCGGAGGTAGCCGCGTCCTTCTCCTGCCCGTAGAGCGTGACCTTGGTTTGAGCTTCGTCGCCCACTTTCAGCAGCAGCGATCCCGAACCGCCCGTCGGGTCATAAACAGAGGTTTTGTTCGTCGTCTGTGCATTACGAATGCCGATGATCTGCGCCATAATGCGGCTGACTTCGGCGGGGGTATAGAACTGCCCCTTGCTCTTGCCACTCTCGGTGGCAAAGTGGCGCATCAGGTATTCATAGGCATCGCCAAGGATATCATCGCCCTCGGCACGGTTCTTACTGAAGTCGAGCGCCTTGTTTTCAAAGATGGAGATGAGATTGGTGAGCCGCTCCACAATTTCCGAACCGCTGCCCAGCTTACTCGCATCATTGAAATCCGGCATGTCCGACAGCCTGTTGGCATTTGCCAGCGGTCCGATGATTTTCTTATTGATCTGGTCGCCGATGTCGGGCTTACCCTTGAGTGCGATCATATCCGTGAAACTGGCACCATCAGGAATTGTGATCGGCGCATACGGCACCCCGGCGTATTTGTCGCTGACGTATTTCACAAACAGCAGCACCAGCACGTAGTCTTTATATTGACTGGCATCCATCCCGCCGCGCAGCTCGTCGCAGGATTGCCAGAGGGATGAATAGAGTTCGGATTTCTTTATGGCCATTTAGTTCCTTTTTACTGTTTGCTTTACTGCGGTTTGCTTTCGTGAAACTACCCCCGCCAGTACTCGGCTGTCGGCCAGAAAGGTATGCCGCCGCGGGGGGTGAACTCACCCTTGACAGTCATGCTGACAGGCCTCAGGAGTTGTACCAGATCGTTGCAGATCCGGTTCACTCCGGCTTCGTGGAACTCCCCGAACATCCGGAATGTGCCAAGATAGAGTTTGAGACTCTTGCTCTCGACGCAGAGTCTGTCCGGCTGATAGTCGATGATAATGGTTGCAAAGTCGGGCTGGCCGGTCATCGGGCAGAGGCAGGTGAATTCGGGACATTCGATATGGATCGTGCCGACTGCTCCGCACGGATTGAACTCCGGCAGGGCGAAGGGGCTGGTGAAGGCTTCCAGCAGCCCGGCATCCGGCTTGTCGTAAGAGTAGCCGGTCTTGTTCTCACCTAATGACTTCAGATTTTCGTGCAGTTTCATGATATCCCCCCGTCTCCCAGGATCCGCTCATACACTCCGCGTACCCCTTCGGTTATCTCTTCATACTCTTTCATAAGCGCTTCGCCCGGATGGCGGAGTTTCGAGTCGTAGCCGAGGCGCCGGGCCAGCATGTCGAGATACTCTTTTGAACCGCCAAGGTCGTTCATGGAGTAGTCATGAACGATCCTGAGCCGGTTTTCGAGCCTGCGAAGAAACTTGTAGCCAGCCAGCAGTGTCGAACAGTCGTCCTCAGCAATGATCCCGGCGCTCCGGATCGACTTGAGGGCGATCAGTGTGCTGTTGCTCCTGATCTCGGGGATCGAATGCCCATGCTTCAGCAGAAGATACTGCACGATGAACTCGACATCTACCATCCCGCCGCGTCCGGTCTTTATATTGTAGCTCCCCTCACTTTCACGGGCGATCTCGTTCTCCATCCTCATCCGGAGGCGATGGATCTCGGCACGGACCGTATCATCGGCACTGAAGCCATAGACCGTATGGCGGATGATCTCTTCTATCCCGTCCGTAAGCTTTTCTCCGCCCAGCACGACCCGCGATTTTGTCAGCGCCTGGCGCTCCCAGACCTGTGATTCGTCGCGGTGGTAGGACTTGAAGGAATCGAGCGAGGTCACCAGCGGTCCTGCATTGCCGGACGGGCGCAGGCGGGTGTCAAGCTTGTAGACATGGCCTTCCCGTGTCTGGGTCGTCAGGATCATGATGATCTTCTGCCCCAGTTTTGCAAAATATTCGTGGTTGCTGATCTGCTTGCTGCCGTCCGTATATCCCTGCTGGTCATAGATATAGATTATGTCGAGATCGGAGTGATAGTTGAGTTCCATCCCCCCCATCTTTCCCATCCCGATAACGGCGAAATCGGCCGGATGCTCGACTCCTGCCGAATCCTTGAATGTCGGCAATCCGAATCGGGCAAGCTCCTGTTTTGCAATGCTGCAGGCAGCCTTGAGACAGGTATCCGCCAGCGTTGTCAGCTGGGTTGCGATCTCGGTCTGGCCGATTCTGCCGTAGATATCGTTCATGCCGATACGGAGGAACTCTTCGTGGCGATAGCGACGCAGCAGATCAAGGCGTTCCTCAAAATCAGGAGCCTCTGCCAGAATATCGGCAAGCTCCTGCTCCATTGTCGATGAATCCTTGAATGATGAGGCAAGGGTCCGTGCCACCATGCTGTCGAGAAGCTCCGGATGACCAATGAAGATCTTTGAGAGAAATTCTGACATGCCGAATAGAGAGACGATCAGCTTCAGTACTTCACGATTTTCAGCCAGGAGGGCATAAAACGTGGAACGCGATCCAACTGCGGAGAGAAAACGTTCCATATTTGTCATTGCCATATCCGGGTCCGGGGAGGCGAAAATCTCCTGCAGCAGGGGTGGGCCTATCTTTTCCAGAATCCTGTGCGCACGCTCGGTAAGATTGGTCCTCTGCGGGCCGTCGCGCAGCAGCAGCAGATGCTCGTATGCAGTATCGACATTTTTGAAGCGCCTTTCTGCCAGCATGTCTTTGAGGATGTCAGGGTCGGCCGAGCGATCGAAAAAGAGGTAGATCTCAGGAGCGACCTCTTCCTTGAGTTTCTTGTCACGAGACAGGAAGAGGTTGCCGTAGATAAAGGAGACATCGGCCCGGTGCTTTTCAAGCTGCAGACGGAAACGGGTCGCTCCGTCAACTGAACGGAAGCCGCAGCGCCGGGCGAGCGCCAGATATTCGTCATCTTTTTTCGGGAGGTTGTGAGTCTGACGTTCCTGGACGACCTGGATCCGGTGCTCGACGGTCCGGAGAAACCGGTAGGCATCGGAGAGCAGCATGCAGTCTTCTTCACTGACCAGTTGTGCACTCTTGAGCAGTGCCAGCGATTTCAAGGAGTTCTTTTCGCGAAGCTGAGGGTTTTTCCCGGCGTAGACCAGTTGCAGTGCCTGGATGAAAAACTCTATTTCGCGGATACCTCCACGCCCCAGCTTGATGTTGTACTCACCTTCAAGCTCTCTGGCCAGCGAGGCATCGATTTTCTTTTTCATCGCCATCATATCTTCGATAAGGTTGTAGTCCAGGTATCTTCTGTGAATGAACGGTTCGAGCCTTTTCAGCATCTCCTCGCCAAGGGGGATCGAGCCGGCGACCGGCCGTGCTTTCAGCATCGCTGCCCGCTCCCAGGACTGCCCCCAGAGTTCGTAGTAGACCTCTCCGGAGCGAAGGGAGAGCGCCATGTCGCCCCCTTTACCCTCCGGCCGCAGTCCCAGATCGACCCTGAAGACAAAGCCTTCATCAGTCACCTGATTAATCGCCTTCGTGATCATCTCCGCCTGTTTCACGAAGAAGCTGTGCAGCGAGATCCGTCCCTTTACCCCATCCTGCTCATCCGGGATTCCGGCACTCTCACCCTGATCCGAGGTGTAGAAAAAGATGAGATCGATGTCGGAAGAGAAGTTCAGTTCGCGGCCACCGAATTTGCCCATACCGAGGATCGTCAGCTCGGCTTCGAAGAGGCTTTCGTCCAGAAGCGGGGCACCGTGTTCGGCGATCAGGAGTCGGCGGGTCACTTCAACTGCGACCTGCAGAGTTGCTGCAGCCAGAGAGGAGAGTTCGGCAGTCACCTCTTCCAGGGGTGCCAGTCCGCCGAGGTCACGTACAGCGATCCGGAGCATCTCACGGTACTTGAACCGGCGCAGGAAGGGGAAGAGCCCCTGATAGTCGATATCCGTCGGAAGCATTGCGCGAAGGGCATGCAGCATTTCTGCTTCGCTTCGTGCGAGGTCTATCTCCAGGGAGCTGAACAGCACTTCGAAAGATGCCGGGTCGCGGCAGATGATGTTGGTCAGGAAGGGGGATGATCCGAGCAGGGCAAGAAGCATCGGCAGTCTGGCCGGATCGCAGCAGGTTGTCTGCAGCAGCTCTTTGGGGACGATTGACGATATCCGCTCAAGGTTGTTGAGAGACATATCAGGCATTGCAGAGTCAAGAGCAGACTCCGTGATTTCCGTGACTGTTTCAATGGGGAACTGTTCTGAAAGGAGCCGTATATTAGTTGCAGATCTGGGAGGATAGGCGAATCCGAGCCCACCCATAAGTTCGACCAGTGCCCGTTCGTTGTCCCCCTCCAGATCCGGAGTCAGAGCAGTTTTCAAGGCCGCCTGAATATCGAGCATATGGCTCACTTTCCCACCAGGGCCTTCAGTCCAGTGCCGTACTCTCCTCTGACAAAACCTCTTTCGGTTATGATCGCTGTGATGTATTTCGCAGGAGTCACATCGAATGCGGGGTTGCGGACCGGGACTCCTTCAGGGGCAATAGGGACTCCACGGATGTGGGTGACTTCATGAGCGGGGCGCTCTTCTATCGGGATCTCATCGCCGGTTGCAAGCGTCAGGTCAAGGGTCGATATCGGCGCTGCGACATAGAACGGGATACGGTTCTCCTTTGCCAGGACTGCAACGCTGTAGGTGCCGATCTTGTTTGCCGTATCACCGTTTGCGGCTATCCTGTCCGCCCCGACCACAACGCAGTCGATCTCCCCTCTGCTCATGAACCAGCCTGCCATATTGTCCGAGATCAGGGTGACCGGGATGTTGTCCTTCATCAGCTCCCAGGCGGTAAGCCTGGCCCCCTGGAGCCAGGGGCGGGTCTCATCGGCAAAGACCTTGATCTTTTTGCCGGCGTCATGGGCGGCACGTATGACGCCGAGAGCCGTGCCGTACCCGGCTGTCGCCAGGCCGCCGGCATTGCAGTGGGTCAGGACCGTCGAACCTTCACGGATCAGCGGTGCGCCGTGACTGCCGATAGCGCGGCAGATCTGGAGGTCTTCGTGTTCGATACTGATCGCTTCCGCTTTCAGCAGAGCCCTGATGGAGTTGATCGTCTTGTCCCGGTGTGCTTCGGCGACCCTTTTCATCCGGTTTATCGCCCAGAATAGGTTCACTGCGGTCGGGCGGGTCCGGGCAAGGGTCTCACAGACATTGTCGAGCTGCTTGAAAAAGGATTCATGGGTGTCGGCGATGATATCCCGTGCCCCCAGGGCGACCCCCATTGCCGCAGCAACCCCTATGGCCGGAGCGCCGCGGATTATCATCCCCTTTATTGCTTCGGCAACCCCCTGGAAATCATCGTATTCATTATAGATCTCTTCGGAAGGGAGCCGTGTCTGGTCGATCATGATCACTTTGTCGTTGCGCCACTCGATGGTTCGAAAAGACATGAATTGATCCTTTATTCTGGAGTTTGTCTGCAGGTGGAATCTAAATCGTATGGATAGTAACAAAGAAGGGTAAACCAGGTAAACCTGTTTTTGTCATGGAGGGGCTGACTTCAGTAAATGAAGGGGATGAGGCGCTTGACGCGGCGGGAGTATGAAGCGTAACCGGTAAATGTTTTGCGCAGGTACTCCTCTTCGCGCCGGGATTTGCGGTCGAAGATTATGAAGAGGAGCAGGGCATAGCCGAGCGTCAGCCAGCCGTGGATCCAGAGCCCCCATCCGAAGGCCATCTGCAGGATGCCGGCATAGATGGGGTGTCTGACAAGGGCGTAGGCGCCGTTTTCCTGCAGGACGGCATTTGTTTTCGGGGTGATGAGGGGGGTGAGATTGCGCCCGAGCTTCAGGGATCCGGCTGCTGCCAGAGCTGTTCCTGAAAGCAGCAGGAGTCCGCCGGCAAAGGTGCTTACGGTTTTGAAACTGCTGCTCCACTCCGGCAGGCCGGGCAGTGTCCGGGGGGCCAGGGCAAGCAGTCCGAAGACGATGAACTGGGCAATGACGAACAGCTCGCCGCGCGAGTTTTTCCACCAGGGGGATGGCATTCAGCCTCTTCGAAAAAACAGCGTCACTGCAGCGTCACACCGAACACCACCACCTGCAGGCAGTTGAACGGGTTGCCAAGGATGTCGTAAACCGTGATGCTGGTTGAAGCCAGGGTGGAGGAGGCTGCAGTCGGCGGGTTTTGGTGTCTGCTGCGCCCACAGCATGGGTGACATTGCTCTGGTGGCGCGTGGGTTCAGTTGGTTCTCTATTCGCACTATGCGTAACTTCTGGATCATCTCTTTCTCTCCCTGCCATCCAGATATCTCTTGAGCGCCTCCTGCGACGACAGCCAGTTGCGTCCCTCTTTATGCGCCTCCAGCTTGCCGCTGCGTGCCAGCAGGTTGAGATACTTGGCCGTGAAGCTTGAGCCTGCTGCCAGCTCTGCCAGAGAGATGAACTGCTCCCTGTTCTTATCTGCCGGGGTCAGCACCTTGAGGTAGATATCGAGCGACCGGCTCACCGCCTGGGCAATGAAGCGGACGAACGGTGCGCAGTCCCCCCGGTCGGCCTCCTGCAGCGTCCGGTAATAGCGTTTGCGATCATTCTTCAGCACGACTGCCAACGGAAATCCGGCCTGCATCAGGATAACGTTCATCACCAGCCGCGCGGTGCGGCCATTGCCGTCGAAGAAGGGGTGGACGTTGACCAGCCGGTGGTGCAACAGCGCGGCCAGCTCCACGGTATGGATCGTCTTCCTGCTCCGGCGCATCCAGTCCATAAGCTCATGCATCAGCTGCGGCACCAGGACCGCTTCGGGCGGGGTATGGTCGGCACCGGCGATGAACACGTTGCTGGTGCGGTAGCGTCCCGCCCACTCCTTGTCGATCTCCCGCATGACGATCTGGTTCAGTTCCCTGATCAGCCGTTCGGAAAGGGTGCTGCGGGTTTCACTGTCCAGCAGCTCATACAGGTACTCCAGTGCTTCGCTGTGGCTTTTCGCCTCAAGATGGTCCCGAAGCGGCTTCCCCTTGATGGTGAGGCCTTCATTAATCACCAGAAATGTCTCTTTCAGGGTCAGGCTGTTCCCTTCGATGGCGTTGGAATTATAGGTCATCTCCAGCCCGAACTGCTCCCGCAGCTTGCGTACTGCGGTCTGCGGCATTGGTCGGCGGACGTTCAGTAGAGCGAGTTTTTCATCAAGTCGGTCCTGAATTTTCTTTGGCAGGTATTGCATGCGGCACCACTCCCTAATATGGTTTAAGACAATAAACGTCTTATACCATATTAAGCCGATCGAGGTCAATCTGTTGCTGACTGCAGATATGCAACCCTGAAAGCTGAATTTTCATTGGGTTCAGATACAAAGAGAGGGCACTACCGCGTCCCGGCTGTGCCCTCTCTTTCTAACTGATTATCCTGCTGGTCTATCCCTTCAGTTTTACCAGCAGCAGGTCGTTCACCACCGCCGGGTTTGCCTTCCCCTTGCTGGCGCGCATGACCTGGCCGACGAAGAAGCCGAAGACCTTCTCCTTCCCGCCGCGGAACTCTTCCACCTGGCCCATGTTCGCAGCCATGATTTCATCGATGATTTTCTCGATCTCGCCGGTGTCGGAGACCTGGACCAGCCCTTTTTCGGCCACGATCTCTTCAGGACGCTTGCCCGATTGCCACATTTCGTCGAAGACCGTTTTGGCAATCTTGTTGGAGATGGTTCCCTTGTCGATGAGGGCCAGCAGCTCTGCAAGCAGTGCGGGAGATACCGGGCAGGCGGTGATGGCAAGCCCGTTGTCGTTCAGCCCCCGGGTGACTTCGCCCATGACCCAGTTGGCAGCAGCCTTGGCTTGCGAACCGGCGGCGATAATCTCTTCATAGTATTCAGCCAGTTCGCGTGAAGCGGTCAGCACTTCGGCATCGTAGAGTGACAGCCCCAGTTCCGCTTGATAGCGGCTAAGTTTCGCTTCCGGCAGCTCCGGCAGGCCGAGACGGGTGTCCTCCACCCAGTCATTGGAGATGACCAGCGGTACCAGATCGGGATCGGGGAAGTAGCGGTAGTCGTGGGCATCCTCCTTGCCGCGCATGGAGCGGGTCGTGCAGCTGTCCGGGTCGAAAAGGCGTGTTTCCTGAACGATCTTGCCGCCCTCCTCAATGACCTCGATCTGCCGCTCGATCTCGTACTCGATCGCCTGCTTGACGAAGCGGAAGGAGTTGACGTTCTTGGTCTCAGTGCGGGTGCCGAAGGTATCGGAGCCGACCGGCATGACCGAGACGTTGGCGTCGCAGCGGAAGCTCCCCTCCTCCATGTTGCCGTCGCAGATGCCGAGGTAGACGACAATCTGGTGCAGCTTCTTCAGGTAGGCGACTGCTTCGTCAGCTGTCCTGATGTCCGGCTCGGAGACGATCTCCAGCAGCGGCGTGCAGGCGCGGTTCAGGTCGACACCGGAGCCGCTTCCCAGCCCTGGCACGTCAGAGTGCACCAGTTTGCCGGCATCCTCTTCCATGTGGATCCTCGTGATACCGATCCGCTTGCCGATGCCGTCGACCTCGATATCCAGATGGCCATGCTCGCAGATCGGGAGTTCATACTGGCTGATCTGGTAGCCTTTGGGGAGGTCGGGATAGAAGTAGTTCTTCCGGGCGAAGACCGAGCGGGGGGCGATATTGCAGTGTGTGGCAAGGCCGGCCTTGATGGCGTACTCGACGACCTTCTTGTTAAGCACCGGCAAGGCGCCCGGCAGGCCAAGACAGACCGGACAGGTCTGGGAGTTGGGGGAGGCACCGAACTGCGTGGAGCAGCCGCAGAAAATTTTCGTGTTTGTCTTGAGTTGGACGTGGACTTCGAGGCCGATGACGGGTTGAAATTCCATGGGGATAAACTCCAATGCTGCGAGATAATTATTTAAAGCGTATTTAAGCAAGCCTGTAACGCCAGTATTCGGGGCGTCGCTTATAGTGGGCAATTGCCAAGATTCTGAGACGATCAGGCTCAACAGCATATATCAAGCCATAAGGAAACCTGCTTAACACCTTGCGACGCAGTTTTTTTGAGACACGTTCACATGCACTCGGATGTTCAAGTATCTGGTTGACACAACTTTCCACATCGTCAATCAGTGCTTGTCCGAGACCAGGGACACGATCCTCTTAAAAATGTGAAGCCTCCGCCAGTTCTGCGCGGGCATCTTCATGAAACGTAACTTGTTTCACTTGAGTGCAGCCCTCAGACTCTGAAAAACCTCATTAGCAGGATATTCTCTGGCGTTGCCTGCGCGTAAATCTGCAAGGCGTCGTTCAGCTTCATCTACCCAAAGTTTAAGGTTTTCTTCTTCGCTTGGGGCATCAATGCTGAGGATCAGCTTTTCCGCCAGATGCGCCCGAGTGTTCAAATCCAAATTAAACAGTTCGGTTTCAAGTTGTGGGACTGTCATTGGCATGGTGATACCTCCTTTGGTATTCCATCAAACTCGCTTTGGTTGTTTTGTTGAAGTTAACAAAACGTTCAGCAAAGTTATAGAGTTGCTTTCTTCGTGTGCCACTCCGTTGCCTGCTCGAACGCATAGCCGGCGCGGATGATCGTCTCTTCGCAGAACGGCTTGCCGATCAGCTGCAGGCCTATAGGGAGGCCGTCCTTGCTTATCCCGGCAGGTACCGAAATTCCGCAGGTCCCGGCAAGGTTTACCGGGATGGTGAAAATGTCGGAAAGGTACATCTGCAGCGGGTCGCTGCTCTTTTCGCCGATTTTGAAGGCAGGGGTAGGGGCCACTGGAGTGAGGATGACGTCCACCTTTTCGAAGGCTTTGAGGAAGTCCTGCATGATCAGGGTCCGAACCTTCTGCGCCTTGATATAGTAGGCATCGTAATAGCCTGAGGAGAGCGCATAGGTGCCGAGCATGATCCGTCGTTTGACTTCTGCGCCGAATCCTTCGTCGCGGCTCCGGGAGATCATCTCGTTCAGTCCGCAGCTCTCGCTGGTACGGTGACCGAAACGGACGCCGTCGTAACGGGCCAGGTTCGAGCTCGCTTCGGCAGTGGCTATCAGGTAGTAACAGGCAACGGCATAGTCGGTATGGGGGAGGGAGATATCGATGAATTCGGCACCCATGCCCCGATAGGTCTCGATGGCCAGCTCCAGCGCCTTTTTGACATCAGGATGGAGTCCGTCGATGTAATACTCCTTCGGCAGACCGATCTTCAGCCCTTTGACATCCGGCTGGAGGGAGTTCAGATAATCCGGCACGGGACGCTCGACGCTGGTGGAGTCGAGCGGATCATAACCGGCCACCGCGCCAAGCATGATCGCTGCATCGCGGACATCACGGGTCACCGGACCGACCTGATCGAGCGAGGAGGCATAGGCGATGACCCCGTAGCGGGAGACCCGGCCATAGGTCGGTTTCAGGCCGACACAGCCGCAGTGCGAGGCCGGCTGGCGGATCGAGCCGCCGGTGTCTGTCCCGAGCGTGGTGATCGCCTGTTGCGCCGCAATCGCGGCAGCAGAACCGCCGGAAGAGCCGCCGGGGATGCACTCCGGGTTCCACGGGTTGCGGGTCGGGCCGAAAGCACTCGATTCGCAGGATGAGCCCATGGCGAACTCGTCCTGGTTCAGCTTGCCGAGCAGGACCGCGCCTTGATTCTTCAGTTTCAGCCATGAAGTCGCATCATACGGCGGGACGAAGGAGTCAAGGATCTTCGAGGCGCAGGTAGTGCGCATCCCTTTGGTCAGGAAGATGTCTTTCAGTGCCAGCGGGATGCCGGTCAGGATCTCCATCTCCTTGCCAGCGATCCGCTTGTCAGCCTCTGCTGCGCTTGCCAGCGCCGCTTCAGGGCAGACGGTTATGAAGGCGTTCACCGTAGCGTCGGTCGCTGCGATCCGGGCAAGCATCGCTTTGGTGACCTCGACAGAAGAGACCTCTTTGCGCTTCAGCTTTTCATGCAGTTCATGGACGGTAAGTTCAAATAGTTCCATTTGTGAATCTCCGATTCACAGGTTAAGGCTAAGGTTAAGGTTAAGAAAACTCTCAACCTCAACCTCAACCTAGACCTGATTTTATTCTATTACTTTAGGCACTTTGAAAAAATCATCTGTTCTCTCCGGTGCATTTGCCAGCGCATTTTCCGTTCCGAGAGACGGGCGGGTCTCGTCAGGACGGAAAGCGTTCTCCATAGGGACAGCATGCGAAGTAGGAATGATCCCGTCTGTGTTCAACTGCGAAAGTGTATCGACATAAGAAAGAATTGCATCCATCTGTCCGGTGAAGGTCGAAATCTCTTCCTCATCAAGCTTCAGACGGGCAAGGGTGGCGACATGCTCCACCTCTTTTCTGGTGATCCTCATAACAACTCCTGATCTGATGTAAAGTCCGGAAAGAAGGGTATTTTCTAGCACGAACCGGAGAAAAAGGCAAGGCAGGAGGGGGTGGTGGGCTCAAAAGCAATAATCTAGATGTACTTAGGAGAGGAGTTGTCGCAATCTTTCCAGCTCATCCGTAGGAAGCCTTCTGCCAACCGTCGGCCAGACCATCAGCCACCGTAAAAGTTCTGCGGCCTTAAGAATCTGAAGTCGGTGAGCCTCTTCAACTATCCAGATACTCCCACGGAACTCAACTCCTTCTTCCTTGCACCTCTCACGCAATGGACGATCACCTGCGAGGACTGCATGCCCGCGCTCTTTTGCATGGCACAAGGTCATCATGTCAATGGTGCTGACTCCGCCCCGCCGCAGGTTAGATGCTCTGCTGGCGAGATCAATTGAGGTCTCGACCACGGTAATTCCGGATTGTTTTATGTTCTGCACCAGCTCGGGCTGACTGGCGTGTTCGCACTCAGCCAGCACCACGTCCAGTATTTCGCAGGGTGCGATGCGTGGTAATACTGCGACCCCGCCAACGTGCTCTAGATCAATCAATATGCTGGTATCTGCCAGGAGGATCAAACCAGTTCCTCGGAAAGCCATTTTGCAAGTTCGTCCCTGACCTCGTGAACCGGCACCCCCAGGACCTCGGCGGCCTTGGAAGTTGTAATCTTTTCCTCAATCAGCGCCTGATAGACCAATCGATTCAAGCGGCGGAGTGATTCGGGGTGTTTCAGGTCCACCGGCTCATCTTCCTTGCCGTATTTTTCATTGATCTTGGCGATCTGCTGGAAAGATTGTCTGGATGAGATAATGCCGAGTTGACCGGCACGGACCAGCACGGTTCTCATGCTTACCGAGTAGCGCCGCTTGATGTCTCCCAACAGAGAAAACGGCAGCCAGCGGTTACGGTAGGGGTGCAGCTCAGCTTCGACCATATTCCGTGGCAATAGCACTGCCCCGGCAAGAAAGTTTGCCGCCTGTTCCCGCGGGTCCGACTTGCCCACTTTCGCAGCCGTTCCTGCCGGAGATTGGTACTCCTTGCGATGAAAGATGAGGTGGGAGAGCTCATGGAGCGCAGTGAAATATTGTCTTTCAGTGTGATGCCCCTCATTGACAAAGATTGCTCCGCCGACTTCATCTGTATAGGCCGAAAACCCGGAAACGGAGTCAGGCAGTTTTTGCAGAAAAATCTTAAGCCCCTTGCCTTCCAAAAGCGACAGGACATCACCGAGCGGGGCGTCCTCAACTCCCAGCCAGTCCCGCACTTCATGCGCCACCTGTTCGACCAGGTGAGGGTCAAATGTGGTTAGTGGCCGAGAGCCCGGCAGATTCGGCAGGGCACCGGCCAGCTTCTCTATTTCCGCATAGTCACACGCCTTGCGGGTCAAAACTTTTCTAAAGCCTGGTGAAAGCGTCTCTGCTGCATCGGCACGGAACAACAGCACCGGTTCCGCTGCGTTGTCGGCGCCAAGCATAACGTCAATCGGCACATTCAGAATCCGGCAGAGTTTTACGACCTGCTGCATCGAAGGTTCGCGGTCTCCCCGCTCCCATGCAGCTATGGTCTGGCGCGTAACACCAATCTGTTCGCCCAGCGATTCCTGTCCCACTCCGGCAAGCTCTCTAACCTCGCGCAAAATCATGGGATACTCCCTTCTGTCAATTGATAAGATGAACAATGTATGTAATATTTATATAACATAAATACGTAATATCATGCAATATATAAGTCATATATGTTAGATGTGGGCATATTGTGAAGGAGGAAAGCCGAGACGTGCGGTCTGGATTTCTGATGAAAATGCAGCGTTTTGTTAATAAATAAATGAATTAAATAAACGCTGCTACAAGCAAGTTACATAAATAATTTCAGCATGTTAAAGTGATTATACTTTTTAAAGCCCGTTTAAAGCCCGTTTAAAGCCCGTTTAAAATCTATAGAAAATTTAAAATTTAAACGCCATTGTTTTCAAGTTCCCACAGAGAAGCCCCGTTTATTGTTCGGCATCGAACGCTCTTGTCTGTCATGCGCATCTCCGTCAGAAGATTTTTCACCTTGTTCTTTTTTTTCTCATTACTGAGAACCGCAGGCAGCATTGAGAACAGCAACTCTTCAAACTGGGTGCGAGGCGTAGGGCCGAATTCCTTGATATGCTGAAGCACGAATTCCTTGAGGCGAGCTTTATCAATGCCGCGGTTACGAGTGTAAATCGTCTTGGTGTTGGTAGCAGCGGCAACTTTCGCCGAAACAAAGAAACCGGGCTTTCTGCCTTCGATTAACCCGGCCTTGCGCAGCATCGTAGCCGCATCGTCAGTGATTGGCTGACGCTTCTGGGTACGGTCAAGCAGTATGACCGTAGAAAGTGGTAAATCCTGTCTCTCCAACAATAGCTTGGTATAATTTTCGTCTATAAGGTGTCCGAATATCTCCAACACTACTTTTAGTTTTTCGGATTTGCTGTAGTCAGGGAGAGGGAAGTACCTTTGGCGCTGGGTTATGATCATGGTATGGATGCCGTGACCAACCGTATCAATCATGTTCAGGTTGACCATGCCTTGCGCAAGCCAGTGATTACGATAGCGCTGTGGCGTCCGCTCCCCGATGAAATAGTCCTCCGGCTTGCCGTCAAAAAAGCTGCCGGCATTCTCGAAGATCAGCCGATCAACTTTCTCGGTCACAACGATGCGCGAGCATAATGAGTAGTCCTGGTGTGCAATGCAGTTGTGCAAAGCCTCAAGGATTACCCGCGTATCGTATTTGTTGACCTCTGTAGCCAGTAACTGGTTGTCGGGAAATATCTTGTACTTGATGTTGCGGATACGGTGCAGGACGGCAGTTGTGGCTAAAAGAAAGGGAGGATCGAAATGTTCATAGGCGCGCTCTTCGCCCTCAAGCTTCCAGGTAATCTGTGTCATGGCAGGAGAAAGAAAGTGCACGGATTCGGGCTTGCCAAGCAGTATCAATGCGGAGCGGGTTATGTTCCCCTGAATGGTAACCTTCGCCTTGTCCAGGAATGTTCGCGTATCCCATCCGGCAATCTCGTCCGCAAACGATGAGTTCTTATTTTTCTCACTGAATTTGTCCAGTGCCAAAGCCAATGCAGCCGGGTCGAGATCATCGATTGATGCGTCCTGCACAATCTGAGCTGTCCAATCCACCACTTCAATCGGCTCAGCGAGAATGCTTGCCAACCGTTCGGGGCGAAGTTCTACCAAACTGTCGTCGATGCGCTGCCATGCCTTGTCATGGGCGTAAACCGGCAGACGTGGTTTATGGCAGGAAACATGGAAGACCCATACGCGCTTGGCAGTATCGGAGGTAATGAATTGCTCCACACGGAACCCCTCCGAATCGAGGTTTGGACATTTGTTGAGGATGCGTAGACGAATGTTTTCCGGAGTGTAGGAGTGCAGATTTTCAATGCCAACAATGTCAAGAGTCTTGTCCATGACACCGATTATCAGCTCGCCACCATCCATATTGGCAAGCGCCGAGATGTACGAAATGATGTCCTTGCCCTTGTCGCCTGAAACGGCATGGGACAGGCTCTTGAACTCCTTCCACTCGCAGCTCTCGTTTTCAATGGGATACTGGCGTTGCAAGTGTTCGCGCAGTTCTTTTTCGGTCATGCTCTGATCACTCCATGCGTTTACTGTGTATCGACCGTCTTTGTCCCCAAAATCATCGCCTCGATTTCGGACTTGATGCTCTCAGAAAGCAGCTTTGCAGTATCTCGCTTCCCTGTAACCTCGGCGCGCATCTTCTCTGCTTCTTCAACAATGCGCTGCTGAACATTGACTGGTGGCAGTGGAATTGGATAGGCTTCCAGTTCTTCCCGATTGATACTTTGCACCGTCGTGCTCCATTTAACCAAGCTTAACAGGTCGTCTGAACGGGCTTCCAGAAAGTGAGCTAAAAAATCTGGCAAAAGCCTTTCATCTGTCACGGTGAAGGCGCGTATATCCTGATTTATTGAGACGGAAACTTCATTAATAGCAATCGGCACTAAGCGTTGTAATATGCCACTTCGCACCACAATCAAGACAGATTTTGCCGGAATCATGGGGGCGGATGAACATTCAACTGCCTCTTCGCTGATGTGATCTTGGGAATCTGAAATCCGGAAAACTTTCATGTCTTTTGGTGAAACCCACGGTATGGCGCCATCCCAAAGTCTCGCATTCGACGTTAGAGGAGTTCCGCCGCTCTGGCCTTTGCACAGGGCTGATAACGGTTCACACGGAAAGCGCCACTTGAAGGAACCCTCGCCGAAACAGGCTCGTTGTAGGTATTCGATGCTCCAGCGGTCAACTTTTGACCATGGAAGCGCGAAACAACGCTGCTTGTCTGTTGGCGCAATCCCGGCATTACCGAGAGCGGCAAGAAAGATGAGTTTACGCTGTCTTTCCTGTGTGTCCGAATGAGTATGCGCTGCCGCAATTTCCGTTTGTGCTTGCTGCCATCGGCCTACAATTGCATGTTGAATGGACAAGGGCGGAATTGGAATTAAGATCGACTCAAATTGCGAAGGATGAATTCTTGTTTTTGTTGAACCGCCATGGGAAATGCCATCCAGTATTTTCAGAAACGGCTGACATCGAACCAACAATGAAAAATATTCAGGCAATACTTTGTTTGACGCAATCCTATAAACCGGATACTCCGTACTGACTGCAATGGCAGGGATTGTAGAAGGTACGATCGCACAGGAGCCCTGTTTAACCCTGATTTTGCTATAAATGAAATCGCCAGCATTAGCCCAAAATAGGCGTCCTTTGTAGAAAGTACGTGCATCGGTATCCGTAAGGAATATGGCTCCTCCAAAAGTGATTTTGTCGATAATTGGTTTGTCTGCATTCGGAAGCTTTGAATCTACTGCAATAGACTTGGCTTCGAGTACAGAACCAATTGTAACAAAATACTCTTTGGGCCAGGCCCAACTGATCCCTCGAAAATAGGTTGTATCCCAACGATCCAAATCTTTGAACCAGACTGCAAAGGCTCGTGGTCGTGCGGTTGCAGCCGTTGTCATGCACCCACCTCAGCCAGCATAAATGCCTCCGTGTTTTCCCGAAACTCTCCGTACAGCTCCAGACAACTCTTGCTGAGTTCCGCTGGAAAGTTCTTCCCCGGATAAAGCTCGTTGACATCCTCTTCGCCGGTGGCGGAGATGCCCACTTTTTCGGCCTCGTAGAGGAAGATCGGATAAGCAAACCTCTCTTTCAGCAGGGCGCGAGACTCGGTTTTTATCCGCTCTTCCATCCGTTTCTTGAAGTCAGCCAATTCCTTCTGCGCCGCCTTGCTGGCTTCAGCATTACGTTTCAGTTTTGTTTCTATTGTCAACGCCTCAAGCCTTACTGTTTCTGCCTTAATCTCCTCCGCGTACTTGTCGCGTGTCTCCCGGAAAGCCTCTGCTTTCGTGCTGTCGAAGCGGGTCTGCTCCTCTGCCGTAAACTTCTGCATGAACAATAGCGATGCCTTGACGCTGGCGCCGGAAGAGTTAAATGTCTCTTGCGGCAGACTGACTACAGCCCGGATATAGGCGCGGTCCTCGCTGAACTCCCGCACAGCGGCCAATGACGGGTTGTTGAAGATCCCCTCGGGCAGGACGATTCCGAGCCGACCGCCCGGCTTAAGCAGGTTAAGACAGCGCTCAATGAAAAGGACTTCGGTCTTGATCTTGCCGGTCACTTCGCCTTTGGCATTTTTGGCAGGGAGTGAAAACAGTTTGCCGATTGGAGAGCCGATAGCGCTTTCTACCCGCTCCAGCGCTTGTTTATAGGGGTCGCCGTACTCACCCAGGTAGCGCTCACGGGCTGCGCTGGGCACCTTCACCTGCTCTTCGAGAATAACATCGCTCGGCTCGACGTTGGAACCGAAAGGGGGATTGGTGACGATGATGTCGAAGCGACCTTCGAAAATACCGTTGACATTAAGGAAGCCGTTGTGGTGATGCACGCCGCCGTGGCCGTCGCCGTGCATGATCATGTTCATCTTGCTGGTGCGGGCCATGCGGTCGTTGGCGTCAGTACCGTAGATGCAGCGGTTGGCCAGATGCCAGATACGTGAGGCTTGCCGTTCACTTGCCGGACGTTCAGTGTCGCTTACCGGATCGAGCTGAGCTTGCAGTTGATCCCACTTTTCACGCAACTGTTCAGCCTTTTTTACTTCAGTGAGTTTTTTGCCTTCCACCTCTGCTGAAAACTCCTGGTACTCCCGATCAACAGCGGCGGCGATCTGCTCGCGAATGATTTCAAAAGCCCGGATCAGAAAGCCGCCTGAGCCGCTGGCCGGGTCGCAGATGACGTCACCTTCTTTTGGCTCTACCATGCGAATCATGAATTCGACGATGCTACGCGGAGTGAAGAACTGGCCGATCTCGCCGCGAAACGTCCGGCCAAGAAAGCGCTCAAAGGCAATCCCCTTCACGTCTTCGCTGGTATCGGATAGGTTGTAGGCTTGCAGGCGCTTGACGATATCTTCAACGGTGGCAGGGCGCAGGTTTATGCGCTCACCCGGATCAAAAATTTTGTCGGTTTTGTAAGATTCCTTGGTTTGGTCAAAGAGAGAGTTGATCGGGTCTTTTACTAGTTGTTGATTGAGAATTTCCACTGTAAATAGATTCTTTCTTTCCCCCCGCTCACGCATGCGGCGTTCTGACCAGGTTTTCACAAACAGAATCTTGGCAATCTCGTCAAAAGCGGCGGCTGGATCAAGGTGTTCACGGTTGCGGATAACGTTGTGGCATTGATGAAGCAGGTCGGCGAACTCGTCTTCGCGGAAGGTGCGCAGGCTCTTGAGAATGTCCTCTATTTCCTTGTTGGAAGCCCCGGCATGGGGGAGATCCTTGATTTCGGCATAGTTGGGGGCGAGCTTTGAATGGTCCACCTTCCAGTATTTAGTCTGGCGGTGGTTGTGCGTGACGAAGAAACGGGCTTTGCAGAAGTTGGCATAATTTCCCCCCTGCGTGTAGGTTGCCTGTTCGATGGTAACGTTATTCGCCTTGCATTCAACGACAATAAGTGGATTTTCCTGACTCTTCTTCTCGCCAATGGTGCGCCAGATTGCGATGTCAGCGCGGGCATTGGCTGTGCCACGAGCGCCGGGTGGCGTCATTTCCTCATGCATCTGTTCGAGGGAATATTCATATTCGTTGACCAGAGAGCAAACATATTCCTGCCGTACCCGTTCTTCTGGAGTTTCAATTAGCCACTTTTGCCGAACGTGGCTCCATATTTTTCCCGATGAATCACGCTTGATATCGAGAATGCTTCCGGATTTCAGTTCTTTCTGATTTTTTTGCATGTCTTATATACCCCATTTTGTCTCGGTCAAGCAAATGCGCGCTCACTCTACAATATTTCGTCGTAAGTGCCAATGATAAGAACAAATTAAATCATTGCCGGATAACAAAACAGGACAGAGTCGAAACCCTGTCCTGAGTCAAAGAAGCTATGTCCTTTTATCATCCAATCCGTCACGCCCGCTCCAGTCCCGCAAATCTCACCAGCAGTTTCTTCGGACCGACCGAGCCGAACCATACGATCACCTTCTGGCTGTCGCCGAACCCTTCAATCTTGCGGATTGTGCCGGCGCCGAATTTGGCGTGGCGCACCTTCATACCTATGTAGACGTCCTCGCTATCATCCGGAACCATCTCCACTTCATTATAATTCATCTCTTCCGAGGCAAACACCGATGCAAGGTTGTGACCTTGCGGAAGATAAGCCGGGCTTCTGCTCACAGCTCCCCATTCACGGGGAGCAGAGACTGATTCATCACTTTCAAGCAGCTCTTTAGGGATGTCGGCTATGAACCGGGAAGGCTGGTTGAACTGATCCTGGCCGAAGATCCGTCGCCGACGGGCATTGGTCAGGAAGAGCTTTTCACGGGCCCGTGTCATCCCCACGTAGCAGAGCCGGCGCTCCTCTTCCATCTGTTCGGGATCTTCCAGCGACCTGGCATGGGGAAAGAGTTTCTCTTCCATGCCGATGATAAATACCAACGGGAACTCGAGCCCTTTGGCCGAATGCAGGGTCATCAAGGTTGTGGATGATTTTCCGGCATCATTTCGTTCCAGGTCAGAGACGAGCGCCACCTGTTCAAGAAACTGGGAAAGCCCGGCGTCATCCCCGCCGCGGCTGAACTCCTCCATGGCGACGAGCAGCTCTTCGAGGTTGGCCAATCGGTCGGCTGCTTCGGCTGTCCGTTCTTCTTTCAACCTTGTTGAGTAGCCGGTGTCGTTGATGATCTTTGCTGCCAACTCCGCCAGCTGGAGGTTGCCGGACAGCTCGATGATGTCGTCGATCATCCGGACGAAGGCAGCCACCTTGCTCCTCGGGCCGGTCGAAAGGGCGGATGAACCGGCTGCAGCCCGGAGCGCATCAAAATAGATCAATCCTTGCGCGGCAGCAATTTCATCTATCCGGTCGACGGTCGAATGGCCGATCCCTCTCGGAGGAACGTTGATGATCCGTTTGATGGAGATCTCGTCAGCAGGGTTATCGATGAGTTTGAGGTAGGCAAGGATGTCCTTGACCTCCATCCGCTCATAGAAGCGCATTCCGCCGACCATGTGATACGGGATGCCGTCGGCTACCAGCGCATCCTCGGCTGAGCGTGACTGGGCATTGGTCCGGTAGAAGACGGCGATATCCCGCAGCGTCCCCCCCGTCCTGAGCCAGCGGGCAGCTTCCTGGCAGATGAACCGGGCCTCTGCCCGCTCATCCTCAAGCCTTTTGTAGACTATTTTTTCCCCAAGCGGATTCTCGGTCCAGAGCGTTTTCGCCTTTCTCCCGCGGTTCTGCGCTACAACCGCTCCTGCTGCAGAGAGAATAGTGCTGGTCGAGCGATAGTTCTGCTCCAGCTTGACGACCTTGACCCGCGGGAAGTCCCGTTCGAAATCGAGGATATTGCGAATGTCGGCTCCACGCCAGCGGTAGATCGACTGGTCATCATCGCCGACTACGCAGAGGTTGCGGCGTTCCCCGGCAAGAAGTCTGACAAGGCGGTACTGGACCGGGTTGGTGTCCTGGTACTCATCGACCAGCAGCCACTGCCAGCGATCGCGGTAATACGCCAGGACTTCCGGGAACTCTTCGAACAGCCGTGCGGTGTAGAGAAGGAGATCGCCGAAGTCGAGCGCATTGCATTTTTTCAACCGTTCCTGGTAAGCGCTATAGACCCTGAGCAGCCGCTCGGCCATCGGATCGCCGCAGGCAAGGTCGGATGGCGAGTTGCCGACGTTCTTGCAGTCATCGATAGCAGCGGCGAAAGCCTTTGCAGGATATTTCTTGTCATCTATATCCTGCTCTTTCAGGATCTCCTTCAGCAGTCGTTCGCTCTCCCTGTCATCGTAAATGGCAAAATTGCTGCCGAAGCCGAGCCGGCCGATATCGCGGCGGAGTATCCGGACGCAGGTCGCGTGAAAGGTCGATATCTGCGGAGTCTCGATCCCGCCGAGCAGCTTTTCAACCCGCTCGCGCATCTCGCCGGCTGCCTTGTTGGTAAAGGTGACTGCCAGGATCTGCCAGGGGCGTACGCCATGCTCGCGGATCAGCCAGGCGATCCGGTGGACGATGACCCGGGTTTTTCCGGAGCCTGCGCCGGCCAGGACCAGCAGCGGTCCTTCGCCATGCTTTACGGCTTCCAGTTGCGGCGGGTTCAGATGTTTGAGGATTTCCATGATTATCCCTGTTTTTTTCTTCCAAAAATCTGAACCCGTAACGGTGAGAACCGTCTCTCTCTGCAACGCCTCCGCTTCTGCACCAATAGGTGTATTCCCGGCGGTTGGCCCCTACGGATCATTATCTGATACTGCAACTCCATCGTTGGAAGCCCCGGCTGTTTCCGTTCGATACGGCTCTCGCCGTCACGGGTTCAGGAAAAAGTATTAGCAGATATGAGCGCTGTTTTCCATCCCAAAGAGTGGTACTGTTGCCTTAAAGAATCATGATGGTACAGTTGCATAAATTGCTGAACGGAGTATCAGTGGTCACTAAAAACAGGCGGGACTACAGCATAGAGGTGGTCGGCAGCTTTCTCAGGCAGCTCTTTCCGGCAGAGTTGATCGGAAAGGTCTGGCTTGTCGGCGGGAGCGTCAGAGACACGCTTCTGGGGAGGGAGATCAGGGATATCGATCTGGTCGCTGCTCTTCCTGCGGCTCTGCTCGAATCAAAGGGCTTCAGTCAGGTCATCTCCCGGAATGCAGTTGCAGTCTGGTTCAGGCATTTCAGCGGGTTCGGTAATGTCGAGATAACCCTGATAGACCATGAAGATGGTCTGGTGAACGACCTGAGACGAAGGGATTTCACGGTCAACGCAATGCTCATGACAATTGACGGGCTCCTTATTGATCCGCTTCAGGGAGAGGGCGATCTTAAAAACCTCTCCTTACGCTGTTGCAGCGAAAACTCGTTTTCCGACGATCCTCTCCGTATTTTCAGAGCTTTGCGCCTGGAATCGGAAGGCTTTCGAATTGCATCTGAAGCAGGGCAGATCGTTCGTGCAAAAAACTGGGATGAAGATTTGATGCGTATTCCTGCCGAGCGTTTCGCCCGGGAGATGCTGAAGTCATTTTCAGCTCCGGAACCGGGGCGTTTCTTTCAGAAAATGCTGGAGTTTGATGTCGGACGTCTCTGGTTGCCCGAGCTGTTCCGGATGCCGGAGATACCGGCCGGCCCTTTGGTGTACCATCCCGAAGGAGACCTGCTGAGCCACTCACTGCAAGTTCTCGAAAGGGTTACCTCTCTCTCCTCTTCCCCGCTGGCCAGGTTCTGCGCATTTTTTCACGATATCGGGAAACTCTCTACTGACCCGTCTCTATACCCGAAGCATCATGGTCATGATGAAGCCGGTTTCAGGGTCGCTGAAGATTTTTGCAGGCGGCTTTCACTCCCTGCTGATTATGGTCGGGCGCTTGCCGCTATCAGCCGCCTTCATGGCAATGCAAACAGGCTTGATGAGCTGAGACAGTCAACGAGGATACGGATGGCACAGCAGGCGATCAGGGCCGGCATCACTGATCTCGTCCCCTTGATCTCAGGGGCTGACAAGCCGGGAAATAACTGCATGGAGGGGTGGGAACGGGCAGTGGCGGTTGCGGGGATGAATACGGCTGATCTTGGTATCGACCCTCTGACAATTGAAATGATGAAGCCGTCAAAAAGATCGGAGTTTGTTCTCCAGAAAAGGGTCGAAGCCCTGAAATCCTCCTGAGATTCAGCCGTTTATTGCCTTTCGGAGCGCAGGTACTTTCTTCAGAGCGGTTGTATAGCTTTTTGTACTGCTGCCGAGCTCTTCGAACTCCATCATGAAGCCGACGATCTCGAAATAGGCTACTGCATCCTGAAGTATCCGGATGCATTCAGTGCTGTCTGCAGGCTGCTGCTGCGGCGTGCAGATGACGACTTCTTTGCCCTCGGTCAGATACCAGATGATATAGGTCAGATACCTGCCGGATTTTTTCATGCCGATAACAAAGCTTTTGCATCTCTGAATGCTGCTCCCTACAGGTACTGCCTGTACACTGTTGCTTGAGTAGAACAGGGCGACAATCTCGGACGGGTCGGAGTACTCCAGAGAGGTGATGGACGGATCGATGCTGAATTCGGTTGAGGAGTACCCGGGTTCCGAGTAGAAATTCCCGAGTTCGTTAACCAGTCCTCTTAATAGTTCCTGGTCTTTCTGGACAGGCAGATCCGGGTCGTCTTCACTGCTGGCCATATGCGGAAGCTGCTGAGAGCCTGCTGTATCGTCAGGTTTCACAGTCGCTGCCGCATGAGCGGCTTCAGCTTTGACGATCAGCTCTCCGGTGGAGAGTTCAGCACTCTTCACGGACTCCAACGGGACAGTAACTGAGTCCTGGGGAGCAGCACCCGCGCTCATAACGATCCGCTTCAGTTCGGCCCGTAGTGCTGCCTGTTCCATGGCTGCTACCTGGACCTGGATCTCGATCTCTTTGGAGAGCCGTTGGATTTCGGCCTCTGCCGCAGACAGGGCGTCAACGAGTTCGATCTCTTTTTCCCTGCTCTCGTTGGCAAGTCTCACATACTCTGACTCGATGACCCTCTTCCCTTCTTCAAGCGCTTTAAGTCCCGGCGCCTGTTTCCCGGCGTCGAAAGCATTTATGCGGAGCTGATCGATCTCTGTTTGTATTTCCGCAGCTGCGGCTTCAAGCCCGGTGATTTTCCGGATCAACGTCTCTTCCCTGTTTCCCGTGTCGCGATGACTCTGCAGTTCTGATTCCATGGCTTCGAGCTGCAGCTTCATTGTGTCAATATCCCTGCAGAGGTCTTCCTCGCGTTGCAGCCCCTCTCTCCAGGATACTTCAAAGAGTGCAAGAGCGGTCATCTTGTCTGAAGCGGCACTGTTAGCAGCCTGTTCTTCAGAGAGCCTTGTCTGCAGGGATTCATTCTCGGCAGTCAGAGCAGAGATTTTCTCGTCCAGGGAAACCGTGTCTGAAGAGAGCTGTTTTTCAATTTCATTCCGCTCGCCTTCAAGGCGGCGGTTCTTCTCCTGCAGTTCCGTTAAATCCTTGCGGAGCTGATTTTCAAGGGATTGAGCCTTGTCTGCCTCATTCCGGAGTCGAGCAATAAGTCCGGTTCTCTCTTCTTCTTCAACCCGGGGGATCGAGGTGCTCAGCTGCTCTTTCAGCGACTGGATCTCTTGAACAGCTTTCTCTTCGCTTTTCCTTCTGGCGTCGATCGCCTGTTCAGCAACTGATTTCAGTGAAGCGATCTCGATGAGAGCGCTCTGCTCAGCAGAGACTTTTTCTCTGGTGAGTTTTTCGATTACCGCCCGTGCAGAAGTGATTTCCGCCCTGAGGCTTCCAAGTTCTGCTTCCAGCTCCTCCCCCTGGATATCCAGCTGGAGAGAGTTGTCAACTGGAGACGGCATGTCAGGTAGTTGATATTCGACAGAATGATCTATTTTCGGATATCTGCCCTGTTTCTTGGGGGGAGGCGGGGGACGCATGACCCGAAACCCCTTGATAATGACCTCACGCATTGCCGGGCTGAAGTCGAGGTTTACCCGCTCCATAGTGAAACCCATGGCATTGACGAACTCTTCAGCCTGAAGAAAGACCTCAGGATAGTCAGCCGGATTGTCTGCCTCAAATTCCGATGTATAGACGAGAACGCTCTTCAGGCCCATGTCAAGTATGCCGACATAGGCATTCATCGTCTTCTCTATTTTAGAGATACAGATAAATGCTTCACAGGGGTGACCTCTGAACCGTGCATCAGGGAGGGAGACTTCTGCCGATGAACGATAGAGCGCCTCTATATAAGCTTCAGGGAGGTTGATATGATTCATGGAGGGATTTATTGCAAAGCTCATATACGCTCACTCTCCGGCTATATTGACAGCCGCTGCTACAGCCAGGACATCAGGTATTGATTCGACTTACCTTTCAAACTATACTCTTTTAATCCAAGTTTAGTTCATAAGGTTGATTTATGCAAATAAGCGGCGAATACATCAAGCTGGACAGTTTTCTGAAAGCGGTCAACGAAGCGTCTTCCGGTGGTGAGGCAAAGGTCCTGATAGCTGAAGGTCTTGCGTCAGTAAACGGCGAAGTCGAGCTGAGGCGGGGGCGGAAGCTTCGTCCCGGGGATATTGTAGAGACCGGTGGAAGAGGCTACACAGTCGAGCAGGGAGAAGAATGAGCGCAGTAAGGAGTCTCCTTGAGCTGTATCAGAAAAAGATCGGCAGTGAGGTCCATATCGGCGAATGGCTGAAGGTCGAGCAGGCGCGGATCGATGCTTTTGCCAGGGCTACCGGTGATCTGCAGTGGATTCATATCGATCCTGAAAGAGCGGCAAAAGAGTCTCCATTCGGAGGGACTATTGCCCACGGTTTTCTTACCCTCTCACTGCTCCCTTTCCTGACGGAAAGCAATGCTCCGGGGATGTTTGAAAGAAACTATCCGGGAATGCGGCTCAGAGTGAACTACGGTCTTGAGAAGGTCCGTTTCCCGGCTCCGGTGGTGACCGGTGCGAGGGTCAGGGCAAGAAGTGTGGTGACGGGAGTCGAAGAGGTCTCAGGCGGGGTACAGATTGCCTACCGGATCACGGTTGAGATCGAAGGCGGAGCAAAACCGGCCTGTGTGGCGGAGCAGCTGTTCCGACTTTATTTGTAACTCGGGTGGAAAATGACAGATGAGAAGTTCCGTGAGAGTCCAAGGACTGCTGTAGAGGTTTTAATAAGAGCCGAACTTAACAGCTTACCTGCTTTCAATATTCGATAGATACCGCTCCGGATCGCAAACCCGCGCCTTCAGCAGGGAATAGAGGTGTGTATGGGCTTCTACATCAACTTTACCTGCAGAGGTACGGGCAAAGAGTGATTATCCATAAAGTTCAGATCTTGACATCGACCTGGACTCGGCATAATGTAGTTATCAACACTACCTTGGAGGGATTATGCAGACAGTACGGGCAGTTGATGCTAACCGGCAATTCTCGAACGTCCTGAAGCAGGTATCGCAGGGCGAAGAGTTTCTCGTTATCTCACGGGGAAAACCAGTTGCAACCATTTCGCCGGTCAGAAAAGCTGACAACGCCCATGTTGCGGCGCGTGAGCTGCTTCTTGAGCGCCTGCGTCACCAGGAGCTTACTGGCGTCAGGAACTGGACCCGCGATGAGTTGTACGAGCGCACGTCATGAGGGTCGCCATTGATACCAATATTCTTGCCTATGCTGAAGGGATTGGCGATACTGCCCGTCGTGATGTTGCCATGGAGCTGCTTTCACGTCTATCACCTGAATCTGTCCTGATTCCGGTTCAGGTGCTGGGCGAACTGTTTCGTGTCTTGACCGGGAAAGCCGGGTGCACTCCGGACGAGGCTCGCACTCGTGTCTTGCAATGGGCCGATAGCTTTGAAGTCGGTGATTCGACTTGGTCGGCTTTTCAATCGGCCTTCGACCTTACGGCTGATCACAGCCTTCAGATTTGGGATGCGCTGATTCTGGCAGTTACCGCCGAAAACCATTGCCGCTTGTTGCTTACCGAAGATATGCAGCATGGTTTTACCTGGCGAGGTGTTACGGTGGTGAATCCGTATTGTATTCCAAGACATCCGTTATTATCTTCCATTCTGCTCTGACCGGATGCCTGTTCAATATTAGGTTGCTATCAAGGAATTAACCCGTAATAAGAAAAGGCGCTGCCCATCCGGACAGCGCCTTTTCTTATTACAGAATGCAGCAGAATTATATTACATCTTGCTGAGGAGCGGTACGATCAGTAGTGAGACGATGTTGATGATCTTGATCATCGGATTGATCGCCGGGCCGGCTGTATCCTTGTAGGGGTCGCCGACGGTGTCGCCGGTAACGGCAGCTTTGTGTGCGTCGCCGCCCTTGCCGCCGTGGTGGCCGTCTTCGATGTATTTCTTGGCATTATCCCAGGCGCCGCCGCCGGTCGTCATAGAGATGGCGACGAAGATGCCGGTGACGATTGTGCCGACGATCACGCCGCCGAGTGCTTTGGGCCCGAGGGTAAAGCCGACGATGATCGGTGCCAGAATCGGGATCAGCGCGGGAATGACCATCTCCTTAAGAGCGGTTTTGGTAACGATGTCAACACAGGCTGCGTAGTCCGGTTTGCCGGTCCCTTCCATGATTCCCTTGATCTCGCGGAACTGGCGACGGACTTCGACAACAACCGCCCCGCCAGCCTTGCCGACTGCTTCCATGCAGAGGGCGCCGAAATAGTAAGGGAGCATGCCGCCGATAAAGAGGCCGACGATGATGTAGGGGTCGGACAGGTCGAAGGTGATGGCTTTGCCGGCCAGTTTCAGTTCATCGACGTAGGAGGTGAAGAGGATGACTGCGGCCAGACCGGCGGAGCCGATGGCGTACCCTTTGGTAACAGCCTTGGTAGTGTTGCCGACAGCATCCAGGGGGTCGGTGACAGCGCGAACCGAGTCGTCAAGCTCTGCCATCTCGGCAATACCGCCGGCATTGTCGGTGATCGGACCGTAGGCGTCCATGGCGACGACTATGCCGGTCAGAGACAGCATGGAAACAGCCGCAATGGCTATGCCGTAAACACCGGCGTAATGGAATGAAACGATAATCCCGGCGGCAATGACAATTACTGGAGCAGCAGTTGATTTCATCGATATTCCGAGTCCGGCAATGACATTCGTGCCGTGACCGGTGGTGGATGCCTGGGCAATATGCTGTACCGGAGCGTATTCGGTAGAGGTATAGTACTCGGTAATCCAGAAGATGGCACCGGTTACTACCAGACCGACAATTGTGCAGATGAAGATATTGTTAGCGGAATAGCCGGTCGGATTGCCTGCCGGGAACATCCGCACCGTGACAAAGTAGAAGGCGATACTGGCGATGACGCCGGAGGAGATAAGGCCTTTGTACAGGGCACGCATTATTTTCTCGCTGGCATCAAGTTTGACGAAAAAAGTACCGATTATAGAGGCGATGATGGAGATGCCGCCGAGGATGAGCGGATAATTGACCGCAGCGCTGAAATTGTTGAAGGCCATTGCTCCCAGCAGCATGGAAGCTATCAGGGTCACTGCATAGGTCTCGAACAGGTCGGCGGCCATGCCGGCACAGTCACCGACGTTGTCACCGACGTTGTCGGCGATAACAGCCGGATTGCGCGGGTCGTCTTCAGGGATGCCTGCTTCCACCTTGCCGACCAGGTCGGCACCGACGTCTGCACCTTTGGTGAAGATGCCGCCGCCAAGGCGGGCAAAAATGGAGATCAGAGAACCACCGAAGCCGAGGCCGACCAGTTGGCTGACGACTTCTTTTATCGGGGCACCGGGCATAAGTTTGAGCAGGACGAGATAGTAGCCGGCAACGCCGAGCAGGCCGAGTCCAACGACCAGCATGCCGGTGATGGCGCCACCTTTGAAGGCGACGTCAAGAGCTTTTTTTATACCGCTTTTGGCTGCTTCAGTAGTGCGGACATTGGCCCGGACTGAAACAAACATACCGATAAAACCGGTCAGGCCGGAGAAGATTGCCCCGATAGCAAAACCGACAGCGGTTTTGGCTCCGAGTGGTGCCGGCAGGATGAGCAGGATCACGAAAATAATTGCTCCGACAACAGCAATGATCGTGTACTGACGCTTCATGTAAGCGCCTGCCCCTTCCTGAATCGCAGCTGCAATCTGGCGCATCCGGTCATTTCCCTGAGGGAGAGCCAGAATCCAGTTTGCCGAGATGAGGCCGTAAGCTACCGCTGCAGCGGCGCAGACCAGAGCAAAGTAGATGGCGTACTGTTCCATTTCAAAAAATCCTCCTTTATTGAGCGCCTTGCATAAGGCTTGTAAGCAAAAACGCATAATTGTTAATGGAATTATGCTTCCTTGTCAATACGTTAATACTCTTGAGGTCCTTTTTTAATAATTGGGGCTCAAAGTATCTTGTATACTTAAAATTCTCTGATATAATCTTTGAACTTTTTAAGGGTATACTGCTCGTCGAGCTGTAACCACTCTGAAGTACAGCCGGTTTCTATTTTTATACTGCCTCGAAAGATGGGAAAATAATTGACAATAGTAATATTTTGCAATAAGGTTTCAAAATGAATGAAAAACAGCATGACAGGCAGGAATTCATATCATCAAAGCTGAAGCTGATGGAAGATCGCTGCCGCAAGAGCAGGCTTTCACTCACTTCCCAGAGACGGGCGATTCTGGAAAACCTCTCTTCCAGAACTGACCACCCGACTGCTGATCATATCTATGCATCAATCCAGGACCGGATGACCGGGGTGTCGAGAACAACAGTCTACAGGGTGCTTGAGACTTTTGTACAGCTCAGGATCGCTCAGAAGATAAGCAGTCCTGAGGCAAAGGCGCGGTTCGATGCCGACACAAGCAGGCATCATCACGCTTCGTGCCTCTCCTGTGAAAAGGTCATCGATATTGATGCAACTCTATTGCCGGATGTACATCTGAAAAAAAACGATATTGACGGGTTTGAGGTTTTCGACAGCTCTTTTGTTGTTGTCGGGCTCTGCAAGGAGTGCCTCAGTACAGACGGTGTTGCCCGTACGTTCAAATATAACTGAAAAGGGGTGCTTAAATGAAAAAATGGAGATGCGTTGTCTGTGATTATATACATGAAGGCGATGAGCCGCCCGAGACCTGTCCGGTTTGCGGGGTCGGAAGCGACCAGTTCGAAGAGATCGAATGATTTTGATTTGATGATTAATTGAATGGATTGAAAGGATTACCGGATGAAGGCTGTCGAGCTTAAGAAGGATGTCTACTGGGTCGGAGCGCTCGATTGGGCGATGAGGGATTTCCACGGTTATACGACCCCCCTGGGCACATCGTACAATAACTATCTGGTTCTGGATGACGAAGTCACTCTCATCGACACGGTTAAATATGACTTTGCCGATATAACGATCAAGAACATTGTCGAAGTTGTCGATCCTTCGAAGATCAAGAACGTTATCATCAATCACATCGAGAACGATCATGTCACAAGCCTTGACAGGATCATGTCTCTTGCGCCTGACGCGACTATCTACATAACTGACAAGGGGAAGAAAGGGCTCGAAAGGTTTTTTAACCTGGACCGCTGGAAAATCAAGGTCGTGAAGAGCGGCGATACGCTCTGTACCGGTAAGAAGACGTTCACGTTCATAGAGACTCCCATGCTTCACTGGCCTGATTCGATGATAACGTATCTTGCCGGGGAGAACATCCTTTTCACTCAGGATGCATTCGGCCAGCACATAGCCTCTAACAGCCGCTTTGATGATGATTTCATGGCTGAATATTCTGAGTCTGCGCTGGACGATGCGGTCATCGATTATTACGCGAACATTCTCATGCCGTTCGGGCCGGTGATAAAAGCCAAGATTGCCGAGATCGAAAAACTCGGGCTTGTTGTCGATATCGTGGCTCCTGACCATGGGATAATCTGGCGGAAGGACCCAGGCAAGGTATTCAGGATGTATCTGGATATTGCGAACGGAAAAGCGAATCTTTCCATTGCCGTCATTTACGATACGATGTGGCAGAGCACCGAAAAGATGATTGTCCCGATAACAGAGGGTATACGGGACGAGGGCGTAGGCGTTCGGGTCATCAAGCTCAGGGCTACTCCGATGAGCGTCGCGATCAAGGAGTTCTGGAAATCTAGAGGGGCACTGATCGGTTCTCCGACGCTGAACAATATTACCTTCCCGACTGTTGCGGAGTTCATGACCCACCTGCGGGGCCTTCGTCCGAAAAACCGTCTGGTAGGGGCCTTTGGAAGTTACGGCTGGGGCGGCGGGGCAGTTAAAGAGATCTATGATGAGTTCAAACGCATGACTCTCGATACTGTGGAGCCGGGGCTTCAGATACTTTACAAACCTTCACCTGAAGATGAGAAGAGTTGTTTTCAGTTTGGAAAAGAGTTTGCGCAGAAGGTAGCCGAATACCACCAGAAGTTCTGACCTTACTAAAGGAGAGAAAGATCATGGCAAAAGTGCTTGAAGTTTACAAATGCAATGTCTGCGGCAATATCGTCGAACTATTCATTTCGGGCGGCGGCCCTTTGGCATGCTGCGGCGAAGCCATGCAGCTTCTGGTCGAGAACAGTGTCGATGCTTCTCAGGAGAAGCATGTCCCGGTGATTGAAAAGGGCGATGGTAAGGTGATCGTAAAGGTCGGCTCCATCCCTCATCCGATGGAAGATGCTCATTACATCCAGTGGATAGAAGTGATTGACGGCGACAAGATCTCCCGCAAGATGCTCAAACCCGGCCAGGCTGCGGAAGCAACCTTCTGTGTCAAGTCGGACAAGATTGTAGCGAGGGAGTTCTGCAATCTCCACGGCCACTGGAAAGCCGAAGGGTAGGTAGGAAACGCGCCTTTTGCCCGGGAGTTGCGTAAGTCTTCGCCTCCCTTTGTGCGGCGTAGCGTTGCTACGCCTCCGCAGGTCGGCTCGACAGCCTTGCTCGCGGACAAAAATCACGTTTCCGATTGGGATGAGAAAAGAGAGGGGGGCTAATTTGCCCCCCTTGTTTTTTTGAGGCAGTTGAGTCAGGATACTGATATGGAATTGAAATACGGCGAAACATCTTTCTTGCTTGGGCTTCCGGAGAAGAATCTTCTCGGTGTGATCCAGGCGAATCCGAAGGTAGTGGATCATTCACCTGAGGAGATTATTGCTGCTGCACTGAATCGCTGCGAAGCGCAGATTTCTGCCATGCGTCCATCCGGAAAAGTGGTAATTGTCACCTCCGATATCACCCGCTATACCGGCAGCGAAATCTACCTGCCGATGCTGGTGGAAAGGCTCAACGCAGCAGGTATAGCTGATGACAGGATCACGATTGTGATTGCTCTCGGGATCCACCGGAAACAGAGTGAAGCGGAACATCGAAAAATAACCGGATCACTTTTCGGCAGGGTACGAGTCGTTGATCACGAGTGCGACGACCCCGGAAAACTGGTGACGGTCGGATTCACTTCCGGCGGGATAGAGGTGTCAATCAACAGGACGGTTGCGGAAGCCGACCATCTGATCCTGACCGGCACGATTGGATTTCACTACTTTGCCGGGTTCGGTGGCGGGAGAAAAAGCATCCTTCCCGGGGTAGCCAGTCGCGCTGCCTGCATGGCAAGTCATTTCAATGTGCTTAATCCGGGCGAGGGTAACGGCAAGAACTGCTCTGCGACTACCGGCAACCTGGATAACAATCCGGTGCATGAAGCTATGGATGAAGCCTGCGCCATGGAGCCGCCTGATTTCATTCTGAATACAGTCCTTTCTCCCCAAAAGAGGATAATCGCGGCATTCGCAGGTGACTGGCAAGGGACGCACAGGGATGGCTGCAGTTTCTATGCGGATAATTTTGCCTTTCCGCTCAAGGAGTGTGCCGACCTGGTAATCGTGTCGTGCGGCGGTTTCCCCAAAGACATAAACGTGATACAGTCCCACAAATCGATGGAGTACGCCGGTCAGGCGCTCAAGGAGGGGGGAGTCATGATCCTCCTTGCCGAGTGCCGTGACGGGTATGGTAATGCCACCTTTTTTGACTGGTTCCGCTTTCGCGATCTTGATGCTTTTGAAGCCGGACTACGGAGCAATTACGAGATTAACGGGCAGACTGCATACTCACTCCTGCAGAAGGCTCTTCGCTTCCGCATAATCCTAGTCTCCGGCCTCCCTCCCGAGGAAGTCCGGACAATGGGGCTAATGCCTGCAACAAGCCTCGAAGAGGCGTTGAAGATAGCTCACGACATGCTTCCGGATAATTTCAAGGCATATGTAATCCCTGAAGGTGGTACGGTGCTGCCGAGCCTGAAAAAATGAACATCGAGTTGAGGATTTATGCTTGATAAGCGGATTATCGAAGAGTTGAAGAATATTGTTGGCGATGATCAGGTCGCGACCGATCGTCAGGATCTCATCTGCTACGGCTACGATGCGACCCAGATGGAGTTCCTTCCTGATGCGGTCGTTCATCCCGGTTCGCCTGAAGAGGTCTCGGCTGTCCTCAAGCTGGCGAATGCTGAAAATTTCCCGGTATTCCCCCGCGGCGCCGGGAGCGGCTTTACCGGAGGCTCTCTGCCGAAGGGCGGCGGTGTCGTACTCGTTGTGACACGACTCGACAAAATTCTCAGGATCGATACCGAGAACCTTATCGCCGAGGTCGAACCGGGAGTCGTCACCGAGCAGTTCCAGATAGCTGTTGAAAAACTCGGACTCTTCTACCCGCCGGATCCTGCTTCGCTCAAGTTCTCTACTTTGGGAGGGAATGTCGCGGAGAATGCCGGTGGCCCCCGCTGCGTGAAATACGGTGTCACCAGGGATTTTGTCATGGGGCTTGAAGTCGTGCTGCCGACCGGCGAGATCATCCGTACCGGCGGTGAGACGTACAAGGGTGTTGTCGGGTATGACATGACCAGGCTGATGTGCGGTTCCGAAGGGACACTCGGGGTCATCACCAAGATAATCTTCAAGCTGCTGCCGCTTCCCGAAGCAAAGAAAACGATGCTGACGATTTTCGATTCGATTGACGGAGCTGCAAAGGCTGTTTCAACTATCATTGGCAACAAGATCATTCCGACGACGCTCGAGTTTATGGATTACGGTACACTGCAGTGTGTTGAAAAACGCTTCACTCTTGGTATCCCTGCAAACGGGCGGGCAGTTCTGCTGATCGAGGTCGATGGTGACCGTGAGCTGATCGAGCGACAGGCTGCACAGATCCAGGAGCTTATCGCCCCGCTCGGCCTGGTTGAGTGCAAGGTCGCCAAGGATGCCGCAGAGTCCGAAGCCCTCTGGAAAGTGCGCCGCCTGGTCTCTCCGTCCCTGCGCGATGTCAATCCGGACAAGTTCAATGAGGATATCGTTGTCCCCCGCAGCAAGGTGCCGGAAGTTATACGGACCATTGAAAAGATCAAGCAGAAGTACGATATCCCGATTGTCAATTTCGGTCATGCGGGAGACGGCAATATCCATGTGAATATCATGATCGACAAGTCCGTAGCGGGAATGGAGGAAAAAGCCCATGCAGCGATTGCGGAAGTGTTTCAGGCAGCACTTGATCTCAATGGCACCATGTCCGGTGAACACGGGGTCGGGCTCGCAAAACAGCCGTTCATCCATCTTGAACTGAAGCCGGCACAGGTAGCAGCTATGAAGGCGATCAAGCATGCCTTGGATCCCAATAATATTTTAAACCCAGGGAAAATGTTTCCTTTGTAGAGCGGATGCACAACCCCCCTCAATCCCCCTTTATGCCCCAGAGGGTACTTGTCAGGGGGGAAGTTAAGCCTCCCCTGATAAGGGGAGGTTTGGAGGGGTTTTGATAAATAGGTGAATGGAACAGATATGAAAAATACGGAAGCACTTAAGCGTGTCGAACAGGAACTCAAAAAATGTGTCAAGTGCGGAGCCTGCCGGGCCCACTGCCCGGCATTCTCGGTTTTCGGCAAGGAGCCGTCAACTGCCCGCGGCAAGATCGCTCTTTGTCAGCACCTGCTGAAAGGTGATATAACGCTTGACGATGCGACCTATGCTGCTCTGTCGAAGTGCCTGCTCTGCGGAAACTGTGTGGACAAGTGTCCGAACAACGTGCCGACCGATGAGATCGTCATGGTCGCGCGGGAGGCTCTTGCGAAACAGCGCGGCCTGACGACCTTCCATGCGGCTGTCGGCAGGGTTATCCAGAACCGGAGCCTGATGAAGTTCGGTGCGGCAGCCGGAAGGATTCTCGGACCGCTCTTTTTCCGCAAAGTTCCTGAGACCTCGGGGCTGCGCCTGCGCTTTCCGCTGCCCTTCATCGGCGGGAAGCGCCATATCCCGCTGCTTACTAAAAAGCCGTTCCTTGAGCGGCATCCTGAAGTCATTCCGGGTGAGCCGGGTAAACCCCGGATCGTCTTCTTTGTCGGCTGTATGACCAATTTCTGCTATCCGCAGATCGGGGAAGCAGCGCTGGCGCTCTTCAGACATCTCGGCTGTACGGTCATCATCCCAAAGGGACAGCAGTGCTGCGGTCTGCCGGGCATGTCCGGCGGGGATCTGGATACTGTTCGTGATCTGGCTGAGAAGAACCTTATCGAGCTGGAACGCTACGAAGCCGACTACATCATGAGCGCCTGTGCGACCTGCGGCGGCGCACTGCACAAGTTCTATCCGAATCTGATAGGAAAGCGTCATCCCGATCTTGCTGCACGCCTCAAGGCGATCGCGGACAAAACGGTCGATGCCTCACAGCTGCTCCATAAGCTGGGGCTGAACCCTGAAGAGACCGGTGGGGGGCGTGAGGTGAAGATAACCTACCATGACCCGTGCCACCTCAAGACCCGGGCGATCACCAGCCAGCCGCGCGAGCTTCTCCGCGCCACTCCAGGAGTGGACCTTGCGGAGATGGAAGGCGCAGACCTCTGCTGTGGTCTCGGCGGGACCTTCAATGTCTATCATTACGAGTCATCCATGAAGATAAATGCCGTCAAGAGCGCCGCGATCATACGAACAGGTGCCGAAGCGGTCGCCACCGGTTGCCCCGGCTGCATGATGCAGCTCTCCGATGGTCTGAAACAGAACGGCAGTGCCATTAAGGTGATTCATACGCTGGAGGTGCTTGCCAGAAAGCTGCGCAGCTAGCATATTTACACGGTTTTCTCCGTTCAATTCCCCGTATACAAATAACTATTGACAGTTCCCCCCTAAATCAGTATTTTTAGCCGCGATAAAAACTGGTTTTATTCTTAGTGTATACGGTGGGATTGCCAATATATGTCCGAATACAATATCGGCGCAAAAATCAAGAAACTTCGTCTTGCGAAAAAGCTTACCCTGCAGGCTGTTGCCAGGGAGACAGGCTTTTCTCCTGCCCTCATTTCCCAGATTGAAAATAATAATGTTTCGCCTCCTATTGCGACTCTCTCCAAAATTGCCAAATTCTTTGATGTGAAGATCGGGATCTTCTTCAATGAAGAGGAAGAGGAGTGTCGCTACGAAGTTGTCCGAAAAGCAGAGCGTAAGCTGATCCCACGGGTCATCTCCCGCGCCGGCACAAGCCAGGGCTACTCTTACGAATCTCTTTCATTCCGAAAGCAGAACAAGAAGATGGAGCCTTTTCTTTTATCAGTTACAGAGAGGGTTTCCGAGGAGAACACTTACAGTCATGACGGCGAGGAGTTCCTCTATGTCATGAAAGGGGTTGCAGAACTTCTGCTTGAAGACGAACGCATCATCCTTGGAGAAGAGGACTGCGTCTACTTTGACTCATCTCTCCGTCACCGCCTGCTTTCAAAAGATGGGGAAGAGGTCAGAGTCCTTGCTGTAGTAACCCGTTGACAGACTCCTAGCATAGCAACAATAGCAACTAATCCAATTCATGGAAGGATGAGAGATGTCCAAAGCAGCTATCAAGCCATTACTGAAGAACCCTTTTGATCCACCCGAGAAGGTAGAGTTCACGATTCCGGGGGAAATATCCCGGATAACCGGCGGTTATGAAGAGGCGATGAAGGAAGGTTACGACCTCATCCAGCGCCCGATCAAGTCGGTCAAGATCGAGCAGATCGAGAAGCAGCACTTCAAGAAACGTATGACCGTCTGGGAGCGTCTTTCGGTCCTTTCCGGGGAATCTCCCAATGTCCTCTATCAGAACTGGGGGAAGAATCTTGACGGCGCATCTCTTGTTACCGCGATTCTCACTATCGGTGGACGTGATGTCGCGGTGTACGGGCATGATTTCACGGTCCGTGCCGGCTCTATCGATGCCACCAACGGCAATAAACTGGCAAGGCTCTTTAACCTGGCAGCTGCCAAGGGTATCCCGGTCATAGGGATGAACGACTCGGCCGGGGCTTTTGTGCCTGCTGGAGTCGGAGGTCTTGACGGTTATGCCGAGGCGTTCACTGCACTGCGCAAGATGAGTGGTGTGGTTCCCTCGATCATGTGCATGTTCGGGTTCAATGCCGGCGGCGGAAGTTATCTGCCCCGTCAGGGGAGCTTCGTCATTCAGCCGAACGACACGTTCTTCGGTCTTACCGGTCCGGGTGTTGTAAAATCGGTTCTGGGCGAGGATGTAACTCCGGAAGAGCTCGGTGGACCGAAAGTCCACGGTAAATCAGGCGTTGCCGACATTACCGTTACCGATGAGGTTGCCGCACTGCGTACCGCAGTCCGTCTTCTCTCCTACCTGCCTGACAACAACAGTGTTGCCGCTCCCTTTCAGGAGACCAGTGATCCTCTCGACCGTAAGACCTGGGAGATCAACACCCTTCTTAAAAAAGCATTCAACTCGCCGACAGGTTTCAATACTCCTTTTGACGTTTCCATCATAATTCAGCAGATCTGTGACCATGGCGATTACTTCGAACTTCAGCCGGAGCGGGCTAAAGAGGTTGTCACTGCCTTCGGTCGTCTGGGGGGCAATGTCGTCGGCTTTGTTGCCAATAACTCTGCCGTTTCTTCGGGGCAGATAGATTGCGATTCTGCGGTCAAAATCGCCCGTTTTGTCCGCTTCTGCAACATTTATAACATCCCGATCATCTTCATGGAGGACACGACCGGATTCCTTCCGGGACGCGAGCAGGAAGCACGCGGCATTGTTCAGGCAGGCCGCTCGATGCTTGATTCCATAGTCGATGTCCGCACCCCGCGGATACTCCTGATCCTCCGCAACGCCTACGGCGGTGCGTATGCCTCCTACAATAACTATCCGACCGGTGCAGACCTTGTCCTTGCCCTGCCGACGACCCGCCTTGCTGTTATGGGACCTGCCGGTAAAGAGTTCGTCTACAAGGATGAAGTGCGCAAGATGCGTGCTACTGCCGCTGATATGGTCAAGAAAGGCGCTGCGGAGCGGATCGCCGCAGGTCAGGACGGAGCTGCTGCCAAAAAGGATGCAGAAAAAGAGGCGGCAGAGTGGCTTAAGGCTCAGGAAGGCGCGCTGAATCTTCGCTATGAAAAAGAGCTTATGAACCCTAAAGAGGGGCTTGCCCTCGGTTCAATCTCTTCGATTGTCATGCCGACGGACCTGCGCAAGGTCCTTGGCGAGAACATGAGCTTCCTGCTCCGCCACTACAAGCCCGGTCCGATGGGCGGGGTGCAGAGAGAATTCCATTAATAAATTAATTCGAACGAATTGGAGATAGAGACCAATGAACGACCTCTACATGAATAATCCACTGATTCACCGTGACCGCAGGCTGGGGAAGTCCGGCTCCGAGTGGGTCCGCTCCTTTGCCAGCGAGGATCTCAAGCCGTTGATAGTCTGCCGCGGCCCGATCAGAAAAGAGGCGATGGATGTATTTGAAGAGATGGGGATGAGCCATTTCGGAATCCTTCTCTCGGAGAAAGATTCCATTGTGTATGCAAATGCTCTTGCTCCTGAACTGCGCCAGCTGACAGACTCGACCCGTGTTCACCGTGTGCCCGATTATACCGGCGCCAGCAAGGAAGAGCGGGTCGAGCGGATCGGCCAGATCATCCAGATAGCTCATGATAACGGCTATGATTCAATCTTTGCCGGTTACGGCTTTATGGCTGAAGACGAAGAGTTCGTTGCTTCGATCGAGAAGGCCGGGCTAAAATTTATCGGACCGAATTCACGCACCCAGGCAGATGCCGGCAAGAAGGATGAAGCTAAACGTACCGCTCTTCAGGTAGGGGTCAGCGTGACACCTGGTATCAACAACGTCACCGCCAGGACAATGGTCAAGAAGTTCGACAGCCGCGAAAAGCTTCTCGGACTTGTAAAAACTCACGGGATAGCAGTCGCTGCAAAAATTCTCGATGACAAAAAACTCTCTCTTGAGGATCTGGCAGATAAGATCCTTTACGCTTCGTACGAAAAAGGGCTTGACCTCTACACCATCGAAGAGCTTTCCGCTCAGGTTGAGGTAGAAGTTATTGCCATGTTCAAGGAGTATCCGCAGAGCCGCATCCGTCTGAAGGCGATCGGTGGCGGTGGCGGCAAAGGGCAGAGAATCCTCGGAGCTTCTCTGCTTCCCCTCAAAAATGCGACCGAAAAGCAGGTAAAGGAAGCTGCCGTAGAAACCCCGACCCTTGTTCGCGAGATTCTGAACGAGGTTAAGGCGAACGGCGTTGGCGACAACAAGAACGTTCTTGTTGAACTGAATATTGAGCAGACCCGTCACAACGAGATTCAGCTGCTCGGCAATGGAGATTGGTGCGTATCGCTCGGCGGCCGTGACTGCTCTCTGCAGATGCACGAGCAGAAACTGCTGGAAATATCTGTCACCCAGGAAAGCCTTGCTCTTGCCATCGAGAGTGCTAAAAAAGCAGGGAAAAAGTCGGAAGTAAAGGCGCTTGAGAGCGATCTCAAGGTTCTGAAAAGAATGGAAGAGGATTCCACCAAGTTCGGCGTTGCCGTCGGCCTTGACTCTGCTTCAACGTTTGAGTGCATCGTCGACCGTGACCGCTACTTCTTTATGGAAGTGAACACCCGGATCCAGGTCGAGCATCGTGTTTCCGAACTCTGCTACTCCCTCAAGTTCACCAATCCGAAGGACAAGAACGATTTCTTTATCGTCGAATCACTGGTTGAGGCGATGGCGCTTCTCGCCCGCCATAAGAAACTCCTGCCGAAACCGGAGAGAATCCCCCGCTTCGGTGCTGCCGCAGAGGCGCGCCTCAATGCGACCGACAGTTCACTGTCACCGCACGCCGGCGGGATGATCCGTTTCTGGTCCAAGCCGATTGAGGGAGAGATTCGAGACGATCAGGGGATCAGCCTGGTCAATCCTGATACCGGCATGTTCATGCGCTACAAGGTTGCCGGCGCCTATGACTCCAACATTGCCCTGCTTCTGACAAAGGGTGACGACCGGCTTGCCAGCTACCTGCACCTTTCAAAAGTGCTCGGCAAGACGACTCTTCGCGGCGTTGACATGGCCACCAACCTTGAATTTCACTACGGCCTGGTCAACTGGTTCATCGGCCAGAATGTCATGGCAAAGCCGACAACCCGTTTTGTAGTCCCTTATCTGAGCCTGATGGGCCTTCTCAAGGAAGAGGCTTCGAAAATAGATACCGTGTACGCATTCTTTCAGATGAAGAAAGCCTATGCCAAGAGGATGGCAGAGCAGTTCCCGGATGATCCGAAAGTAGGCAAGGATATGTCGGCGATACTCGACCGCAAGGGGACTCTGGTTACCCGCGTTTTGGACAAACTCCTGGAAGATCCGCATCTCCTTTCCGGCTGGCTTTCTCTGAACAGAAACAATTTTGCTGTTGAAAAGGGGAAAATAGTTCTGCATGATAATCCTTTTGTCATCCTTGCGGATACCTACGAGTACCTGAACATGACCTTTGACCCCTCAGCGCCGGCTGCGGAGGTGATCTGGGATCATGATAACGAACTGCTCCAGAGAGGTCTGCGCTTCTACTCGACACTTGCAGAGAAGTTCAAGCTCGGTATGCACGAATTTGACGCACTGTCGGCTGTTCTTGTCAAGGAGAAGCCGCAGGGCGGGTTCAGTGCAGACCATTGGGCCGAGATCCAGTCTGCCCATGTAGGTTTTGAAGCCGGTCTTGAGCTGCTGGGGATCCTCTACGTGCTGGCCTGCAACCTCAAGTTCTGGGACTTCAAGATAGAAGAAGATCTTGAGGTCACCATCCCCGATTATCTCCACGATACCGAGCTGCATGCGAGGATGAAAAAGGTGCTGGTTCCGCCGCCGACAACCAAGGCGGACGAAGTGGTTTCCATCTGCGGAGGTATGTACTACGGCCAGGAAGGTCCAGGCCTGCCGCCGTTTATCTCGGAAGGGATGCACTTCGAAAAGGGGCAGGCGCTTTACATCATCGAAGTAATGAAAATGTTCAATACCGTCCGGGCTACATTCTCCGGAACAATCGACAAGATTATCATGCAGGGTGCTGACGGTTCCATAGTCCAGAAAGGGCAGACGCTCTTCAAGGTCACCCCTGATGAGAAATTTGTTGAAGTCGATTCGAACGAGATTGAAAAAGAGAAGAGAGAGAAGACCGCCGAGTATCTCAAAGCAGTCATATAAAATACAGGGCTCCAGCCGCTACAGACTGACGTTGTGCCGACTGACCCTGCCTGAAAAGGCGGGGTCAATCTATGTTGGAGTTATGGTCAAAAAATACTATTGAACAGGAGGATGCTGTGAGAAAAGGGAAATTTATCGTCATTGAAGGGATCAACGGTTCCGGTCCTCAGGTAAAGGCCGGGATAGTGGCTCTCCATAAGGAACTTGCCGATCTTGGTTATAACGTTGTCGAATGTGCGAATCCGGATTCCGGCCGTGCACAGGAGCTTGGGATAGCGAATCTTCTCAACTGGCCGTTCGGTGAAGATTCCCGCGCAGACTTTTTTTTCGAAGGAGCTGTCCGTTCAGAGATTTTCCAGAAAATAGTCCGGCCTGCTCTTGATGATGACAAGATTGTTCTCTGCAAGCAGTCCAGCATCTCTTCTCTGGCAAATGCGTGGGTAAACGGCTCAACACGCCAGTTTGACGTGCTCCGTCACCTGGAAAAGATTTCCAGAGGTTTTCTTTTCGGAGACGAGATCTTCCCGGATCTCACCATTTTCTTCGATGTCCCTGCTGTAGAGGCGTGCGAGCGTATCGAGGATATCCTCCAGATCCACCATGAAGGGGGGATCGACTACTATACCAAGGTGAGGGATTTCTATATCAAAGAGCTTCATCGCTGGAACGGAAAGTGTGTAGATGCCTCTGCAGGCAGGTCTGAGGAGCAGATCAATGCAGAGGTGCTGGCAATGGTAAAGGCGATTCTCTGAAAAGCAGGCACCTTACCACCCCTAGCCCCTCCTGAAACAGGAGGGGGATTTTAAGCTCCCCTCCTTGATAAGGAGGGGTTGGGGGTGGTTGGTTTTTGATTGCAACTTTGGATACACGCAAGGAGAGCGTAAAAATGAGCATCAGCGACCGCAAAAAAAACTGGAATGAAACAGTTGCCAAAAACATAGCCAGATCCCCTGAACGCAGAAAAGAATTTCTGACCAGTTCGAATATAGAGATGGAGCGCTGCTTCACCCCCGGCTTCGACTACCCCGGCTACGAAGAAGAGCTCGGCCTCCCCGGCGACTACCCCTACACCCGCGGCGTCCAGCCCACCATGTATCGGGGCCGCTTCTGGACCATGCGTCAGTATGCCGGCTTCGGCACCGCCAAAGAGTCTAACGAGCGCTACAAGTATCTGCTGTCAGCCGGTCAGACCGGGCTCTCCGTCGCCTTCGATCTCCCCACCCAGATGGGGTACGACTCCGACCATGGCATGAGCCAGGGAGAAGTCGGTAAAGTCGGCGTCGCCATCGACTCCCTTGCAGACATGGAGATACTCTTCGGCGGCATCCCGCTCGACAAGGTATCCACCTCCATGACCATCAATTCCACCGCAGCCATCCTTCTCTGTATGTACATAGCCGTCGCTGAAAAACAGGGGTTCTCAGCTGACCAGATCTCCGGTACCATCCAGAACGACATCCTCAAAGAGTACATGGCACGGGGCACCTACATCTACCCCCCCAAAGAGTCCATGCGGATCATCACCGACATTTTTGCCTACTGCAAAGACAACGTCCCCAAGTGGAACACCATCTCCATCTCCGGCTACCATATCCGTGAAGCAGGCTCCAGCGCCGTCCAGGAAGTCGCCTTCACCCTTGCTGACGGCATAGCCTACGTCGATGCCGCTATCAAGGCCGGACTCGATGTCGATGAATTCGCTCCCCGGCTCGCCTTCTTCTTCAACGCCCACAACAACCTCTTCGAAGAAGTCGCCAAATTCAGGGCAGCCCGCCGGATGTGGGCAAAGATCATGAAGGAGCGGTTTGGCGCCAAAGACCCCAAATCGCAGATGCTCCGCTTCCACACCCAGACCGCCGGCTGCACCCTCACCGCCCAGCAGCCCGACAACAACATCATGCGGGTCACCATGCAGGCACTGGCAGCCGTACTCGGCGGCACCCAGTCACTCCACACCAACTCCCGTGACGAAGCACTCGCCCTCCCCACAGAAGACTCCGTCCGGATAGCCCTCAGGACCCAGCAGGTCATCGCCTACGAATCAGGGGCAGCTGACTCCATCGACCCCCTTGCCGGCTCCTTCCTGATCGAATCACTCACCGACCAGATCGAAAAGGCAGCCACCGACTACATCGAGAAGATCGACACACTCGGCGGAGCCGTAGAAGCCATCTCCAGAGGTTTCCAGCAGAAAGAGATCCAGGACTCAGCCTATGCCTATCAGAAATCGATCGAGAAGGACGAACTGATAATCGTCGGCGTCAACAAGTTCACCGTCAAAGAGCCGCCACCAACCGGCCTGCTGAAGGTCAAGGAAGAGGTCGAGATCTCCCAGAAGAAGAGCCTTGCCGCTATGAAAGCAGGAAGGAACGAAGCAGCCGTGAAAGAGACTCTGGAAAAGCTCAAGGAAGTCGCCAAAGGGAACGACAACCTGATGCCGCACATCCTTGCAGCAGTCAAGACCTATGCGACCCTTGGCGAGATAGCGGATGTGTTCAGAGGGGTGTTCGGCAAACATCAGGAGACGGTGGTGCTGTAAAAGGAGCCAATAGTGTTGCACAAAATTGACCATATCGGCATAGCAGTGCAGTCAATAGATGCTGTAATCCCTTTCTACCGGGACCAGCTTGGAATGAAGTTCCTGGGAAGTGAAGAAGTTGCAGAGCAGAAGGTGCGAGTGGCGATGCTTTGTGTAGGCGAGTCAAAGATCGAACTTCTCGAGCCTACCTCTCCGGACAGCCCGGTTGCCAGGTTCCTGGAGAAGAGCGGACAGGGGATTCACCACATAGCATATGAAGTCGAAGATATAAACTCGGCTATTGCAAAACTTGTCAGTGATGGAGCACGGATGATTGATGAAAAACCACGTCATGGCGCACATGGAACACTCATCGCTTTTGTGCACCCCAAAAGCAGTCAAGGGGTGCTGACCGAGCTTTGTCAGTCAGCGGATTAATTTTTGTAACGCCGTTTGAAAAAAAACTTGACATCATTTTGAAAATTCATATTATAAGACATACTTTTAAAACAACCCCTGCCTGAATGTTTTACTAGAGGGGTTATGAGGACTGGAGTTTTTAGCTTCACGTTTATAACTTGACAATAGTTTGATTCGTATAGTAGTTTACTCCAAAATTTCTTAAAGGATGTCAATGCTTAAAGTTGCAGCAGGTGACAATCTGAAGATTAAATTAAGACCCTGATGAGTCTGCTCTTTTTTGAGCGGGCTTTCAGGGTTTTTTCTCTTTTAGCACTGTTCTTTGGAGTTCAAATCTATGTGAAAGGTGGTGATGAGACCGTAGTTGATACAGATTAAACAGATTATTAATTCAGGTAGTTTACATCAACCATAAGAGGAGGAAGCACAATGAAGAAAAGTTTACTAGTTTTAGGTGCAGTAGCATTGGTAGCTGCTGTAGCAGTTCCGGCAATGGCTGAGACAACTCTGTACGGTTCTGCCCGCGTGGGAACATTCTGGGATACCAACAGGGCAGCATACAGCGCAACAGCATCTGCTCCAGAGGGCAATACCGATTTTGACATGCGTAATCAGGCTACCAGCCGTTTTGGCGCTACTGCAACGAACGGAGCTCTCGGCGGTAAGGTAGAACTCGGCCTTGGCGGGGTTACTGCTGGGATTAATCCATCCGGTGCTTCAGTCGGTAGTGGTGGGAATACAACAGTGTACACTCGTCTCATTTATGGTACCTACAAGTTTGACGCTGGAACGCTGCTTGTTGGACAGACCTATGCCCCATACTGGATGCCTTCTGATCAGGTTATCAATGAAGACAATGTCAGCAACGGCTTCGGTTCTATCTATGATGGTCGCTCACCTCAGATCAAGTTCACTATGAACAATGGTGTGTACGTAGACCTCATCCGTCCAGGTGCAAATGCCAATGCCTTTGCTACCACAGAGACATTAATGCCTAAAATTGCAGTTGGTTATGATGGCAAATTCGGGAATCTGGCTATTGGCGGCGGTGTCGCTGGCCAAACGTATAAACTATCTGCAGCTGACAAGCAGGTTAACTCGTTCCTTGGCTATGCCCATGGTAAATTTGCAGCCGGTCCTGCTACCGTAGGCCTCAATCTTGGTGTAGGCCAGAACCTTGGCGACATGGGGATTGCAGAAGGTCTGTCTGCTAATGTAACCGGTACGAAAGTCAACAATAACCTCACCTTCTCCATTCTTGCAACGGCCGGATTCAAAGCCGCTGATATGCTTTCGGTCAATGCCGGTGTTGGTTTTGTATCAACTGACGGGAAAACCGGTGCTACCGGTGCTGATTTCGCAAATGCTGACACGAAAATGTCTGCTTATGTGAATGCACCGATCATGCTTGCAAAGGGCGTTACTGTCGTTCCTGAGTTCACCTATCAGGATCAGATGAAATCGTCTACTGGCGCTCATGAAACCAGAGATTTCATTTATGGCGCAAAATGGCAGATGGATTTCTAATCCCTGCTTGACAGGTCAGTACCCTAAAACCCCGGGCTCGCCCGGGGTTTTTTTATTTCGGACTGTTGTTCCGATCTTCGGAGAAAAATATGAATGTCCAGACAATACTTACTGTTCTACTGTTTGTTATCACATGGTGTACGATTGCCTGGGCTGCTCCGGTCACTACGTATGTAGCCGAGTTCAGCATGAGTGGTGCGAGCAAACCTGATGAAATGAAGTCGACCATCCAGACACTGTTATTGTCGAGATTGTCCAATGAAAAGATCACGACAACCGGCAAACAGGAAGGTGCAGAGATCAAGGTGTCAGGAAGTTACATCCTGAGCGGGAGTCTGTTCAGCCTTGACGCCTTGGCGGTCAATGCCTCCGGTGGTGTTGTAGCTCGCTCATTTGCACAGGGGAAGGATCCGGATGAATTAATCCCGGCAGTTGCTGCCCTCGCCAAATCACTTGCCGAAGGGATCGAAAAGGGGACCGTTTCCTCAGTCCCATCAAAGGCTGCTGTAGTGCAAGCAGAAGTGGTGAGACCAATGCCGACAGTGCCAGCTGCTTTGCAGGGCATCTACAGACTCGAAGGCGTCTTGTCAGGAATCGCTGTCGGCCGGACATTCCCTGGTGGAGAGCGAGAGCTTTTTGTCATCGGAACTCATACGCTCAGGTATTACCGTCAGGGAGCCGAGATGAAACTGCTGACGGAGATCCCGTATAAAGTCTATGAGAATGTCCTTGCGGTGGATACCGCCGACCTCGATAATGACTCAATCCCTGAAATCTATGTGACAGTCATGAAGGGTGAAACTCTGGTTTCTCAGGTCTGGACGGTTGATGGCGTCTCCATGAAACAGATTGCCGGACCTTTGCCCTATTTTTTCAGAGCACTCTCAGCTCTTAATGGCAAAAAGAAGCTGTATGCACAGAAAATATCCGGATTATCTGATTTTGACGGGCAAGTAGCGGAGCTGGTAAAGTCAGGTGAAAGTTATACGTTAACCAATCCGGTCAAGCTTCCTAAGCAGGGGTATCTGTATAATTTTAATCTTCTTAAAAGTGCCAAGGGGGAGCCGGATACCATAATTACAGACCGGAGCGGAAACCTGAGGGTCTTTAACCCGGCAGGCGATGAACTCCTGAAGAGCAGCGAAGAGTACGGCGGCAGTGAGACCAGCTTCAAAAGGACCGATCTCGACAGCACAAACAGCAGCGGCAGTGGCTATCGCAAGGTGTTTTTGGACCAGAGGACAGTCGTAAAAGCTGATGGCGAACTACTTGTGCCAAAGAATTCAGGGTCCTGGTACACACTCAACAAACATACCTACAATAAAAACAGCCTGTTCTGTTTTGCCTGGAACGGTACAAGCCTTGATGAAAAGTGGCATACGTCTCAGAGTGGTTTTTATCTGTCAGACTTTGCATACGACGACGCTGCTCATGAAGTGCTGCTCCTTGAAGTTGTCAGCAAGGAAGATGGTATTTTTGACGCGGGTGCAAGCAGGATTGTTATCAAGAAAGTCGACTGAAAGCACCGGTTTTGTAGAAGAATCAGAACTCTAATTCGTGTTGAGCTCGTTTCCAAAGTAAAAAGGGCGTACCGCAAAGTCCGCCCTTTTTGTTTGACAGGCAGGCTTTCGAGGCGGTAAATAGAATAATTCTAATCAAAGTAAAAATTGGCTTGATAGCCGCTTCATGTATTGTTCCGGGGTAGCGTTTTTTATTACGTGTTGATCCTGATGATTGAGAATCAGGTTCTGTAAATGCGACGATTTCTCCCATTAGGCGAGCTTTACAATGGCTAAGACTGATTTATACTGAGTCAATACCTCCCGGAATATACGGATATTTATGCTCAACGAAAAACCTGTTCCTCTGAATTCAGTTCAGGATCCGGTCACTTTGATGCTGGTAGGAGGCGGGATACGCTTTCCGGCATTTATAGGTGCGTTGCAGGCTATTGAAGAGATCGGTCTCAACGTCACAAAGATCATGGCTTCTTCCACCGCCTCTATCATTTCCGCAATGTACTCTTTCGGGAGTTCTCCCGAAGAAATTATGGACAAGGCGCTCTCACTCGATACGAAACAGTTCAGGAATATAAGTTTCAAGTCCATGGTGAGCGGGTACGGTCTCTGTTGTGGAGAACGTCTCGAAGAGTGGATAGACGATCAGCTCTCATCCTCTTTATTCTCGGACAGGATGAGAATACCTCTTGAGATCGTGGCTACTGATATGCTCCACTATCGGCCGGTGACATTCTCGGCAGATCGTTTTCCGAATCTCAGGATTTCTACTGCAGCAGCTGCTTCGTCTTTGGTGCCGGGAGTTTTTGGCTACAAAAAACTTTCATATTCCGGTAAAAAGTATGCTCTGGTAGATGGCTCTCTGATGTCAGGAGTTGTAGAGGGTAGACTTGATCGTAATCAAAAAGTGCTTGTCCTGAAGATGATGTCCAAAAGGACGCTTAAGAGGAGTGAGAACGGCGGCCTTTCTTTGTCACGATATTTCCATGAGATGCTGACTTTTTCCATGCACGCGCAAGAGAAAGAGTTCCTGAAAGGCGGAAAGTGGAAAGATACCATAGTCATATACTGCTCGGAGATTTCTCCCTCAACCTTCTCGCTTTCACTGAATGACAGAAAATTCCTATATGCTCAGGGGTACGAGCAGACCAGGAAATATCTTGATTACAAATGGGGAATTTAAGCCGTCAGAATAAAATAACTGTTACATATGCTGTGGCAAGAACGGCATAAGGAGCCGTAACGAAATAGCCTGGAATGTAACACTTATTTCGTAACGCCTCCTAAGAATACATCAGGAGATACAATGAAGCTTTCTATCCTGTTTCTGGCGATCACGCTCTACATGCTTACTGCATGTTCCATGTTCACCGCCTGGCGTGCCATCCCCCCGCCTGGCGGTTGTGACGAGTGCCATAAAGTCCAGATTTCTGCAAACTGGCAGGTCTCGTACAAGCCGGCAAGCCTTACCAGTGATCTGCATGGTGCGTCGTTCCAGACTCCTGAGAGCCTGATGCCCCGGACAGAGAGACCTGCATCCATCCAGGAGAAGCAGAAAGTAGAGGAGCTGTCCTGTTTTGAATGCCACAATTCGCCTGATTCTGCACACAAGAGCATGAAAGGGAAGTTCCACCACTAGTACCTTGTAACACTTATCAGTTCGCATCAAACCCCTCTAAATCTCCCCTTGACAGGGGAGACTTCAAGGCTTCCCCCCTGTCAAGGGGGGATTGAGGGGGGTTGGTTTTAGATGTTACGTCGTACTAGGAGGAGTATGGTCAAGCAACTGCGTAAAGCAAAAATAGTCTCAACACTGGGGCCTTCCAGTTCAACCGTCGAGCAGATCACAAGGCTTGCTGATGCTGGTGTTGACATCTTCAGGCTCAACTTTTCCCATGGATCGAATGATGATAAGGCCAGAGTGATTGAAATAATCAGGGCTGTTGCTGAGCGAAGGAAAAAGGCAATCGGCATTCTTGCTGACCTGCAAGGGCCCAAGATCAGGACCGGGAGGATGGAGAACGGAGCCCTTCCTCTGCGAAAAGGTGACAGCATCTCCATAACTACGGATGAGGTGCTCGGCCGGAAAGGGCTTATATCAACGATCTACAAGTCGCTCCCTACTGATGTAAAGCAAGGCTCCAGGATACTCCTTGATGACGGGTTGATCGAGTTCAAGGTAAAGTCTGTCAGCGGCAATACCGTGAACTGCACGGTAGTGGAGGGGGGGATACTCAAGGACCTGAAAGGGATAAATCTCCCCGGAGTCAATGTGTCCAGCCCGTCACTTACAGAAAAAGACCGCAAAGACCTTGCCTTTTGTCTAGAGAAAAGGGTCGATTATATCGCACTTTCATTTGTCAGGAAGGCAGAAGATGTTGAGGAGTTGAAGGAGATAATCCATGCAAACGGTCTCTCGATTCCCGTTATCGCAAAGATCGAGAAACCGGAAGCAATCCGTAATTTCGATTCGATACTCAAGGTGACCGACGCGGTCATGGTGGCTCGTGGCGACCTTGGCGTGGAGATAAATGCAGAGAAGGTACCGTTGATCCAGAAAATGATCATCAGGGCCTGCAATGAAGCAGGCAAACCGGTGATCACGGCGACTCAGATGCTTGAGTCGATGATCCTTCATCCACGTCCTACCCGTGCCGAGACCTCTGACGTTGCCAATGCGATTATGGATGGTACGGATGCAGTCATGCTCTCAGGGGAGACGGCCTCAGGTGCTTATCCTGTCGAAGCAGTCAGGACGATGGTCAAGATTGCCTGTGATGTCGAAAGAAGCACGTTGTGGCAAAAACCAGTCCCGGCTGACAACCGTAAGGGGAGCACTGTCGCAGTTGCTGTTGCAGAGGCGGCATGTCATGCGGCTGCTGCGGTGAATGCTAAGGCAATTGTCGTCTTTACCCAGTCAGGGAAGACCGCTGCGCTCATTGCCAAAAACAGGCCGCAGCTCCCGATCATAGCCTTCGCCCCTTCCCAGGAGATCCGCCGCCGCCTGTCTCTTTTCTGGGGGGTCAGGACGCAGCCTGTCGGTGCGATGAGCAATACCGACCAGCAGATCTCACTGGTTGAGGAGACTCTGCTTGAGACGGGCTTCAAAGTCGGTGACATCATTGTAATAACCATGGGGGTCCCGCTTGAAAGCAGGGGCTCGACAAATCTTATGAAGGTACATGCGCTCGGCTCTCATGAAAGCTGATTGCAGCAATCAGGAGCAACGTTTATACTAGCCCTCGAACAGAGGGCTTTTTTTGTCTGTGGACGGCAGTTGAATGCCGCCTGCATTCGTGCTGCGGAGCTATTTCTGCACTTCTAGGCTCATTCACTACAGCCGATAAACTCGCTACGCTCAGACAGTATCGTCTGCTTAACGTTTCATTTCGCCAAGAATTGCGACGAAACAGCTCCAAGGCACTCATTCCGGCAGCATTCAACTGCAGGTAGAATTCAACTGCAATTGGCAACAGGAGTCACTTATTAAACGTCTCCGGATCAAAATCAGCGGTATCGTTCAGGGGGTCGGTTTCCGGCCTTTTGTCTACCGGCTGGCAGAGCGGTTTCATCTGCGCGGCTGGGTACAAAACGGCTCTGAAGGTGTTCTGATCGAGGCTCAAGGAGAGGGGGCAGTCCTTGATGTATTTTTAAAGTTACTGGAGATCGAAGCACCGCCTCTCTCACGTATCGCCTCTATTGTCACCACGAATGTCCCGGTAATCGCCGGAGTCGGTTTCACCATTGTCGAAAGCAGCAGCAATGGCGGCAGCACTCTCGTGTCCCCTGACTGCGATGTCTGTCCTGACTGCCTGAAAGAGCTGTTCGATCCGCTTGACCGGCGCTTCAGATACCCTTTTATCAACTGTACCAACTGCGGCCCGCGTTACTCCATAATCATCGATACCCCCTACGATCGCCCGAATACCACGATGTCGGATTTCCTGATGTGCAGGGAGTGCAGGAAAGAGTATGAGGACCCTTCCGACAGACGCTTCCATGCCCAGCCGATAGCATGCCCGGTCTGCGGACCGCGGCTGAAGCTGCTTGGTTCTGATGGTGCGATAGCTGATCCGGATCCTCTGGCCGGAGCGATAGCGGCTTTGCAGCAGGGAATGATCGTCGCGGTCAAGGGGATCGGCGGCTATCATCTGGCGGTGGACCCATTCAATAGCATGGCTGTCCGGGAGCTGCGAAAAAGGAAGAAACGGGACGAAAAGCCTTTCGCGATCATGACCGATACACTCCGGAGGGTGGAGGATCTTGCTCATGTCAGTCCGATCGAAGCACGCTTTCTCTCCGGGCCGGAGCGCCCGGTACTGCTGCTGCGAAGGCGTGACGGGAACGACATCGCCCGGGAAGTCGCGCCGGGAAACGACTACCTGGGGATAATGCTCCCTTCATCGCCTCTCCACTATCTGCTTCTGGGGGCGAGTTTGCGGGCAGTGGTGATGACCAGTGCTAATCTGTCTGACGATCCCATCCTCTACCGGGATGAGGATGCATTGAAAGAACTCTCAGGGGTCGCCGACCTCTTCCTGACACATGACCGTGCAATCAATGCTCCGTGCGATGACTCGGTGATCAGGGTTTTCCACACCCATCCTCTCATGATGCGTCGGTCACGCGGTTATGTACCCCGCCCGGTTCAGATCCCGTCAATCGCCAGAGATGTTCTGGCACTCGGAGGGGAACTCAAGGCCGCTATCTGTCTGGCCGGCGGGGAGCAGGGATTCATGAGCCGTCACATCGGCGATCTGAAGAGTCCTGCAACAATGCGGTCAATCGAAGGGACGATTTCGGAATTGAAAAAGCTTACCGGGATAACTGAAGGGGTAGTTGCTCATGACTTTCACCCCGACTACCATTCGACCCTGCTTGCCGGCTCTTTGACCGGTCTGCCGAAAGTAGCCGTACAGCACCATCATGCCCACATGGCCTCCTGCATGGCCGAGAACCGGCTGGAAGGGGAGGTGATCGGGATCATCTTCGATGGTGCGGGGTATGGCTCTGACGGGAGTATCTGGGGGGGAGAGTTTCTGGTCGGCGGCTATTCAGGTTTCAGGCGGGCGGGTCACTTACGGGAGATGCGCTTGCCTGGAGGGGATGCTGCGGCCAGAGAACCTTACCGGATGGCGATTTCTTTACTCTATCAGCTCTATGGTGATGCTGTTTTCGACCTGCCGCTTGACGTCCTCAGGGGAGTCGGGAAGGAGGAGCAGAAAATCTTCCTGCAGATGCTGGAAAAAGGGATAAACTCGCCCGTGACTTCGAGTTGTGGTCGCCTGTTTGACGCGGTTGCGGGGGTTCTCGACATCAGGGGAAAAATGAGTTATGAGGGGCAGGCGGCAATAGAGCTGGAAGGGGAGGCGGAGCGGGGGATTTGCGAGGCTCTTTATGATTTCGGGGTCCTCCCCGGAAATGACGGTTTGATCCTCGATTGGCTGCCGATGATGAGAAGCGTGGTAGATGATCATCGGGCCGGGCGTATGAGGCCGGATATTGCGGCAACATTCCACCGCTCTCTGGCATTCGCTGCAGCGGCTGTCTGCAGGGAGATACGAAGTGAAAGCGGGTTTGATAGAGTCGTCCTTTCCGGCGGCTCCTTCCAGAACAGGCTTCTGAGCGAGGAGATCCTCACTCAACTCGAAGCAGACGGATTCAGGGTATTCACCCACCGGCTCGTCCCTCCGAATGACGGAGGACTTGCTCTTGGACAGGCGATGATAGCAGGAAGGAGTCAGGTATGTGTGTAGGTGTTCCGATGCAGGTGATAAGTGTTGACGGGGATGACATTGTAGCCGAGGTTGACGGTGTCAGAAGGAGCGCCAGCATCATGATGCTGGCGGACGAGGTCAGGGTCGGCGACTATCTGATCATTCATGCCGGGTTTGCGATCTCGAAGTTGGATGAGGAAGAGGCAGTGGAGACGTTGAGGATGATGAGGGAAGTCTTCTCGGAAGAGGATATGCAGTGAATCAGTGACGGTGAGAGCCGTCTCTCACTGCAGCGCCTCTGCTTTTACGGAGTTGGAGGTTGCATGCTGGTCGGCACAGATTATCCGGCGGATAATATTGATACTGCACAGGCGGCGATGAGCCCCGGCTGTTTCCGTTCGATACGGTTCTCACTGTCACTGATTCAGGGTGTTTCTAAGGAGGTTGTGTGAACTATCAGGATGAATACCGCGATCGCGAACTTGTGCAAGGTCTTGCCGGGCGCATCCGCCGACTCGTTTCCGGCTGCGGTCGGACCATGACTTTCATGGAGGTCTGCGGGACGCATACCATGGCGATCTACCGCTTCGGCCTCCGTAGTATGCTGCCGCCGGAGATCCGGCTGATCTCGGGTCCCGGCTGTCCGGTCTGCGTCACCCCGAACGACTATCTCGACCGGGCCATTGCGATCTGTCGGCTCCCAAAGGTCATCACCGTGACGTTCGGCGACATGATGCGGGTTCCCGGTTCGAGCTCCTCGCTGATGGAGGAGCGGGCCAAGGGGGCGGATATCAGGATCGTCTATTCACCCCTGGATGCGGTGGCGATAGCGATCAGAAACCGCGACAAAAAGGTTGTATTTCTCGGCGTCGGCTTCGAGACGACTGCGCCGACCGTTGCCGGGAGCATCCTGGCTGCAGAAGCGCAGGGGCTTACGAACTACTTAGTGCTTGCATCGCACAAGACGATCCCGATCCCGATGCAGCTGCTTGCTTCCGACCCGGAGATCGGCATAGACGGCTACATCTGTCCGGCTCATGTCAGTGCCATTATCGGCGCCGAGGCCTATCGTCCGCTGGCGGAAGAGTACCATACCCCCTGTGTCATTACCGGCTTCGAACCGGCGGACATGCTGCAGGGGATACTGATGCTTGCAGAACAGGCGTTGAAGGGGGAGAGTAGGGTCGAGATCCAGTACAGCCGGGTCGTCCGTCCTGAAGGAAACCTGAAGGCGCAGGCGATGCTGGCGCAGCTGTTCACCCCGTCAGATGTCGCTTGGCGCGGGGTCGGGGTCATTCCTGGCAGCGGGCTGTCGCTGCGGGAGGAGTACCGTCGTTTCGATGCGGAAAAGATGCTGCCGTTGGAGGTCGAGCCGACCAAAGAGCACTCAGGTTGTTCCTGCGGGGAGATCCTCAAGGGGAAGATGGCGCCGCAGGAGTGCGCGCTCTTCGGCAGGCTCTGCACTCCGGAGAATCCGGTCGGCGCCTGCATGGTATCGAGCGAAGGGAGCTGTGCCGCTGCCTATCGGTATGGACAGTAATAAAGCAGCTTAAATATCAGTCTCTTGCCGTACTTGATTTTACCCCTTCGCTTTCGGATGCGCCTTGTCGTAGACCTCCAGCAGCCGGTCGATACTCACATGGGTGTACTTCTGCGT
>VFJK01000054.1 GCA_009886125.1 Geobacter sp. | reverse complement strand
TTAGAATAAATCTGCTGCAAATCCATCTGAACGGCTCATATTTCACCGCTTTCTCGGTCAATAGAACAACTATTAACCTTCAAAATCGGCAAAATCTGATCTCGTCCAGTTGAATTTTCGCTTCGATTTCCTAAGTCCGACGGGCTCCTAGAACAAAATAAAGGAGTCGATATGAAAAACCTGCTTATTGCTGTTGTTGCCGTTCTCGTGCTCGGTCTCTCCCAGGCCAATGCCCAGGCAGCGTCTTTGGCTGCCATGCCCGCTGCTTCTTTTACCAAGGCATTTCCTCAGCTCAAGCTAGACAGCATCACCGAGAGCCAGATCAAGGGGGTCTATGAGGTGATCTCCGGACAGAACGTGTTTTACTTCTACCCGGAGAAGGACCTGCTGCTGGTCGGTGATTTGTATACTTCGACCGGACAGAACATAACCGGTGAGAAAAAGCGCGACCTGAAGGCGAAGTTCCAGGAGAAGGCAATCGAAAAGATCAAGGACCTGCCACTCGAAAAAGCCGTCAAGGTCGGCAACGGGCCCAAAACGGTGATCGAATTTACCGACCCTGACTGCCCTTACTGCCGTAAGGCTTCGGAGGCTCTCAAAAAGAGGACCGATATCACCAGGTACGTTTTCCTGACCCCGCTTGCGCATCCGGCTGCGATCAGCAAAGTCCACTACGTCCTAAGCTCAAAGGATCAGGAAATGGCCTATCATGAGATGATGGAGGGCAAGCCGGTTCCTGCATCCTCGAAAGAGTACAGCAAGGCAGTCAAGGACCAGGCTGAAGAGTATCTGAACATCGCCCGTTCACTGGCTATCGACGGGACACCGACCTTCTTCATCAACGGCCAGCAGGTTGTCGGGGCGGACATGGACAGGATAAACGAGCTTTTGAAGTAGTTATGCGAGTGGCAGGGGGAACATTTGAAAGGACACGGGAGACCGTGTCCTTTTTTTGAGCTGATGGGGCTTTGCACTCTCGATCAGTGAGTTTCCTGTAAACGGGGAAGACCTACACCATCTGGATCTTATTGCGCATGATCAGTATTTCGAATGCCATGGCGCACTTCTGGGAGATCTTCTGCAGTTCGTTCAGGGATCTGGTCAGCTTTTCCAGTGAGTCGACGACGCAGAGTATGGCAACCACCCGGTTCATCAGAATAATCGGGAGCAGGATCGCCGGGTTGTCATTCGCCCCCATGGCGGAGGCTGCAGTCAGGTCGGTCGGGCTATGGAGCTGCCCCATGCAGAAGGACTTCGACTCGATCACTTGAAGAAATGATGACGGTGCTGCCATATCGATCCTGACTTCGCCGAATTTGTCGACATAGCCGCTCTCTTCGGCAGCAAGCCAGCCGGTGAGGGTCGGCTCTTTCGGCAGGAAAAGGGCGGTCCTGAAATGCCTGCGGCGCAGATACTCCATCAGTGCTTCACCGATCATCTCCCGTGATGTTGCATTTGCCAGCCCGTTACACATGTCCGTAAGATTATATTCAGCAACGATCTCTTCCTGAGTCGGAGCCGGCTTTTCCGGGAACAGTTTTTCCGGTGCCAGCTGTTCCGGTTCCGGCGCGTCCGGAATATCCACCTTGTCAAATCCGTCGAATTCGGGGATCTCAATAAACTCTTCCTCGTGCGGCACTTCCTGCTGTTTCTCCTGCTGCTTTGGTGCAGGTATCTCGTTTATCTCCCGGTTGTCGGCATCTCTCGGATCTCTTCGCATGTCTTTTGAGATAGCGATGTAGCGTGTTGCCCGCTTGATCTTGTAGTACCGTTCCATCGAAGTGATGAGGAGGATCTCCGGGATCACCACCGGGTTGATGTAGAGACCGGTGATGAAGGCCAGCTTGTCGATGATGGCAAGGTCGGCAGGGTCAGCCATGGCAACAGTCAGACGCTTCTTTTCGAGGGATATGGGGATTATCTGGTGTTTTTTCACGATTTCCGCAGGGATCAGGGCGATTACCTGAGGGGGGATGTCCTGAAGTTCCTGCGACGTGACTGACGGCACTCCCTTGTTCTTGCTGAGGAATTCTGACAGTCGGTCTGCTGTCAGATAGCCGAGCTCAATCAGGTTGGTACCGATCTTGCCGCCGAAAATGACCTGGTTTTTCAGCGCCTCTTCCAGCTGAGCTTCAGTGATAATCCTCTGCATTACAAGCATACTGCCGACTTTCATCTGCATGGCGACATCCCCTGATCACATTAAGCGTTTATCCGTTTTGTGCGTTGCTTCAGTTATACTGCATGAACTGTTTATTTACAACCGTTTACCAATAAAATGTGCGGGGTGTCCGCAAAGGGAAAGAAATTTGAAACGAGGATTCAGGGTGAGATAATGGTTACTGACTGGACCGTTGATTTGTTCAGATTGGGTGATTTGTCAATCCCGAAGAACCTGAGGATGGTGTTAGCAGCAGTTATGGTAAAACCTACAACCGGAGTAGTGGAGAAGTCGAGGGACGTAAACGCGCTCTCGGCAGCAGTGGCGCTGGTCGTGTAATAGATCATCGCCGGTTCGTCAGCCGAAAAAGAAACAACGGTGGTGTTGAGCGTAGCATGGCCGGAATTGTTCCTGAAGGTGGGGCCTGTAAGAGATATAACCGGCGGGGTCGTGTCATTAACCTTGGGGAACCATTCAAAGTCAGTGCTGCCGCAGGCGGTAAGCGCAGCAGCCAGCAGGATCAATCCCGGTTTCAGTGACTTGTTCATTACAGATATCCTTTGATGATTCTTCCCCACGTTATACCCTTATAACAAGTTTATTGTCAAACCTACATTTCCAGCGAGTAATCCTGTAGCCACTGCTCGAAGACAGCTGCTTTCCCGCCTCCGAATCTGGTGAGTTCAGCGCGTATCTGCTCGATCGATTTTTCAATCGTGAGGGTCTCAGCCCGTTTTGAGTAGAAGAGATCGGCACAGGCAATGATCTTCTCTTCAGGTGAGGTTGGCAGCATATCCCGTTTCGGCAGAGGCAGCCCCTGTGCGATGATGTCTTCGATTGTCAGACCCACGCCGATATGTCTCTCGCAGACGAGCGCATGCCGCGGAAGACCTTCCTGCTCAAGTATTGATCTTCCGAGTATGCCATGAGAGATGTAGGGTGCACTCCCGTGGCAGCCGAGTGAGGGAGCATCTGTCTGACATACCCCGATATCGTGCAGCATCGCTGCTTCTTCGATAAAGCCGAGATTGAGCAGCCAATCGGACGGACAGTTTTTCGCGATCCTGAGGGCTTTGTCAGCGACCAGTCTGCTATGGGTGCTGATTATCCGGAGTGGGGCGGGATCGAAATATTTCTTCAGCAGGTCGTAAGGTTCCATGTGGTTTCGAGTATGAATCGACCGGTAACTAATGTCAAGAACGAGCCGGAATCCTTGACCGCTGCCCTGTTATCGGCTATCTTCGACACACTTTTTGTTTTCGGGGAGAACACGTGTCACGACCTACCTGGGATGAATATTTCATGGAGATCACGCATCTGGTGGCGAAGCGTTCGACCTGTCTCAGACGGCAGGTCGGTGCGGTGCTCGTCAAGGACAGGAATATCCTTGCCACCGGCTATAACGGTTCACCATCTGGCGTTGCGCACTGCCTTGATGTCGGCTGCCTGCGGGAGAAGCTCGGTATCCCTTCCGGAGAGCGTCATGAGCTTTGCCGCGGGCTGCATGCCGAGCAGAACGCTATCATCCAGGCGGCAAAGCACGGGACGAACATCGATGGTGCGACTCTCTACTGTACGACGATGCCGTGTATCATCTGCTCCAAGATGATCATCAATGCCGGGATCAGAAGGATAGTCTATGAAACAGGCTACTCCGACTCTCTGGCGACGGAGATGATCGAAGAGTCGAACATTGTAGTTGATCAGTATCCTGCTTTAAATCCGGCGGAGGCTCAGCTATGAAGTGCCCGTTCTGCTCATTTGTTGATACGAAAGTGATTGATTCCAGGCCGGACAAGGACAGTTCCGCCATACGGCGCCGGCGCGAGTGTGAATCCTGCTCACGCCGCTTTACGACTCATGAGCGGATCGAAGAGGTCCTGCCGATGATCCTCAAGAAGGATGGCCGTCGGGAGAGCTATGACCGCGGCAAGGTCATCGGCGGGATGAAAAAGGCGTGCGAAAAACGTCCGGTATCCACCGACGATATCGACGATATGGCGAACCGTCTGGAGACCAGGCTGCTGGAAAGCGGGGAACGCGAGATCCCCGGAACGGTCATCGGTGAGTGGATAATGAATGAACTCCACGATGTCGATGAAGTCGCGTATGTCCGTTTCGCCTCGGTTTACCGCTCGTTCAGGGATATCACTGAGTTCATGTCCGAGCTTCAGGACCTGCTCAAAGGTGAACAGAAGGGTGCCCGGAAAAAAGGATCTACCCTGGATAAAGGGCTGCCCCGGTGAGTGTCTCTGCTGAACAGGCCATGCAGCGGGCGATACGGCTTGCCCGGAAAGGTGTCGGCAGGACATCGCCGAATCCTGCTGTCGGCTGTGTCATCGTCAAGGATGGCGAGATCGTCGGCGAAGGGTGGCATCGAAAGGCCGGCACTCCCCATGCCGAGGTGCATGCGCTCCGTCAGGCAGGTGAGCGTGCCAGGGGAGCCGATCTTTATGTCACCCTGGAGCCCTGTTCACATTTCGGCAAGACCCCTCCCTGTGCCGATGCTGTAGCTGCTGCGCAGGTTTCCAGGGTCTTTGTCGGGATGATCGACCCGAATCCTCTGGTGAGCGGCAGAGGGGTCGAAAGAGTCCGGAAGGCAGGAATAAAGGTCGTAACCGGGCTTCTCGAAGCCGATTGCCGCGACATCAACCTCCCTTTCATCAAGCAGATGACTTCCGGCCTCCCCTATGTCACCATGAAAAGTGCCATGACTCTGGACGGCAAGAGTGCTGCGTTGTCAGGCGATTCCCGCTGGATAACATCGGAAGCTTCGCGAAAACTCGTCCACCGTCTGCGCTCATCTGTCGATGCCGTCATGACCGGTTCCGGCACGCTGCTCGCTGATGATCCGCAGCTGACCGTCAGGATGGCCAGAGGTAAAAGCCCGCGCAGGATAGTCGTTGACAGCAGCCTGCAGACTCCCCTTGATAGCCGGCTCATGGATGAAGCAGGAAAAACGCCGGTTATCATCGCGACCGTCAGCAGTGATCAGGCAAAAGCCGCGGCACTGACTGAAAAAGGGGCCGAAGTCCTGATCTGCCGCGAGGCGGGCGGCAGAGTCGATCTCGAAGACCTGATGGCGCGGCTTGGCAGTCGCGGGATCCAGTCGATCCTGCTTGAAGGTGGCGAGCGGCTCTGCGGCGAGATGCTGCGTCACCGGCTCATCGACAGATTCCTGCTCTTCTATGCTCCCAAGATGCTGGGAGGAGAAGGGAAGGGGCTCTTTGCCGGGGCCGGTGCAGCGTTTATGGATGATTCTCTGCCAATGACCATCAAAAAGGTTTCACGGGTCGGGAAAGATATACTTGTTGAAGCCTGTCCGGAGGTCTGAATGTTTACAGGTCTGATCGAAGATGTCGGGAAGGTCCAGAAACTTGAGCGTCGAGGCGGTTCTGCCCGGCTTTCACTGTCGACCGCTCTCCCTGCCCCGGAGTTCCACATCGGTGATTCGGTGGCAGTGAACGGCGTTTGTTTGACAGTAACAAACAGCTCCGGGACGACGCTCTCTTTCGATGTTTCGCCGGAGACTCTCGACAAATCGAGTCTCGGCCGGCTCTCTTCCGGCGATCCGGTGAACCTTGAGCGGGCGATGCGCCTGTCAGACCGTCTCGGCGGGCATATCGTGACCGGCCATATCGACTGTGTGGCAACAGTTGCCGAAAGGCGCGAGGATTCGGGCAATATCCTACTCTCTTTTAAAATGCCTGTCGATAAGATCCGCTATGTTATCGAAAAGGGTTCGGTGGCGATAGACGGCATAAGCCTGACAGTCAACAGCACCGCCGCTGACAGCTTCTCGGTAAACATCATCCCTCATACGTCGCAGCTGACGACACTCAGGCACAAAAAAGCCGGCGACACGGTCAACATCGAGACCGACATAATCGGCAGGTATGTCGAGCGTCTGTTTTCAGGCCCGGCCAGTGGGAAGGATTCCGCTGGCATCAGCTTGAAGAAGTTGATGGAGAACGGCTTTGCGTGAGCTGAGGCGAGAGGCTAACGAGTTTCGGTGCGAGTGACTCCAGTTCGGTTACGCAGCCCCTATCCAGTTTTTTCAGCCAGCGCCGGGGGATCTCTTCCAGGCCATAGTATGCTCCGGCCACTCCGCCGATAATGGCGCCGGTGGTGTCTGCATCGCCCCCCTGATTGACCGTCGACGTCACGCACTCCTCGAAGGAACGGCTGCGGAAGAAGTAGTGAAATACGGTCTGGAGTGTATCGACGACATACCCTGTCGCCAGTCCCGGATACGGATCGAACCTGAAGGAGGGATACTCTGCGGCCAGCCGGTCAGCCTCTCTCCGCAGGCGGCTCTTCTCGGCGCCGAGCAGTGCCATCTGGATCATCCTTCCGTAGCAGATGCAGGCGGCATCCGAGAGCGGGTGGTTGTGCGTCAGGTGCCCATGTTCGATCGAACATTTCTGCAGCAGCTCCTTGTCTCCCAGAGTGTACAGCGCCAACGGAGTCATCCTCATCAGTGCGCCATTCCCGGCATCCCACTGATTCGGCGGGGACTCTGTCTCACCCTTGAGCATGAAGTTCCGGATGCCGCGCCTGCAGGTGTCGCCCACGTCTATCGGCTTTGATCTGAGCCAGACGGCAAACTCATGAGCGATCGTCCGGAGATCCCATCCCCCTGCAGTGACGATCCCCCGGGCCAGACAGAGGGTCATTTCGGTATCATCGGTTACCTGGCCGGGCTTGAGCCGCAACCATCCGCCACCGACCATCTCATTCAGCCTGCCATACTTTGCCGCGATCTCGCCACTGGTCATGAACTCCATCGGTGCACCCAGAGCATCTCCGACAGCAACGCCCAGAAGCACAGCCCGGCAGCGCGCAGTCAGGTCGTCATGGGATGTCATCTGCCACCCAGCATTTCACCCGTGCAGTTGACAAGGAAGTCGAATACCTCTTCACGGGATTCGATGAAACGCGGCAGTTCCCGGATCATGATCTCCTCGGCCATCTGCAGCACCCGCTGCTCATCGCTGCCAAGCTCATCCATGACTGCCCCGAGCATCGGGAGGACGTCATACAGATCGTCCCGATTGAACGGCTCTTTGTCCGGTTTGCCGCTGAATTTGGGAGCAGAACGGTTGAGCGTATCTTTCGGGTACCGGTAGTAGAGGTCTGATGCCTTGATAATAACTCCCACTCGTCATCTCCTTCCTGCATCAGGACTGCCTAAAGCCGTCTCTCTCTGCAACGCCTCTGCTTCCGCACTTATGGCTAATTGTTCCGTAGTCGGCACAGGTTACCCGGCACAGATACGGCAGCTGCACAGGCAGCGATGAGCCCCGGCTGTTTCCGTTCAAGACGGCTTTAGGCAATCCTGATGCAACATTTATTTGCAGCCGCACCCATCTGACGAGCAGTAACTGACACACCCTTTTGTCTCTTTCATGTCGCTACCGTGTGCATCGCAGCAGGCTACAGAATCAGGCTCTAACAGCCACTCTCCGTCGATCTCCCTCCCTTTCAGGGTGCTCTTTTTCAGGAGCATCAGGATCCTGGTAGCTGTTGTCCCGAGGTTCTCCGCCGCTTCCGTGATTGTCAGATACTCTTTGCCATCTATTGAATGAGACATTGTTCCCTCCGTGATTCATTCTTGGTTTTCAATACAATCTTTTCATTTAACGTGCCATGTAGCTGAGAGCCCGCATACTGCGGTATTCAGGGGATTGGCCTCTGTGAACGGCCCTGAGGAAGTCGGAATCTGCTTAATGAGTAAACACCCCTGCCGCAGCTCTCTACACAAGAAGGGGAAAGTCCGGTATCCGGGTCTGACGTCATAATAGCTAACCTGCTGTAATGCAAAGGATTTGAGCTGTTGGCACAGTTCAGGCAATCGACTCATTAACAAGCGGGAAATAAGATACAGATTTCAGTCGGGCAATGGAGCCCTGCAGACACCACTCTGCAGGGCTCTTTTTCATGGAACAAAGGGGGCTTGTCATGGGAAATGCGTGTTCCGGAAGAAAAAATATTCAGGGCCATCCATGCTTTGGCGGCAATCACCACAAAAACGGCAGGATGCATCTTGCCGTTGCACCGAAGTGCAACATAAAATGCGGCTACTGCAGCCGCCGTCATGACTGTGCAAATGAATCCCGGCCAGGTGTCACGAGCCGGATACTTACACCGCTTGAAGCAATCGAGAAGGTCCGTGAAGTCATGGCAAGCGAGATTCTCGGCTCTCTCATCAAGGTCATCGGCATCGCCGGGCCTGGCGACCCGCTGGCAAATGAGGAGACGTTCGAGACATTCAGTCTGATCGGAGAAGAGTTCCCGCATCTGATAAAGTGCATGAGTACGAACGGGCTTTTCCTTCCGGAGCGGATTGATGAGCTGGAAGCGCTCGGACTGCACAGCCTGACTGTTACCGTCAATGCCCTGGACCCGGCAATCGCCGCACGGATCTATACCCGGATCAATTATCAGGGGCGGATCATCACGGGTGAAGAGGCCGGTAGCATCCTCATAGCGAATCAGCTCGAAGGGCTTGCCAGGGCAGCCGGGTACGGGATGACAATAAAGGTGAATACCGTCTTCATCCCCGGGGTGAACGAATCACAGATCCCCCTGATCGCAGCAAAGGTAAAATCGCTCGGAGCGTTTGTCATGAACGTCATGCCGATCATTCCGCAGGCGGATTTTGCCGGTATCACACTTCCTGCACCAGAGGAGATAGCCTCTGTCCAAGCCGCGAATGAGAAGATCATTGGCCAGTTCAAGCACTGCCGCCAGTGCAGAGCCGACGCCGTCGGGTTGATCGGTAAGGATCTGCAGTTTGCCAGGGCTTCCTGCTCAGGAACGTGAGGAATGGAGACCGTCCTGTTCAGCCCCTCTCATGCTGAGCCTTTTCTCCGCGCTGCACAAGCGGAGGGGTGGATAACCGGACCGGGGGAGATCAATTTTTTCCTGCAGAGTCATCCTGAAGGATGTCTGGCCTCTCTTTCAGACGGTCAATTGTCGGGCTTCATCACCGCGATTCGATACAGTCGCTCAGCATGGATCGGAAACCTTCTGGTGCTGCCGGAGTTCAGGTGTCAGGGGATCGGCAGGGGCCTGATGCAAAGGGCTCTCCACGCGCTTGATCACTCGGGCTGTGAAACAGTCTGGCTGACTGCTTCTGCTGATGGAGCTCACCTCTACCGGACGCTCGGCTTCAGGCAGATCGACACGGTCCAGCGCTGGAGAGGTTCAGGGGCGACAGCCATTCGTGGCGGTGACCTTGGCTATACCGCCGCAGTTGCAACGATCGACTGTATGGGGTGGGGTGATTGCCGGCACAGGATATTCGAGGCCCTGCCGGAAAAAAGCAGCAGCATCACAGCAGACGGCGGTTTTCTGGTATACTCTCCCTGTGCTGATGTTCAGCTGATCGGCCCATGGGGTGTTCTTTCCGGAGATTCAGCGGCTGTTCTGCTTGACGCGGCTTTGGGCGGGAAAGGGCCGGAAAGGGAGATCCTCCTTGATGTTCCGGAAAATAACCATGCTGCCGGCGAAATCCTTCAGTCAAGAGGGTTCAGGTCCTCCGGGAACACTCTGCTGATGTGCCGGGGGAAAGAGCCGGAGTACCGGCCTGAATATATTTATTCATTAGCGAGCATGGGGAGTTACGGGTAAAAAATGATTGCAATTTAAGCAGCAGCCGGATTATGATCATTTCCACGTTTACGTAAGGGTAAACAATTTTAGTAAAATTTAAATTGCCCCTGTTTAAAATATAGGCACACATCTGGTTGCTTGTAAGTGAATATTAGATTATTATCGATTTCCATTTCCCGAGTTGAGGTTTTTTTATGCAGATAGTCGCCTGTATCAAGCAGGTTCCGGATACTACGCAGGTCCAGATCGATCCCGTCACGAACACATTGATTCGTGAGGGGATACCGTTCATCGTCAATCCGTATGATACCCATGCCATAGAAGAGTCCCTGCGGCTGAAGGATCAGTTCGGCACGTTCGTCACCGCCATATCCATGGGGCCTCCGAATGCCGAGGCGACACTCAGAAAGGCGCTTGCTGTGGGAGTCGACAGAGCGATCCTCCTGTCAGACCGGGTCTTTGGGGGTGCTGACACCCTTGCCACCAGTAATGTGTTGACCGAAGCGATCCGGAAGCTGGGCGAAACAGATGAGGTCGGGATCATCTTCTGCGGCAAGCAGACCATTGACGGCGATACCGCGCAGGTCGGACCGGGAATAGCCACCAGGCTCGGCTGTACCCAGCTGACCCTGGTCGACAAAATACTGGAACTCGATCTGGAGAAGCGGAAGATCAAAGTCAGTCGCAAGCTTGAAGGTCGTCACGAGATCGTCGAATCGCCGCTGCCGGTCCTGATCACGGTCGTGCGTGAGTTGAACCGCCCGCGCTACCCGACAGTCCCGAGCCGTCTTGCCTCGTTCGAGAAAGAGGTCGAGCTCTGGAATAACCAGACGCTGAAGCTTGATGAACAGAGTATCGGTCTGAAAGGTTCCCCAACCTGGGTCAACAGGATCTTCTCCCCGGAGCGGGATAAAGGGGAGTTGATCGGTGACGGGGTCAATGATCCGGTCGGGACGGCGAATCTGCTGATCGACAGGCTGCTGGCAAAAGATCTGCTGTCGCTGTAACCCCCCTCGTTCCCCCCTTGTCAGGGGGGATGTGAGCACCTCCCCTGATAAGGGGAGGCGGGGGAGGGGTTATAATAAGACATTATCAATAGCAAGGAAATTCAATGACAGAAGCGAAAAAAACAGTAAAGAAGCCCCGGGGCAAAGCCTCCCTCATGGAGGGTAAGTGCATTGCCTGCGGTGCCAGGTGCCAGAGTGTCTGCCCGGTCAACTGTGTCGAGATGAACGATGCCGGCGAGCCGATCATCGATCAGTCCACATGCATCGGCTGCATCAAATGCGTCAAGATCTGTCCAGCTCAGGCGATCGAGATGTACTTCACTCCTGAAGAGCAGGCCATCCTCGCTGAACTGGTCGGAGAAGCCGAAGCCGTGACAGAAGACGAGGAGTCCGAAGCCAGATCCCTTGCAACAAGACTCGCTGCCTACAAAGGGGTCTGGGTCTTTGTCGAACAGACCGAAGGAGAGGCTGCCAAAGTATCGTGGGAACTGCTCGGCAAAGGGCGGGAACTTGCCGGGAACCTGGGAGTCCAGCTTTCAGCAGTCGTTGTCGGCGAAGGGGTCGAGCACCTCTGCATTGAGGCTTTCGAGTACGGCGCCGACCAGGTCTATCTGGTCGATGCTCCGGTTTTCAAGCACTACCGGACCGAAAGTTATCTGAAAGCACTCTGCCTGCTCGTTCAAAAGTACCAGCCCGAGATCATCCTCATGGGGGCGACCGGTCTTGGCCGCGATCTCGCCGGTGCGGTGGCAACCGAGGTGAAGACCGGCCTGACCGCCGACTGCACCGGGCTCTCAATTGATGACAAACGGAACCTGATGCAGACCAGGCCTGCCTTTGGAGGCAATATCATGGCCACGATCATGTGCGACAAGTTCCGCCCGCAGATGGCGACGGTCAGGCCTCATGTCATGCCGATGTCGGAGCGGCAGCCCGGTCGTGTCGGCACGATAATCAGGGAAAGCTGCCCGATCAGAGAGGAAGATATCCTCGTCAAAGTCCTGGAGATCATCAGTGACCGGAATAAAGACCACGTCGATGTGGCGGGTGCAGAGTTCATCGTCTCCGGCGGCCGGGGGATGATGGGTAAAGAGAATTTTGCCATGCTGAAAGAGCTGGCGGATGAGCTTGGCGGCGTGGTCGGAGCGTCACGCAGTGCGGTGGATGCCGGCTGGATGCCGCAGGAGCGGCAGGTCGGCCAGACCGGGAAGACCGTCCGGCCAAAAATATACGTCGCCTGCGGCATTTCCGGTGCTATTCAGCATCTGGTCGGGATGCAGGATTCGGATGTGGTCATCGCCATTAACCGGGACAAAGATGCCCCGATCTTCGAAGTCGCCACCTACGGCATCGTCGGTGACCTGTTCCAGGTCATACCGGCACTAACGAACCGCCTGCGTGAACTCAAGGCTGCCAGGGGGCTCAAGTGAACCATACTGCCATCTTTACCGTCCTCTTTATAGCTGCTCTCGGGATCTTCTGTACGCTTGCCTGGCGCAGGCTCTCGCTTATCGTCCTGGGAAAGGCGGAGGACCGCTTTGATCATCTTTCGACCCGCCTCTGGGATATGCTGCTTTTCGCCTTCGGCCAGAAGAGAGTGGTGGCACGTCCATTCGGCATCAATCATTTCGTGATCTTCTGGTCATTCATCATCCTCCTCCTTGCTAATGGAGAATTCATCGTCAATGGCATCTTCCCAAAGGTCAGCCTCCGTTTGCTCCCTGTGGCCATTCACGGGCCGCTTCTGTTTCTGTTTGATGTCGTTTCACTCCTCGCCCTTGTCTGTGTCGCTATTGCTGCCGGTCGCCGGCTGTTTTTCAAATTTGACTATCAGGACACACTCTATGTGAAACGGCGGAGCTTCGAAGGGTTCCTTATCCTCGCCTTCATCGCGCTGCTGATGCTCGCCTACTTCGGGATTCACGGCGCCGAGATCGCCATGGGTGCAGAACCGCTCTCCGGCTGGATGCCGCTCTCCCGCTTTGCTGCCGGTCTCTTCGGCTGCGGCGGAGGGTGTGCGAAGTGCGGCGTCCTCCCCTGGCTGATCTTTTACTGGTGGCTTCATGCCGGTGTCCTGCTCGCCTTTCTGGTGTTTCTCCCCATGAGCAAGCATATGCATATCCTGACTGCCATCCCCAACTGTTTTTTCCAGAGCCTGGAAAAACCGAATACCCTGCTGCGCGAAGAGTTTGTCAAAGAAAACAGCTACGGCGTTGAAAAGGTGGACGATTTCACCTGGAAAGACCTGCTCGACTCCTTCTCCTGCACCGAATGCGGTCGCTGCCAGGACTCCTGCCCGGCACAGCTGACCGGAAAATCCCTCAACCCCCGTCAGGTCGTCCACTCCCTGAAGACCAACCTCATGGCCAATATCGCCGGGTTGAAAAGCGGCTCCGTTTTGAAGATGCCGCTCATCGGGGGCGAGGGCGAGGGGACCAATACGGAAGAAACCATCTGGGCCTGCACCACCTGCGGCGCCTGTCTCGAGGCCTGTCCGGTCATGATCGAGCAGATGCCGAAGATCCTCAAGATGCGTCGGCATCTCGTCCAGATGAAGAGCGAATTCCCCGAAGAGCTTATCAACCTGTTCGAAAACATGGAACAGCGCTCGAACCCGTGGGGGATCGCGCCGACCGAGCGGAGCAAATGGTCCACTACAATGGCGATCAGGAATTTTGAAGCCGGGGAGACAGAGTACCTGTTCTACATCGGCTGTGCCGGGGCGTTTGACTCGCGGCAGAAACATGTGACAGTCGCCCTTGCCACCATACTCGATGCCGCCGGGATCAGCTGGGGTGTACTGGGGAAAGAAGAGAAGTGCTGCGGTGACAGCGCCCGGAGGCTCGGCAACGAATATCTGTTCGACCGGATGGCGAAAGAGAACGTCGAGCTGTTCACATCGAAAAAGATCGCAAAGGTCATCACCCAGTGTCCGCACTGCTTCAGCACCCTGAAGAACGATTATCGTCAGTACGGGCTGGAGATCGAAGTGATCCACCACTCGGAGCTGCTGCAGCAACTGCTTGCTGATGGCCGGATCAAGCCGAACCGGAAGGTCACAGAGCTGGGGAGCGTGGTCTACCACGACTCCTGCTACCTCGGCCGCCATAATGACATCTACGACGAACCTCGTCAGGTTATAGAAGCAGTGACCGGGGATAAGCCGCATGAGATGGAGCGGAGCCGCGAAAAGGGCTTCTGCTGCGGCGCCGGCGGCGGGCGGATGTGGATGGAGGAACATACCGGCGAACGGATCAATATCACCCGGGTGACCGAAGCCCTGGAGCAGAAGCCGGACACGATCTGTGTGGCCTGTCCCTACTGCATGACCATGTTCGAAGACGGCGTCAAGGATAAGGGTGCTGCAAACGTCCGGATCAGGGATATCGCCGAGGTGGTGGCGGAGGGGCTGAGGCCGGTGTGACACCGGATAGTGCGGTGACAGATGAAAAAAAGGCGAACCGTTCGGTTCGCCTTTTTTGTCGCAACTCTTTCTTGCCAGGAGCCCGTGGACTTCTCGTGCAGCAGTTTACATCTCTCATCCTTTCCAGGTTGTGCCGACGCTCAGTTTTCCGCTACAACGCTCCAAACAGATACCAGTCCGGCACTCCCCAGACATTTTTCCGTAACTCGACGATTTCATCCCCCGGATAGACCACCAGCCCGACTTTAGCCGCTTTCGGATGCTCTGTAAGGAACGTCTCCACACTCCTGCCGTCGGCACTGGACACCCGCTCCGAAGCCTTGGCTTCAATGGGGATTATGTCTTGCTCACCGAGCACGAAGCGTTTGCGTTCGGCAACCGGCTTCCGTTTCTCCCGGTCGATCTTCTACAACATATAGTGCGAAGTTTAACCTCTTCAGATCAGCCGCGCCATCTCAATCAGGGGATTTCGGGGACATCCTTCAAGCAGGGTGGTCAAGACGTCCAGCCGGTCACCTTCAGGCGTATCCGATGTAGAATTGAATAGACGTTCAACTTCTGCAAGAATCACTTGATAATCTTCTTCCGTTTTTATCGGCCTGATTTCCATGACATATTCTCCTTTAAACCTGTGTCGCATTCTTACACATGATTCCTCAGCATCAGCTCTGCCGGATGCGGCGAGAGATAGACCTGACCCTGCAGGTACTGCTGACCGTACTTGCTGACGTAGTGGCGGAGCAGGGTCAGCGGCACGATCAGGGGTACGAGATGGTCGTGGTACTGGCCGATGACCCGGAGGAGTTCCTGCTTCTCTTCAGGGGTCAGAAGCTTTTTGAAATACCCCATGATATGCTGCAGCACGTTGGTGTTCTTTTTCGTAGTGGCGTGCAGCGCCAAGGCTTTCATGAACAGCTCTTCGTAGCAGGCTTTCAGCTCATCTGCAGCGGTCTCGCTACTGTGTGCAACCAGCTTCCCCAGTTGCCGGTAGATCTCCGGGCTGTGCGCCATCAGCAGCAGTTTCTGAGCGGTGTGGAATTCGACCAGTCGGGCGGGGGTATAACCTCCTGCCAGAAACTCCTTCCAGCGGTGATAACTGAAGACTCTCTCGATGAAATTTTCCCGTAAGGCAGCATCCTCAAGCCGTCCCTCCTCCTCCATCGGCAGCAGCGGGAACCGCCGGGCAAAAGCAGCCGCAAAGAGTCCGCTCCCGCTTTTGGTCGGTACCCCCATTTCGTCATAGATCTTGACCCGGAACAGTCCTGAGCTCGGGGAGTTCTTCTTGAAGATGAAGCCGCAGAGGCCGGCGTTCTCGAGCGCTTCCACCTTTGCGCTACAGAAAGCGACCATCTGTGCCGTCTTGTCGATCCGGCTGTTTCTCGTCATGAGCCGGGGGGCGGCCGGATCGCCTTCAAGCCGCATCGCTTCGCGCGGTGTGGTCATCCCTGATTCGACTTCAGGGCAGACCGGTATGAAGGTGAAGAATCTGCCGAGGGTGTCGGTGATGTAGCGGTCATGGGTGTGACCGCCGTCGTAGCGGACTTTTTCTCCCAGGAGGCAGGCGCTGACGCCGATGGTTATAGGTCGAGGCATGGAGCGTTCCTTTGACAGCAGGATAGTTATGCGAGGAGTAATTCCGATTCCAGATCAAAGATGATATCAAGGCGGCGAGGATTGAGGCGACGAGGCGTACAACGCAAGTACGTTGAGGAGCCGAAGACGAGCCAATGAAGATAGGGCTTTGATATGGAATCGGAATAATTATATCAGCAGCTTTCGTGGATTAGTAGGGATAATGAGGTATACTTGATCATTATGCGCTATCTGACAGCAGTTTTTGCAAAGGTGATAGGTATGGGAGCAGTGGCAGGCCTGATCGCCGCGTGTGTCGGGGAGCGACCGAAGAATCCCGGAGCGATGAACGGAGTGCTGCTCTCCTGCCCGTCTTCTCCCAACTGCGTTTCCAGTCAGGCAACCGATGAGGGGCACCGGATCGCGCCGCTTAAATTCATCGGAGAGCCTGGCGCTGCCTTCCTGCTGCTCAAACAGGTGCTTTCCGGCCGCAGGGATACGAAGATCATGACAGAGGCGGACGGCTATCTGCGGGTCGAGTTCCACACGACTTTTTTTATCGATGACGCTGAGTTCCTGCTCGACCGAAACGCACAGGTCATCCATGTCCGCTCTGCTTCGCGCCTGGGCTATTCGGATCTCGGGAAGAACCGGAGCCGGATGGAAGATGTCCGCCGGGATTTCGAAACAGCAGCCGGAAAGTGATGAAAGCGATGAAGACGATTCCCGTCGAACAGTGGCACTCTCTGTCTGAATCAGAGGCCCTTGGACTTCTTGAGAGCTTTCCGGACAGAGGACTGGACAGTGCTGTTGTCGAGCAGCGACAGGCGCAGTACGGTCCCAACCGGATCACCCGGAGAAAAGGGACCGGCTCGCTGCTCCTTTTCATCCTGCAGTTCCATCAACCGCTCATCTATATCCTTTTAGCCTCTGCAGCCATTACGAGCTATCTGCAGGAGTGGGTCGATGCCGGGGTCATTTTCGGCGTCGTGATCATCAATGCCATTATCGGCTTCATTCAGGAGTTCAAGGCGGTTGCTGCCATTGAGTCGTTGTCCCGGGCCATGAACAGTGCCGCTACTGTATTGAGAGGGGGTGTACAGCTGCAGGTCCCGGACGGGGAGCTGGTGCCGGGGGATGTCGTGCTGCTCAAGTCAGGTGACCGGGTCCCGGCAGATCTCAGGCTTCTCAGCGTCCGCGAGCTACAGATAAACGAATCGGCCCTGACCGGAGAATCCCTGCCGATACAGAAAACCAGCGCTGCTCTTCCTCTGGATACCCTTCTGGCTGACCGCACCAACATGGCGTACGCTTCCTCTCTGGTGACCTCGGGAGTTGCGACCGGTGCAGTTGTAGCTATTGGTGATCGTACCGAGATCGGCCGGATCAACGAGCTGATCGCTTCTGCCGATATCCTGGCGACACCGCTTACCAGGAAGCTTGCCCGCTTCAGCGGCCTGCTGCTCTATATCATCCTAGGCCTGTCTGCAATCACCTTTTTCATCGGGGTGCTCCGGGGCGAGAAATGGCTGGATATGTTCATGGCCGTGGTGGCTTTGGCAGTCGGGGCGATTCCCGAAGGGCTGCCTGCGGCGGTCACCATCACCCTTGCCATTGGCGTTTCCAAAATGGCAAAACGGAACGCGATCATCCGTAAGCTGCCGGCAGTGGAGACGCTGGGGAGTACGACCGTCATCTGCTCCGATAAGACCGGTACCCTGACCCTGAATCAGATGAGCGTGCAGGAGATCGCTGCCGGTGGTGACCACTTTCTGCTTTCCGGGAGCGGCACTGCTCCGGAGGGGAGTATCACCCATTCGGAGAAGCTCATCTCTCCGGGGGAGTTCCCTGCCCTGAGTGAGTGCCTGCTGGCCGGGCTGCTCTGCAATGATGCCCGGCTGGTGCGGATAGAGGGACAGTGGTCAGTCGAGGGGGACCCGACCGAGGCAGCGCTGCCTGTGTCTGCCGGAAAATCAGGGCTCCAGCGGGAAAGCGCCGGGCAGAAGCATCCCCGGCTGGATGCCATCCCCTTCGAGTCTGAGTATCAGTATATGGCGACCCTGCACGGAGCCCTTGAGCAGAAGGTCGTGTATCTGAAAGGGTCGGTCGAGAGTCTCATCGGGCGCTGCAGCACGGCGATGTCAGGCAGCGGCGAGACGATCCCCCTGGATCCCGAGGCATATGTCTGCCAGGCGGAAAAGATGGCGAAAAAGGGGCTGAGAGTTCTGGCTTTTGCCCGGCTTGATCTCGATTACTTTGCCGGGGAGCTCTGCCATGAAGACGTGGCCGGAGGGCTGACCTTTCTTGGCCTGCAGGGGATGATCGATCCGCCGCGGCCCGAAGCTGTCGCGGCAGTGCAGGTCTGCCAAGCCGCCGGGATCCGGGTCAAGATGATCACCGGTGACCATGCTGCGACTGCTGCGGCCATAGCCCGTCAGATCGGTCTGAATGGTGAGACTGATGCAGCAGGGGAGCTGTTGACACTGACCGGCAGGGAGCTGGCCGCGCTTGACGACGCCGAGCTGCTGGCGGCTGTCGAGCGGACTGCAGTCTTTGCCCGGGTCGCTCCGGAGCAGAAACTGCGGCTGGTGGAAGCGTTGCAGTCGAACGGCAATATCGTTGCCATGACCGGCGATGGGGTGAATGACGCGCCGGCGCTGCGTCAGGCCGATATCGGCGTGGCCATGGGGATCACCGGTACCGAGGTCGCCAAAGAGGCGGCTGATATGCTCCTGACCGACGACAACTTCTCGTCCATCGAAGCTGCGGTCGAGGAGGGGCGCGGTGTTTACGACAACCTTGTCAAATTCATCACCTGGACCCTTCCCACCAATCTCGGCGAGGGGCTGGTGATCCTGGCGGCGGTATTCGCCGGGGTCGAGCTCCCCATCCTGCCGGTACAGATCCTCTGGATCAATATGACCACTGCCGTGCTGCTGGGGTTGATGCTCGCCTTCGAACCGAAGGAGCCCGGGATCATGGGCCGGCAGCCTCTTGATCCGCGCCAACCGCTCTTGACGAGGGAGCTGGTGCTGCGGATCGGGCTGGTCGGTTTTCTGTTGCTGCTCGGCTCGTTCGGGCTGTTCAACTGGGAACTGCATCATGGACACAGCCTGGCAGAGGCACGCACCTGTGCTGCCAACGTCTTTGTCTGCGGCGAACTGTTCTACCTGTTCAACTGCCGCTCGCTGCGCCACTCCATGCGTACTCTCGGGTTTTTCAGCAACCACTGGCTGCTGGGGGGCGTGTCGATCATGATCCTGCTGCAGCTGCTGTTCACCTACCTGCCGGCGATGAACAGCGCCTTCGGCAGCAGGCCGATCGGTCTGCGTGAGTGGGGGCTTATACTGACTGCCTCTTTTGTGATCTATATTGTCATCGAGGTTGAAAAAATCTTGTGGCAGAGAGTATCGGCCTGATTGTATTCAGGCTGCGGGGATGGGGGGTGCCTGCCTGGCTCCATCAGGAGCCAGGCAGGTAGACGATCTAGCGCGAGAGATCGGCCTCGGCAATTAATTCCTGCAGCTCTTCCTGGCAAGTCTCTTCACCTTCGAACTCCTCTGAATCGACATACGGCTCAGCCCGTTCTCCCAAGAGAGCGATCACTTTCCCGCTGAGAAGTCCTGCAAAGGCAGCAATGACGATCGTCACCACCATCGCGGTCAACTGGGCGGTGAAATTGATCCCCGAGACGACAACAAGAGCCGCGATGCCGCCGAGCATTCCCGGCAGGCCGTGGAGATAGAACACGCCGCAGGTATCGACCTTTCCGGTCAGATCGGTTAGCTTCGCTTGAATGACCGCAAATCCGAAGGTAGAGACGACTCCGGCCAGGATACCGATAGCAAAGGCAGTGCCGGGAGATGCTAGGTCACAGGTCGAGCCGATCGCCACACCGCCAGCCAGGGTTGCATTGGCAATGTCTGCTGCAGAAATCTTCCCGCGCAGTTTGACTGATGCAAAATAGGTGGCAAGGGTCGAGCCGCACAAGGCCAGGATGACGTTGACTGCGGTGCGGGGGACATCTGCAGGGGCAACCAGGGCCGCACAGAAGCTGGGCCAGAAGACCCAGAGCACCATGCTCCCCAGAAGTGAGTATCTGTCACTGGTGTCATCGCACTCTATCGGGGTGGCATACTCCTCTTTCGTCGTCATGGAAGCTGCCACTCCCAGGCCAAAGATGGCGCCAAAGGCATGTATGACGATCGATCCTCCGGTGTCCACCACCTTGCCGGTGATGAGGCCGAGTCCGTTGTTCAGGACGATCCACTCGTTCAAGGCATAAAACGGCACAAAGATGAGGCCGAGCAGCAGATACTGATGCATCTTCATCCGCCCCAGAACCGCGCCGGCGCATATCAGCAGGCTGGCAGCGGCAAATTCGGCCAGGATGAGTTTGTCGATGACACCTGTAGCTGTTCCAACTCCGTGATAGCTCTCTTTCAGGAAGTAGAGGGGAATCGAAATACTGACCAGAAGGTAGGTCGCGGTCAACGCAGAGCGGCCGTACTTCCTGACAAAGACCATCAGAAAGCCGAAACCGACCAGCAGCATCGCCATGATATGAATGGCCCGTTCATACTTCTGCACATCGGTCAATGCCGCCAGATTTGTGGCAGGGATTTCAGCAGCGAGTGCAGTTCCCGTAACGATGAGGAGGATTGTGGAGAGCTGAAGAACGAATTTAAGGCAGTTTTTCATAGAGTCCTCCGAAAGCTATAGCAAGATAACACCTGTTGCGCTGATAAAATAAGCACGTTGTGGGCCAATTTGCAGGTAAGTGCTTACAATTAAGGCTTGTCTGGTGCAAAGTTGTGCAGATCATGGATTGTCGCTTCGAAGGTTTATGGATTATGCACAATTTACAGCTATCGGGTCATGTTTTCTGAGTAGTATAGTATGTAGCAATTGAGTTAACTCAAGCTCTGTGATTTCCAGATGAATCCCCTGAAGATCGAAACGGCCTCTTCAGGATCGTGAGGATAGGTCATGCGTTTCGGTCTCTGCTGTCTATTCAAGAATGAGCCGGTCAGCTTTCGCACCACGACGGCAAAGACGCTGTTATCACTGAAGCGGGATGAACAGTTGGAGAGGCTTTCCCTGATATGCACCCACAACGCTGCCAATCTTCTTTGTGCTGTTAAAACAGTTCATGAATCGGAGATAGGTGCATTCCGTATCATGTCGCCGCTTTTCCCGCGCATGACCCATCCGGACGTTCACTACCAGCTATCTGACCTGTCAGCTGGAGAAGAGATCGCTATTCTCCTCGAAAAAGTCCGCTGTTTTGCTCAACTGTATGATATCCGTCTCAGCTTCCATCCCGATCAGTTTGTCGTCCTCTCCTCGCCGCATCCCCACGTCGTCGAAAATTCGATCAAAGAGCTGGAATATCAGGCAATGCTGGCTGAAGCAGTGGGGGCGGATGTGATAAACATACATGCCGGAGGCGTCTATGGTGACAAACAGTCTTCACTGGAGCGCTTTTGCGCGATATTTCCTGATCTGCCCGAACCGGTCCGTCGGCGTCTGACAGTCGAAAACGATGATGTCAGCTACACAGTTCGGGATCTGCTACCGCTCTGCGCGAAACTAGCTATTCCACTGGTGTATGACGTTCATCATCATCGCTGCAATCCGGATGGTTTGACGGTGGAGGAGGCTACTGTCCTTGCGGGAGAGACCTGGCAGGCTTTTGGTCGAGAGCAGTACTGCCACCTATCCTCTCCGAAGTATGGCTGGGGAAGCAGGGATCCGAAACCTCACGCCGATTACATCGATAGTGCTGACGTGCCTGAATGCTGGCTGGGACGGGAGATGACGGTGGATGTCGAGGCTAAAGCGAAGGAGCTTGCGGTATTACGGCTGATGAAAGAGTCGCAGGGTCTGCAAGCCTGAGCGGAAATGATTTACAAGCATCAGGTTTCAGCCCCTTTTCTTACGGCAATCCTGATGGTTCCACTTTTCAGTTTTTCACCGGTGACCTTTCGGTAAACTATAGCAAGAAAATGTAATGTAACGATTTTGTGAAGATATGCCTGGGTAAGACGATACAGCCATTTCCGCCATATTGAAGGCTGGCTGCTGCCGAGCAGGAGCGGACAGTAATCCGAGAGCTTGAGGGTCAGTCTGGTTCCTGAGGCAACTGTCTCTACAAAAAATTCGAACTGCCCCTTGTCGCACTGTTTTGGCTGTACAAGGAAACCACCGGAGATCCGAAGCGTTGTTTTCTCTCCTGATGCTGTTTTTACCGTCAAGGCTGGCGAAAACCGAAGGATTGCGACTGAACTGCCCAAAAGGCGGAACTCGACGCCGCTGTCACGCTCAACCGACCGGATAATCCCTAGAGTGCAGTGCTCAATATACTCATGGTAGAGCTGTAGCAGCCCTTCCGAGCTAAGCTCGCAATGAAAGCCGGGCGGTATGACCAACCACTGTATGGAGAAGACCGAGTGATCTTCTTCGAGAACCTGCTGGCAGGCAACTCTGTCTTGATCGATTTCAGGGAGTCTGTCCGGATGCATGTTGATATTTTATCATCTATTAGTCATAAAGTCGTGAAGCTTGTAACAAGTTCAACTTTTGATACAATTACTCGTCATGAGCATGAAGAGGTCAATTACTACTCTATGATGGCAATGAATCCAACTATGAACTTACTGATACAAGCTTCTAAGAAAGTTGATATGTTACTGCTGCTTACACTGATTGTGATTATTCTTTCCGGATGTCCTGCTTTCGCCTTTGATGAGCAGGCTGTTGCCGCACTTGTTGATGTGAAAATGGCACAAAAATCCTCTTTTATGGAGGTTGTAACTGTTGCAGGTAAATTGTCACATATTGAGTATACGCAACCTGATGTCAGGCTGGAGGCTCTTCCTTCGCCGTTACCGAGTCTCGCGTTCATTGAACCTGAGCTAAAGACATACGGCTCTCTAAAAGAAATTGCTGTTAACCATTTTCGCCGTGACGGAGCAGGCCCAGGAGGTCTGATTTTTGATCTGGCAAGTCCTGGAAAAGTGCGTGATTTGCTTGCCTACCAGTCACTACTTCTCGAAGGAAGCTTCAATGGGGGGTGGTCAGTTGCTCTGGCTGACGAAAACTTGGCAAAACTGGATGATAATATTTTGCTCGGAGCTCTCAGCAGTTCCCCTTCAGGTATTTTTTCGCTTGCACCCATTGTTGCCGCTATAAATCTGAGCCGTTGTCGATACCTTGTTTTCCGATTGGATGGCGTATCCGGTACGTTTGGGTTGAAAAGGGCGGTTTTCAGTCGGATTGAGGCTGAAAATACGACACAGCCACTTTCTGCTTGGCTGTGGGATAGCAAGATGCCAGCGAACAGCCCTTTGAAGCTCCTTGAACGCTTGAAGCGGCATCAAATCAGCAAGCTTTACATGCAGATCAACGATGACCTTGAGCAATTTGCCCCTTTCATTAAAGAGGCAGCAAGAGAAGGAATCGCCATCTGGGCTCTTGATGGTTCACCGGATAGCGTTAATGACATTTCTCCACTTTTACGGCGGATTGAAGCCGTTGCTGCCTTCAACAGAAATCATCCTTCATCTAAATTCTCGGGTTTTCAGCTTGATGTCGAGCCGTATCTGCTCAAGGACTTTTCCCTGAAAAGAGAGGAGTACTCTAAAAAGTACCTTGAAATGCTGAATGCAGCAAATTTACATTGCCGGAGCGGTAAGTTTTTGCTTTCTGCGGCAGTGCCTTTCTGGTTCAATCAGCTACCGGTCAATGGCAGGGATCTTTCCTGGGAGACTGTCCGTCGGCTTGATGAAGTTGTGGTTATGGGGTATCGGACTGATTATTCTGAACTACTGGAAATTACCCGTACACTGCTGGCAGCAGGCGAAAAGCTTGGCAAGCCCGTTATGCTAGGGGTCGAGTTGATGCCTGTTCCAGATGAGCATCATGACGTTTTAACCATGGTTCCTGCAAATTCTCCAGGGGCACTATTACTTGGCGGAGTATACTGGAAAAAAATTCGCAGTTATAACGTTCCTGGTTCACGTCTTTCATTCGCCTTGCTTCGTAAGGAATTACCTATTTTGCTCAAGAAAATACCGCCCTTCAGCTCTTTCAAGGGGTGGGTTCTACATAGTGTCGAAGGATTGGAGCAACTTCCATGAGTAAATCCGGAACAATGATCAGCAAACTCATGATTCTGTTGTTGCTCTTTTTCATTTACCCCGAAGATTCAAATGCACTTTCCAGCTACAACGAGGGGCTGAATAAAGCTCGTCAACAGGCCGAGGCAGGAGAATACACTGCTGCAGAACTGACTTTGAAGAAACTTGCAAAGCGCTATCCCGCTAACCCGGAAATTGAAGCGGCTATCGGTCGTGTCAGGTTTTGGCAGCGTGATTACAAGGAATCTGCTCGGTTTCTGCGTAAGTCCCTGTCGCGCAAAGCAAATTCTTCTGTCCGTGACCTTCTTGTTAAAGTGGAAGCATTGCAGTTGATTTCCGAAGCTGATCGGCTCTCTTCTCTTGGTGATACTGCTTCCGCAATAAACATTCTTGAAAAACTCTTTCGTCATAATCGGCTTGCATATGAAAGCGGATCCCGTCTTGGCCAACTCTATTTGCGAACAGTTCAGCCTGAGAAAGCCCGGGATGTTTATCTGAATTTATCAGGAGCATATCCGTCTGAAGCGGATTTTGCTGTCCTTGCGGCTAAGGCTGCAGCAGACTCCGGTGGAACTGCCCTTGCTCTGAAAGAGTTAACTGCCATGCCGAAAGCATGGCAGGAGCGCAATGATGTCATCCTGCTCAAAGTGCGACTTCTAACTGCCGCCGGACGCATAAACGATGCAGCAATCCTGATTGAAGCTTCACCGAAGACGCCCTCTACGCCAGATTTAACCATAGCAAGATCAAGACTGACAAATCTGGTCAAGCTGCAGGAGGCAGACGCTCTGACAGCTGCAGGAAAGCATGGAGACGCTGAAAAGCTTCTTAAGTCTTTATGGCTTGAAAGTTCAGCACGCTACGAAACCGGCACTAGGTTGGGCCGAGTCTATTTTGCTTTAGCTGATTACGAAAATGCGTACGTGTTCTACAGAATCCTTTCTGCCGAATACCCGCAAGAGGCCGACTTCAAGCGCCTTACAATAGACGTTCTTGCTGCAAAAGGCGACACGGATCAGGCATTAGAGCTTCTTCGGACATTGCCATCTAGTGCGGAAACGGAAGCACTTCGAGGTCGATTGCTTTATCGGCAGGGCAATCTTGCAGAGGCACTCCAGTCCTTCAGGGCTTCGCTTGCAGCTCAGGAGTCGCTTGACGTTCGTAACGAGCTGAATAAAGCAGAGACAGCATTTCTTCTTTCCTATGCTGATACGCTCGCCAAGAACGGAGATAAGGCCGGAGCTATCGATATATGGCTGGATCTGGAAAAATCCGCTCGTGATACCTACACTGCCGGCTACCGCTTGGGGATGGCGGCAATAAGCCGGCGTGATTATCCTGATGCGTGCCGTATTTTTGCTGGTTTGACCAGGCGTTATCCAGAGGACAAAGATTTTCGTTATCTCTACATTGAAAGCCTGATTCTCAATAAAGAAGAAGCTGCGGCTAAACTGTTAATAGAGTCCATGTCTGAGGTTGAACGTATCAAGCTTGCAGATGATCGCCCCGATCTTCTGTACCGAGTTCGTCGTAACAATTTCAGGTTGTATGGTGGCGCCTATCAGTACTCACGAGGACTGCCGACCGAGCAGAATATCGGAGTCACCCTGACGCAAAAAATCGAGCAGATCACCGGAGTTTTGTCCGCCAACAGGATAACCCGCTTTGGACTTACCGATACTCAGGTCGGTCTTGAATTGCACTCTGGTCTCGGTAAACAGAACGGCCGATCCGGTTATCTGGCGGCAACCTTCAGCCCGGACCCGTCTTTTTCATCGAGATACAGTATCGGCGGTGAATATTCTCAGCCTGTAAAAGGCATTGAAGGTTCCATCGGCCTCTTCAGGCTGAGCTTCCGTAATAGTGACGCGCATATCCTGATTCCCGGTGTAACCATCTACCCTGCGGAAACATTGTCGCTCAACGAACGCATTTATTTTGTAATCGACACCGGAGCGATCACTTCACTCACGACACTGGGGTGGGAACCGGACCATCGGTTCCGGTCTTCTTTCAGTATCGGTGTCGGTAATGCTGCAGAGCGTCTGTCAAGTAGTCAGGATACTTCGAGATACTTTACCTTTACGAGCCGACTTTCCGGAGAATACCGGCTTAGTCCTGCAATAAGTATCGGCAGTGAGCTGGGCTACGAATACAGGCAGGGACTGTATTCCCGCAGCGGGGCAACACTGTTTGCCCGTTACTGGTGGTGAGCTATGCTTGATTACATCTATCAGCTCTATACGCTGTTTCAGTTCAAAGGGTTCCTGAAGGAAGCGATACTGATTCTGCTGATCGCTACGATGCTACTTTTCTTGGTTATGATTTTCCAGAAATTGATTACTGAAAGGGAGGAACGTCGGATTGCAGACGCCAAGCATTACTATCTTTCAGCCTGTTACCGTTTTCTTCAGGATAATTCATCCCCGGTCAGGGCACCTATTTCTCGGCTCGAAATCATGGCTTTCGCAGATGTTGTTATTTATCTGCTGGCTGAAACAGATAAGGAGAAATCTACCCATCTCCAAAACCTTGCTGCAAAGCTGCAATTGCCCGAAAAGCTCTGCAGGCAGTTCACAGTCCGAGGTTCATGGGTATCAAGGTTGCTTGCTGTCGAAAAACTGGGGTTTCTGAAGCTGCCGGCAACAGCGCCGATTTACCGGGAACTTCTTGAGCGCGAGCGAGAATCTCATGTTATTGCCAAACTGCTCTGGGCCCTAAGCCAGATTGCGACGACTTCTGATGTTGCGATCATAAATAGAGTGCTGCTTTCCCATCAGGTTATTTCAGGAAAGTTCAATGAAATGATCTACTGCAGTATTATCAGCAGCTTTATCGGCAGAAATGAGGATGCTGAAGTTTTGGCGCTGATTGAAGAAATGCTGTCCGATCAGCAATTGCCCCTGCAAATAAAGCGGGATCTCGTTGAGGCGTGCGGTGTCTCACAGTTCAAGCATTCGCTGCCATTACTCCGGAATTCTTATGAACAGTTCAGTAGCGAAGTAACCATGAAGATTGCCTGTCTTCGAGCTATGGGAGTCATGGACGGTGACAGCAAGGGGGAACTGACCCTGCCTGCGCTGAATGATCCTGACTGGCGTGTAAGGGCTGTTGCTGCCCGCTATTCTGTACTAGACGGCGAAGGCATCCTCCCCTCACTGACGGCCTTGCTCGGAGACAGCAACTACCATGTACGCATTAACGCCGCACGTTCACTTGGGGCGATCAGTGAGGAGGGCAGGGATATTCTTTACCAGCAGTTAAACAGCAGTGACCGCTTTGTCAGGGATGTCTGCGCGTATATACTGGAAGGTGTCTGATGGCAGATTATCTTGTGTATCTCCTGTTAGCCTGGCAGCTTATAATTCTTGTGTATTTTGTTTTCATAAACAGCAGCTATACACTGGCTACGTTAGTCTCGCTCTTTGATATCCGCGGACAATTGGCGATCGCTACCAGGCAGCATATCCAGAATCTCGTGACAGGCAGTTTTTACCGGCCGATAACAATTATTGTCCCTGCCTACAATGAAGAATTAACCATTATTACTACGGTGACGCTGCTTTTGAATCTCCGCTATCCGGAATTTGAAGTTATCGTTGTCAATGACGGTTCAGACGATGCAACCATGGCTCGACTTTACGATGCGTTTCGCCTTGTTCAGATTCACCAGCCGGTTGCGACCCTGCTCCCGCATCAACCAATTCGCGGTGAATATATTTCCCTGAGCCATAATAATCTCACCGTAATCGACAAGGAAAACGGAGGAAAGTCGGATGCTCTGAATGCAGGGATAAATATCTCGAAATACCCGTTATTCTGTTCGGTAGATGCAGACTCTATTCTTGATTCTGATGCCTTAATGCGTGCGGCCAAACTGTTTGTAGAGGATCGGCAGGTTATTGCCACCGGAGGTATTGTCAGGGTCCTGAACGGTTGCCAGATCCGTAACGGCCGTGTGGCTGAGGTTCGAGCTCCCCGTCGCTGGATTGAATGTTTTCAGGCACTGGAATATATCCGCGGATTTCTTACTGGGCGGACCTCCTGGAATTTCTTTAATGGTCTGTTGATAATCTCAGGAGCTTTTGGAATATTTCGCAAAGACATGGTGCAGGCGGTGGGTGGTTACCGTAATTCGGTAGGAGAGGATATGGATCTTGTGGTGAGACTGCATCGCCACTGCCGTAAAGAAAAGATACCCTATAAGATTCAGTTTGTGCCAGATCCGGTCTGCTGGACACAGGTTCCTGAAGACTACCTGTCTCTTCTGAAACAGCGCAATCGTTGGCAAAGAGGACTGATTGACAGTCTTTGGCACAACCGGGGTATGTTTCTAAACCCGCGCTATGGAAGTATCGGTCTGGTGGTTTTCCCCTACTTTCTTGTTTTTGAGGCGCTTGGACCGCTGATTGAATTTTTGGGTTATCTGGGGTTCATTCTGTTTTTATGGTTTGATCTAATTGATTATGATTTTGCGCTTTTATTTTTGCTTTTGGCAATAATCTGGGGGATATGGCTCAATATCGGTGCAATCACCCTCGATAATCTTATTTTCCGGCGGTATAAGTCGATTGGCGATCTGCTTAAGCTCAGTTTTTTCGGTTTAATCGAATTTGCCGGGTACCGCCAGTTGATGGTTGTAGAGCGTCTTTTTGCCACTTTGACCTGTTGGCGACACGGCTGGGGCAAGCCTTTACGCCAGGAACTACGTAATGAAACAACCAAAAGAACGATTTAAAAAAATAGTATTTCTGCTCCCAAGATTACTCTTGGTTCTACTCCTGCTTTCAAGCACAGGTATTGTCATACTCGGTTCTTTCGATATGTTCGAACCGTACCTTAAACCGCTTCATGCGACAAGGATGAAGCAGCGTAACATTATGCCGCTATTGACAATTGGTCCCTATCCACATGAGCAGGAACTAAGGCAACTCAAAAAAGATGGTTATACCGGTCTGATCAGTCTGCTCGATACTCGGCTGCCTCAGGAAAAAGCCTTGCTACGTCTTGAGCAGCGCATGGCCAGTTCGCTGGGAATGGAACTGGTAAGTTTTCCATTAAGCTATCTCCCGGTTGAAAGTGCTGCGAACAGGGTGACAGCAGACAGGGTCCGTCAATTTATTCAGGAACGACCCGGTGTAAAGTTATATATGCACTGTTATCTGGGTAGGCATAGGGTTGAATATGTCAGGAAAAGTCTTGTGGTCCACGAAGGCTATCATTAAGAGGTTGGTGAGTGGCAAGTTCCAGGACCTGCTCTGAGTCCCTTCCCTATAGTAAAGTATCCACTTCTACTGAAAAATACTCTTCAAGTTTTCTTTTGTGAATTTGTTCAATATCCGCGAGGTAATTCATAAGTTTAACAAGCTCTGGTGGGATGTCGCTACCTGCAAGTTCGCGATAGAGCAGGCAGGATTGGTCTTCTTTTTGGATGGCATACACAATAATTTCTGTAAAACTCATCCCTTCATGGAAAATCAGCGGCAAAAATACAGCGCTTATTGATGAGCCTTTCTGAGAAGTGAACGTAGGGAAGTTGGTTTTATCATGCTTAACCCCTGCAAGGAAATTGCGATGTTCATTCTCTTCAGATGCAAGCTCTGTCAGAAGTTGCCGGCTTCTCATGTCGGGAGCCTTTTCTGCTGCAAGTTTATAGAGTTTGCTGGCTTCTTCTTCGCGCTGGATGGCAATTGATATTATCTCGTTAAAAGTTGTAACAGTTGTAACAATCATCGATGCACCCCTCTTTATGGAAATGTTCCTTTTCATGGAATACTTTACCATCGATTTTCTGCAATGTCTTTTATCTCTTAACAGGCTTGTAACTTGCCGACTTATTGATACAATTATTCAGAAACAAAAAGGGAGAAATCATGTCTGGAAGGGTCCTGATAACAGGTGCCTCCGGGTTTATCGGGCAGCGTCTTACCAAGGCACTTTATGCCCAAGGTGCTGATATCCGCTGCCTTTTGAGAAATCCAGCGCCGCTCCCCTCCGGGGCAACTACTTCTATCGGCGACTTGCTGAAACCGGACACCCTTCCTGCTGCAATGGAAGGAGTCGATACGGCATATTACCTCGTACACTCCATGGCAGCCGGGCGTGCCGGATTTGAGGAGAGGGATCGGACCGCTGCGCTTAACTTTACCAATGCCGCTTCTGCCGCCGGGGTCAGAAGAGTCATCTACCTGGGAGGCCTCGGAGAGACAGGCGGAGGACTCTCTGAACATCTGAAAAGCCGGCTTGAGGTCGGCGAAATCCTCCGCTCAGCTTCATTTGCTACGACATTCCTGAGGGCTGCGGTGATTTTCGGTGCAGGTGGGGCATCGTTCGAGATGATCCGCTCTCTGGTCGAGCATCTGCCGATCATGATAACCCCTCGATGGGTCAGCACAAAGTGCCAGCCGATCGCTGTCAACGATGTCATCCGCTATCTGACCGGATGTCTGCATGAAGAGCGTACTGCCGGGAGTACCTTCGATATTGGCGGACCCGAGATCATGACCTATCGCGAGATGATGGAGCGGTTTGCTGTTATTGAGGGGAGAAAGCTCTTCATAATCCCGGTTCCTGTCCTGACGCCGAAACTCTCAGCGTACTGGGTCTGGCTTATCTCTCCGATAAAACCCTCCATCTCTATGCCGCTTATAGAAGGGCTTGCAAATGAGGTGATCTGCCGCGAAGATCGTATCCGGGAGTTGCTACCGTTCAGATTGACCCCGTATGATGAAGCCGTCAGGATCGCTCTGGCAGAAGATAACATTATGCCTAAGAGCAGGATTTAATGATATCAGGAGGGATAGGTCGGTTTCAGGAGGTAGAGGTATCATGTACAAATCAGCACTCGTAATGTTCATAGTCGTCATTGCAGGGGTTGCCGCCATTTTCCTTCGTTCTGCAGCTGCTTCGTCAGGATCACCGGGATTGCAGACTGCACCCAAGATCGATCTCGTAAAATACATGGGAACCTGGCATGAGATAGCGCGTCTGGAACACAGATTCCAGAAAGACTGCATCGCCAGCAGCGCCGAATATCGATTGCGTAGTGATGGAGAGGTGGATGTCATCAACCGCTGTATCGATGAAAAGGACGGCAGTAAAAAAGAGGCTCGCGGTCGGGCATGGTCTGTCGACCCAGTCGCAAATTCCCGGCTCAAGGTCTCCTTTTTCTGGCCTTTCCGGGGGGATTACTGGATCATCGAGATCGGTGAAAATTATGAATACAGCGTTGTCGGATCACCTGACCGTAAGTATCTGTGGGTGCTTGCCCGCGAACCGAAAATCGAAGATGTGCTCTACAGTAAGATCCTGGAACGCCTCCGGGCCCAGGGTTTCCCTGTCGGTGAACTGGTCCATCGCCCCCTGAAAAAAGTAGAAACTGATGTTAAATCATGAATATGAAGGCAGGTGAAACATGATCGATTTTAAAGTGAATCGGGTGTTATGCACTCAATGCGGAGAGTGTGTTGCCGACTGCCCTGCGCGGATCATTTCCATGCTGGACGGCTGTCCGTCCATTCCTGAGGAAAAGGAGCAGCTCTGCTACCGCTGCCAGCACTGTCTTGCCGTATGTCCCACTGGAGCAGTCTCTATTCTCGGTCTTTATCCGGAGGGGAGTCAACTGCTCGGGTCCGGGTTTCCGGCGCCGGAAGAGCTTGAGCTGCTTATCAAGGGGAGACGTTCGGTCCGCCGGTACAAACCGGAGAACCTCGATCCGGAACTTCTGCAGCATCTGCTCGAAGTAGCCTGGCATGCCCCGACCGGGGTGAACTCGCGGCAGGTACGCTTCACGGTGATCGACAACCGAGATAAACTTGCGCAATTCCGTGAAGAGGTAATGGCCGGGCTGGGACGCCTCGTCAGGGAGAACGCTCTTCCGTATGGTATGGAATTTTACGCGGAATTTGTCAGGGTGTGGGAAGAGAACGGGATCGATGTCATTTTTCGTGACGCCCCGCATCTGCTCGTGGCTTCGGTGCCGCAGCATCTCCCTTCTCCGATGCCGGACTGCCTGATTGCCCTCTCCTATTTCGAGCTGTTTGCCCAGGCGAATGGAGTCGGCACAGTATGGGACGGTCTGGCCAAGTGGGCGATAAACGACCTGCTGCCGGCAAGCCGCACTCTACTGGGTATTCCGGATGACCACTTGATCGGCTATGCAATGGTCTTTGGAAAGCCGGCAGTCAGCTTTGCCCGGACTGTGCAGCACGGTCCCGCGATCATTCATCGGGTTGCTTGACCCAATAAAAGGGAAAAACTATGAAGCTGTTTACTGCATTCCAGCTGGGGAAGGGAGGACCTTTGTCCAGTTTATGCATGTCGGTCGAGTCGGGAGCGTGAACGGATGAAAACAAGGAAGATATCCAGGGTGTTCAAAAGTATTCCAACGATTGAAGGGGCCGGAGTCCACCTGAAGCGGGGATTCGGCTACCACCAGGTTCCGCTGTTCGATCCCTTCCTGATGCTCGATGACTTCCATACGTCAGTGCCGGAAGAGTATCTTGCCGGTTTCCCCTGGCATCCGCACCGGGGGATAGAGACCATAACCTACATCATAGAAGGTCAGGTCGAGCATGGTGACAGCATGGGGAACAAAGGTGTCATAGGGGCGGGGGACGTTCAGTGGATGACAGCCGGCAGCGGGATCATCCATCAGGAGATGCCGAAAATCAGCCCGTCCGGAACAATGTGGGGCTTTCAGTTCTGGGCGAATCTGCCTGCGAGCCAGAAGATGATGCAGCCCCGTTATCGTGATGTCCCGGCCGCCAGCATCCCGCTCGTCGTGCTTGAGTCAGGGGTCAGGGTGAAGCTGGTCAGCGGGACGCTGAACGGGGTTGAAGGGTCGGTCAAGGAGATCCTCATCGAACCGGAGCTGATGGATGTCACGGTGCCTCCCGGCGTTGTATTCGAACACCGGATACAGCAAGGACATACGGTTGTCGCGTATCTTCTTTCCGGGAGCGGGACGTTCGATGACAGCAGTGACCCGTACTCCTACGATTATTCCGGGAGCGGCTGGATGGACCTCGAAAGGCGATGCAGATTCGGACCGGAAACGGTTGTCCTCTATGAACGGGATGGAGATATGATCAGGGTGACATCCGGTGAAGAGGGAGTCCGCTTTCTGCTGCTTGCAGGAAGGCCGCTCGGGGAGCCTATTGCCTGGCAGGGGCCTATCGTCATGAATACGCGTGAAGAGCTGCGGCGAGCATTCGAAGAGTACAACAACGGCACGTTTATCAAATAGCTGGCAGAAGACCGCTGTGTCGAGTTATATGTATGAAAATTATTCATCAGTTCATAGGTAGGGTCCATGTCCAGCTTGCACCGTTTTTCCCGTACCGAACTTCTGATCGGACCGGAAGGTCTGGAACTGCTGAAAAACTCATCCGTTGCGGTCATCGGCCTCGGCGGGGTCGGTGCCTATGCTGCTGAAGCCCTCTGCCGCGCCGGCATCGGTCGTTTAGCACTGATCGATTTCGACGACATCTGCCTGACCAATATCAACCGCCAGCTTCATGCCATGGATGGCACGGTCGGTAAAGCCAAGACGCACGTAATGGCTGAACGTCTCAAACTGATAAACCCTGAGGCTGACATCATTCCCTTCAAGGAGTTCTATGCGGAGGAGAACAGCGGGTTTCTCCTCTCGACCGGCTACGACTACGTTGTCGACGCTATCGATCATTTCACCAGCAAGCTCCACCTCATCCGGACCTGCCGGGAGCGGCATATACCGATCATCTCCAGTATGGGAGCAGCGGCCAAGCTTGATCAGGGGAAGGTCCGGGTGGCTGACATCTCCGCTACCCACAGCTGTCGCATGGCGCGTTCTGTCAGGAAGCTCCTGAAAAAACAGGGGATAACGTCAGGGGTCAAGGTGGTCTTTTCAACGGAGGAGTATCGGGAACCTGCGGTGAAAGATGCCGGCTGCAAGGGGGACTGTATCTGCCCCAACAAGGATGAGCAGCAGTTTTCCTGCGAACACCGGCGGGTGATCCTCGGCAGTATCTCGTATATCCCCGGTATTTTCGGCCTGACGATGGCGGGTGTGGTGGTGAACGATCTGCTGGAGAGCCTGATCCAAGGTGTCGGGAACGGCCGATAGACGATTGAATTCGATAAGTGACTGCGAACACAAAAAAGCCCCGAATTTCTCCGGGGCTTTTTTGTTTGTCTGTTCTTCTGCGTGGTGGATTCATCCACCACGCAGACTTGGAGAGTTGTCCGAGTTATGGACGGGTTGTGCCGAGATAAGTCTTGGCCGCTGCTGACTGGGCAGCGGTAATCCTGCCAGCGGTAGCTTGAGCTTCAATAGATGCAACTACATCATGATCAAGGATTCCGTTGGTAATGAAGTCTATGGAGTCCCAGACCAGCCTTTTGACATAGTAGCGGTTGTGGGCGAATCCGCCCGGATCATGGGCTAGCAGGTTGGAGTTGAAAGCTGCGCCCATAACGTCTTTCCACAGGTCAAGCCCATAGACGCCGGCCCAGTTGGTAAAGCCGGTATTGCTGCCGCCGGCTACGTATGCTGCTGTGAAGAAGTAAGGATAAGCTCCGCTAAAGAAGTGGATGCCTTTGGAAGCCAGGGCCGCGTTGAGAGCTGCCAGGGCCGCGTCATACTCCTCCTCTTCCTCGGTCAGGGAGGCCGGGGTCAGTGCACTGCTGCCGGTGTGGCAGACGGCGCAGAGCGGGCTGGTGATAGCGGTGACAACACCGCCACTGCTGCTGAGATTGGTGAACTTGTGCTTGTTGGGGCTGGTCATGTGGCAGCCGATGCAGGGCCCGTTGCTGCCGGTACCGGGGGCTGCTGCAGTTCCGATCTTGTCATGAGCAAAGAAAGCCGGAGCTGTATAATCCCTGCCGGTGAAAGTGTAGCCGGACTGTCCGAACAACTGGGCGCCGGCTGCGAGATAATGCGAGTTGACAAAACTGAGAACGCCGTTTGCATCGGTAATGGTCTTGATGTTTTCACCGACTTCACGACCGACATGGCAGGTCATGCAGACGTTCGAGCCGGCTATGTCCGGATATGAAATTGTCACGGTCGTGCCGGCTGTCCCGGTAGTGGTGCTGACAACGGCAGCGTAGACTTCGGTCCGTGCACCGGGAGTGTACAGCTTGCCGGTTCCGGCGTTGCTGTGGCAGCCCCAGCAGTAGAGCAGTTCGTTCTGCGGTGAGGTTTTGTAGGTTGCGGTGGTGCTAAGCCTGCCGGTTGCCGGATCTGTTCCCCATGGCGTTCTCAGTGAAGGGCCGATCAGGTGCGAGAAGTTGTTCTTAGATGCATCGTACCCACCCGGATTTTTCATGAAATTCGAGGCGCCAGTGGAGGTGTGGCAGCGCTGGCAGCTTTTGCGGTCCGGGTCAGGACTGGAGCTTGAATTTCCAGTGCTGTTGTCCCAGTTGTAGTGGCCCCAGGCGGAAGCCTTTGCAGTTGTGTCTTTGACACCGGCGCTCATTACATCATCAACCTCTGCAGCACTGCTGCTCGGCAGAGCTGCTGCGGCGGCTTTCAGTTTCAGCAGCTTGCCGGCATGCGCAGATTGCGCCCAGTCGGTGAAGGTTGTGGCGCCGCGCTCAGGCCTGTTGGCCAGTGCCCGGGTGTTAGTCTTGAACTCGTGGCCGTGGCAGTCGAAGCAGGGGTTTTTATGAGTAACGAGATCTCCGGCGGCATTAAGAGACTTTGTCCGCACGACATATCCTTCGATTGTTGTGCCGCTGGCGGTGGTGCGGGATGCGGGCTGGTCGTAGTGTGTAGAAGGCAATACGCGGTACCAGGAGGTATTGTGGTAGAACCCGGCGGTCGAAATGTTCTTGAAGCCGGTGGCGCCTGAAGGAAGGGCGGCGCTGGTGTAGACCTTTAAAACGTTGCCGCTGCCGATCAGCTTGCCGATGTTGGTGTTCATGGTGTGACAACTGGTGCAGAGGTCGAACTGGTCGATAACCCTGTTAGCGTTAGGATCCCAGGTCACGATGTTGCCGGCCAGATCGCGGGTCTTGCTCTGGCGGAGATTGCCGCCATGCTCGTGACAGGTGGCGCATTTGATGGTGTTGAAGGTCTCCGGGTCACGGGCCAGCACCGGCTGAAAAGCCGTGTTGTCCATGATGGATTTGTCGCCGGTAAAGCCGTCCTTGCCGTAGAGGATCGATCCCTCATGGGAGTGGCAACGGGCGCACTTGGCTTCTTTGGCCTCTTCGGCTCCGAACGGGTTGGCGTGGTTGCCGTTCGAGAAGTTGGGGGAGCTGCTCAGCGGGGCAGTCACAAGGTCACCGTTAAGGGCGGTAATCTGAGTAACACCGTCGTGACATTGGGCGCAGCGAGCTGCTTTCTGGGCATCACTAACTTCACTATTCAACGTGTAGGGGAGCGGTCCCACACCGTTGTGCATGGCGCCGCCGCCATGGCAGCTTTCGCAGCCCAGCTCGGCGTGGAGGGAACGGGCGTACTGAGTGATAAACGTTTCACCGGTCAATGGGTCTGCAGTAGCTGCGTGACATTGGAAGCATGCTGAGTCACCGACCTTTTGTACATCCGCAGGGCTGCCGCCTTCTTTGGTACTTGAGCTGCATCCACTCATGAATGCAGTTATTGAAAGTGCAACGCTGAATAAAATTACTGACTTCCTGATACTCATAGCTATCCTCCTTCAGATGTTTTTTGATTAAAAAGAGCCTGGAACGTGACATTTGAGACAGACCTTGCCTTTGGTTCTGTCTTTCCAATTATCCGATTTCCAGCTTCTCGGGTGCGGTCTAACGCCACCGGACTTGTGGCACTGAACACATACATCGCCTTCCGGATGGCAGCTGGCGCAGGATTGCAGGTTACGACGGGCTTCTGTAGCGTGTTCAGCTGCATTTGCCGGCGAGTAACCCTGATGGTCTGCCCCGAGCGACATGTGAGACTTGATCTTCAGGCTCCCTTTGGGGAATCTCTCATGGCACTGGCTGCACTGCTTCTGCTCGTGGCATCTATAGCAGGTTTGCGGATTTGCCGCAGCCTTGATCGGGTGGATACTGATGAAATCACTTCTGTGGCTGCTTGGCACAAAATCGCGACGTGAGCCTTCAGCTTTGAAGTCAGCGCCGATCCCGCCACCTTTGTGGCAATCGAGGCAATACGCCTGATTGTGGCACTCTCCGCAGTTGTTAGCCGGTTTGCCTGCAACAGTGCGATGATTTCTGATCCAGTCGCTGTCATGATTGGGGGCTATGCCTTCGCCTTTATGGCATGAGTTGCACTCGCTGATATTTGATTCCCGGTACTCCTTGTGCTTCTCTTTCTGGGCTGCTGCCTGCTGAACATAAAGTATCGACAGGACAAGAAGCAAAACAACGAACATCTTATTCTTCACAGGTACACCCCCTTTCTAAAAGTCGTAGTCAAATACCAGCCGCCCTGAGACATTCTCAGAGTAGCGTGCATTGACATCGTTCTGGACTCTTCCGGATAACGCCATGTTCTTTGCCAGCTTATACTTGCCGCCAAGCCAGTATCTGCGGGCAATTTCATCATGAGTTACTGCATCGCGCTGATAGACGTCGTAGGTAATTCCTCCGGCGATCTGAGCAGATTTGTTGATCTCGTAATCTACGTCAGCGATGAATCCGTTTGTGTTTCCGTAGTAGCCGGTGCGGTTATCGAATTCCAGATTGAATTTCAGATGCTTGATCGGTGAGATGCCTGCTCCGATATGATAGACATCTGCTGTTGCTCCTTCGTCGAACCATTGACGGTTGTAGCCGAGGTTTACTGAAAACATCTCTGAAAAGGTGTAGTCGGCTCTGGCCAGAGCCTCCCGATACTTGTTCACTGCAAAAACAGAGTAGATAGATGTAGTGTCGAAGACCGGATAACTTGAGTAGTACTCTGCAGTAAAGACGAGATCCGATGTGGGGTAGATCTTTGTTCCGATGAGAGACTCGGAGAATGATTCACTCGGCAGGTCGTATTTTGTGTTTCCGTAAAGCCTGACAGTGTTGAACAGGTACTGTTTGAAAGATGCTCCGAGAGTATCCCGTGCTGCTTCACTCTGCTCCCATTTACGCAGCCAGCTTATCTCGAGGTCTGTTTTTCTGAAGCCGTTGAGATATGCGGAAACCCCCAGATCGGTATTCCAGGTGTTGCCGAGCTCACCGTCAAGCCCGTAAACTACATCACGCCCGCCGAAAGCTGAAAATCCGACCGGCCCGATGTTCTTCAAGTCTACCTTCAGACCGTCGAAAAGGGCAAACCCTGCTGCATTGGATGCAAACTGTCGACCGAGTCTCAGATCAGCCTTGTCAGCAAGGTCGCGATAGTCAAGATAGGCACTGTACAGCCTCCCTGTCGTGTCGTCGTCTTTTCCGATAATCTGTGCACCTCGACCATATGCGAAAAAGGATAACTTTCCTGCCTGGTCGATCTTTGTGACGTTTACCCGCAGATATTCGGCAGCTTCAAATACCCGTTTTTCAGTAAACTCATTGTTGTACCAGAGGAGCTGAGTGGAGCTTCTTCCACTGATCTCAGCACCCAATGCGGCTCCGGCACTCAAAATAAACAGTGCCGAAAGCGCTGTACTTACCCGTTTGAGTCCCATCAAATTACCTCCTTTCTAGAATTGATTCTTTACCGGCACAACTCTCCTTTCCTGGGAATTGTTTTGACCTGATGAATCCAGAACTGATCGTCTTTCAATCTTTGTCGCCAATCAATTTTTGACCGCATCCAGGTCACGTCCAATAAGTAAAATTGCATAATCAATACCGGATACTTATTAAAAAATATTTCTATTGGTAGGATTCTACCAGAGGGTTTTGATATGTCTATAATTGTGTCGGTATTATTTCAAGAAACTTTAATTTGTAGATTATTTTTTTGTCCTAAATATAAAGAGCTTTTTTCAAGGCGGTTATTTCGCGTACCAAATCTCCATGTAACGTGATGTAGTTGCTGGATGAGATGTTGATTAAATTCGTGGGTTATTGAATCGAGATTCTTCCAGGGGATCTGAACCGGAAAGGATAAGGGGGCTGCGGAGCCCCCTTCTGATGCTACGGATAAGCTCTCTTTCGCTATTTGACCTCTACAGAGATCTGCTTCGGTTTTACCTCTTTACGTTTTGGCAGGATAATAGTGAGGATTCCTTTTTCGCAGGTTGCCTGCACTTTTTCCTGATTGATGGACTGCGGGAGAGAAAAGGTCCTCTGGAATTGCCCGAAATACCGCTCGACCCTGTAGTAGTTCTCCTTTTTGATCTCAGAAGAGTGTTTCCGCTCTCCTTTCAGGGTAAGGGTGTTGTTCTCGATCTTGACTTCGATGTCCTTCTGATCGACATCAGGAACCTCTGCTTTTATTATGACAGACTGCTCATCTTCGTAAATGTCGACCGGCGGCTGCCAGACCCCCTCTTTCAGCTCTTCCCCGAACTCGCGGTTCCATGCCATGTCAAGCATCCTGTTCATCTGGTCCTGCATGGTGCGAAGCTCCCTGAACGGATTGTACTTTACTATTGCCATGATGCTTCACCTCCTTCTCAGAGCTTTTTTGCTTAAGGGACTCGGAACTTACCAATATACCGTTTTACATCTCATCTTCAGGCCATCTTTGCCGCCCCTTCAATCACAAAATCCTCAGCGTAGCCGTGCTACGCCTGCGGTTTTGCTCAATCAGGAACGACAAACCTGACCAGAATCTGAGCGTAAAACTGGTACATCGGTAAATTCCAAATCCCTAAGGCAGAATTTAAGCATCTATTTCTCAGAAATCAAGGTTGCACTGCTGGAAATTAGCAAGCAGTTTCGCTCCAGTCCTTGACATACAGAATTTGTAATATATTTTTAATAGTATATTGCTAATCATTTTTTTCGCATTCCGGCGATGAATGGTTCATTTTCTTACTGCTCCTGAATAGAAGCGGAGTTTCCAGTGGCCCGGATTGTCTCGATCAGTTTCAGCTCAGTCGATATACGGGTGGTGATTGCCACCTGCAGGCACGGTACTGTGCTTGTTGAGCGTGCTTTCCGCATGTCAGATAAGGAGTTTGATGACTTTCTGTCACTTGATTCGTCTGAGGAGTACATTGTTTCCGTTGATTCAGAGGAGCTATTTCAGGACATTATCTACATCCCGCCAGCAGATGAAAAGTTCATAGACAATCTGATTCGGGTCGAGATCCGCAGACTTCATCCCGGGCTGGTCGATTATTCCTTCTTTTACGAGATAATAGAAAATACTCTTTATGAAGGGAAAATGTTTAAAAAAGCAGCCTGTTTTATTTATGCCAATAACGACCTTGTCCCTGTAATCTCCCGCTTTTCACGCTACCGCAAGCGTATAAAGCAGCTCTACAGCAGTTCTTATTCACTATCGCGGTTTGTCAGCAGCAGTTCGCTTTCGACAACTGATCCGCTGCTTTGCATCGAGGGCTCTCGCGAAAGGAAATCTGTTTTCCTGCTTGTAAATAGCAAGCTCTATTTTGTTCGCCATATTCAGTCGGATTCTAAAGGGATCGACGAAATGGATGTCCAGAATATAAATATGACCATTGATTACTGTTTTCAGACTCTTCGGGTAAAACCTCGCTATGCGGTTTTTCTTGGTTCGAAGGAGGAGGCCCAGCGTCATGCAGCAGACATAGCGCTTCCGATTCAAGAAGAGATCCTCTGCAGGGCGGTTACAGCAGAGCCTGATACTCTCCGTGAGTATGCAGCGCCAATCGCCTCGTTTCTCTGTCTGGATACTCCCAAAAACGGGAATATTCTGCCGGATGGATACAAAGAGCAATCCCGTGCCATTGATATCCTGAGGTCCGGTGCTCGTATCCTTGCGGTGTTATGTCTGCTTGTATTTGCAGGGGCAGCTCTGAAAGCATATTCCCTGGCAGAGATTCAGCAGATCATCTTGCAGCAACGTGCCTTGCTCAATGGGATCGACCGGTCAATGGAGGAGTTTGCCCGGGTAAGGGGTGAGTTTGTCACGGTAACTCCGCAGATCGATTCTATCAATCGCGCCGCTTCGCAGCTGCAGCAGCAGAAGGCACTGCTTGCGCTTGACGGTCTTTCTTCACCCGGAACCCACCCTACTTCAGTGATCATGAGACAGAAAGATGGGAACGGGGTGACCCTGGAAATCAAGGGAGAGCTGAAAGGGGCAAGCTACGCCGAGATGCAGGCAGGCTTCGAGCGGCTCATCGCAAACATCAAGGCAACCGGCAAGCTGGAAATAGTCATCCGAAAAATGGATCCGGTCGCCAGAGTTTTTAACCTTGAACTGCTTTATAAGGGGCACGTCAATGGACCTGTATGAACTGATACAGCTCTGGCGTCGGAGGTTTCTTGCAGCTGGCGTGGTTTTTATCGTTCTGCTGAGCGGCTTCGTCATGATCGCAAAGTATGAGCAGAGCTCCCGCGTGACTGCAGCCCAGTTGACAACAATAAAGACGAATCTGGTTCTCATGCGCACTGCAACGGTTGAGATGAAGCAGGCACTGAAAAACTATCGTCAGCTTCTTCCCCCCGGGTATGAAGGGAAAACGGTTGAGGCGTTGCTTTTCGACCGGGTCGATGATCTTAAGGCTCTTTTCCCTGGGGCACTGCTCACCATTTCAGCACCTGCAGAGCTTTCTGATGGAGTTTCGATCCCCTTTAGTATCACTGTTTCGGATAACAACTACACCGGCTTTTTGAACTCTTTTGCCCAGATGCAGAGCAGGTCATTTCCTTTCACCTCCATGAAGAGTGTTGCGATCAGTTACGATCAGGCTGCCAAAGGGACAGTGGTCTATAAACTGGATGGAACAATTATCACCCCGGCAAACGGCAAGAGGGTCGGTGCTCCATGAAAGTATATCCTCGTCTCTTCTCTATGTTGTTGTTGCCTTTTGCCGGTGTGCTTATCCCGCTTGGATTATGGTTTTTTGTCGACCTGAACCCTTCGTTGACAGCACAGGAAAAAGAGCTTATGGCCTTTATCCCGGTAAAAGTCGCCTTGTCCCGGCCTGTTGTGCAGCCCGTCTTCAAGGTCAACTGCCCGATTCCGGGTTCTCCGCCACCATCTGCAGCAGGTAATATACTTCCGACTGCATATCCACCGCTTCCTCTGGCTGCCATGGCTCCTGTTGCGGGTGGAAACGCAAGGAAAACGATTATGCCGGGACCGGTATATCGTCTCTCGCTGGTGTTGATGGACGAAGGGAGGAAGATTGCGATCATCAACGGCCAGGTTCTGCGGGAAGGGGAAGCGCTCGGCAGTTACCTGGTCTCTCATATTGAAAAAAACAGAGTCAATCTGAAAGGATTAAAGGGTGGGTTATGGGTCAAACTCGAATAGCAGGTCTCATTCGCTTGGTATATCCTTTGTACCTCATCTGCGCGGTTGTTGCCGTTGCGGGGTGCGCTTCAACGCCTGAACAAAAGAAGCCGGACCGGTATATCAGCCAGAATCTGGATGAGATGAAAACAGTCGCTCCCCGCATCGCCGAGCCGAGGACCCCTGATTTTACTCCGGCAAGCGAGGACATATCTCCGGTCAAGGTCAAACGAGTAACGATAACTGCCCGTAATACTGCACTGGGTGATGTCCTGCATGTTATTGCCGAAGCCAGCGGGCTTAACCTGATGATCAGCCGGGATGTGCTTCTCGACCTGCCGGTGACGCTGACGCTCAGAAATGTAACCTGTGAAAGCGCACTGTCAGCTATCTTCTCCACCCTCGATTATTCATACAGCATCAAGGATAACATGCTTATGGTCGATGCCAGTTCAACCAGGATATTTGAACTCGGCCATCCTGCTTTGATCCAGGGGTACACAGTCGATATCGGAGGAGACATCCTCGGAGGTGCAGTTTCCTCTAATAGTGGCAGCAGCTCCTCGACCTCAAGTTCAAGCGGCTCTGGTTCAAACGGCGGCAGCGGACCAAGTACCATCAAGGGCTCAATACAGCAAACCGCCAAGAACGATTCAAAGGCTTTTGACTTCTGGAGTTCGCTGGAGAAGTCCCTGAACGACCTGCTCAGGATCAGAAATGTCGCGCAGGGGGAGAACGCGGCAGCACAGGGTTCCCAAACGATGCAAGCCCGTACCGCCTCGTCTTCAGGGGCTCTTACTGCCGCAGAAGTTGCGCTGGCTGCAGCGCCACCGGAGCAGAGCGTGACTATCAACCGCCTTACCGGCACGATCGTTGTCACTGCAACACGCCGCAACCTCCTGATGGTGGAGAACTACCTTGAGACCTTGAAGCGTGTCCTGAACAGACAGGTGCTGGTCGAGGCCCGGGTAATCGAGGTCCAGCTTACCGACAGCCTGAAGTACGGAGTCGACTGGAGCTTCCTTGATAATGTCAAGAACGTCGGAGATGTTGCAGGAGGATTCGGCAGGCTGAGCCTTCCTAACAGCAGTTTGGCTGACGTTGCCAATGCAGCTGCCCCAGCTTTTCGAATCGGTCTCAATCGCTCCAGTTTTCAGACATTGCTGACCGCACTCAAAACACAGGGCGATGTCAAAACGCTCTCCAATCCTCGCATCAACGTCATGAACGGCCAGTCCGCCCTTTTGACGGTCGGCAGAAATTTCAGCTACATCTCCAGAACTTCCAGCACCACAACCGGGAGCAACCCCACTACCACTACCTTCAACGTCGAGACCAGCAGCATTCTCTCCGGGATGCTTCTCGGCATTGTCCCGGTCATCAACGCACAGGGGGAGATAACCCTGACGGTCACGCCGATAATCTCGGACCTTGTCAGTCTCGCTGAGAAAACCTTCGGCACAGGTGCAGAACAGATCACCCTGTCAGTCCCTACCGTTGACCTCAGAGAGTTGAGTACCACTGTCAAGATGCGGGATGGTGAGGTGGTAGTTATAGGTGGTCTGATTTCCAAAAAAGATAATGTCAGTGATGAAAAGATCCCGCTCCTTGGAGACATTCCCTGGCTGGGACACCTTTTCACCCGCAAGAACCGGCAGGAGTCCAGAACCGAGCTTGTCGTTGTCCTGCAGCCTTTTCTGGTCCCGACATATGAACAACCGGACAAATTATAGCAAGGCAGGAGATACGACCAATGGCAGTATCACTGCAAATAGGCGAATTGCTGAAGTCGAAAGGGTTGATCAACGAAAAGCAGCTCGGCATAGCCATTGCTAAACAGAAAGTCACCGGCCAGCTCCTCGGTGAAATCCTGATAAATCTGGGGTTCATCTTGGCCAAGGAGTTTTCCCAGGCAATTGCCGAGCAGTTCGAAATCGAGTTCATAGATCTCGATAATTGGGCGATCGAAGAAGCCGCCCTGAAAATGGTTCCCAAGCATATCGCTAAAAAAGCTGTCTTCTTGCCGCTGGAAGTCAATGACGGCATTCTCACTATCGGCATCATAAATCCGAGCAACATAGTTGCCGTGGATGCCGTAACTAGCCTGACTTCAAACCCACCACGAATCTACATGGTTGATGCTGCATCTTTTCATGACCATTTTGAAAAAGCCTACTACTTTGTTGAGGATCGCGTACCCCAAAGGATAGATGCCATGATACACGAAATCGTGGCGATGAACGGGCCGTTGCCAGGGCATATTTACGCAGAACTAACCGACCTGATAGTCATGGATGGTATACGCCTGAAAGCGACGGACATTCATATAACACCAACCAACGCGGGTATAAACATCTTTAATCGCATCGACGGAGTTCTGCAATACCGGCACTACATCCCCAAAGTGGTTCACAATGGTATTGCTTCCCGCATCAAAATTCTTGCAGAACTCGATATTGCCGAGCAGCGGCTCCCCCAGGACGGTTCCTTCTCTTTCGACTTCATCGACAGTAAATATGAGATCCGTGTCTCGACCATCTCAACCATCCATGGCGAAAACATCGTCCTGCGGCTACTCTACGGCACTGGTGCCCTGATGAAGCTGGAGACCCTGGGGATGTATCCGGAAGATGTCCTTGCAGTGAAGGCTCTTATCCAAAAGACATACGGGATCATCCTGGTCAGCGGCCCTACGGGGAGCGGCAAAACCACCACACTTTTCGCAGCGCTACGTGAATTGAATATCCTTGAGAGAAACGTCATAACCGTAGAGGACCCTGTCGAATACCGCATGAGTTTTGTGAAACAGACCCAGGTAAATGAAAAAACCGGCTATACCTTTGCGGTGGCTTCCCGCAATTTCATGCGACAGGACCCTGATGTCATGCTTCTGGGTGAGATCCGCGACAAGGACACTGCCAATATTGCCATCAGAGCCTCCTTTACCGGTCACCTAGTCTTTTCCACCCTTCACACCAGCGATGCGGTCACGGCAATTCCGCGGCTACTGGACCTGGGGGTTGATCATTACCCCATTTCCTCATCACTAATGGCGGTGCTTGCGCAACGGCTCGTCCGAAAGATTTGCTCCCATTGCCGCGAGGAGTATACACTCGACGAGGAGGAGCTAGCCTTTTTCCGCAGTGCCGGTTATAACTCCCTCACCACCGCCTCACGGGGCAAAGGTTGTCCAAAATGTTACCAGACCGGCTATGCAGGGCGCATGCTTATCTGTGAAATTTTCGTCATCAATGACGTCATACGTGAAATGATCTTTGCCGGAGCCTCCAGCATAGCCTTGTACAATGCCGCACTTGAGAACGGGATGGTCCCGCTGAAAGCGGACGGTATCCGCAAAGCGGCGGAGGGATTGACTACGCTCCAGGAAGTGCTGAGGGTGGCGGGATGAGATACTACTCTTATGTTGCGGTCACTGCAGAGGGAAAAGCTATAAAAGGAGCGGTGGAGGCTGATGATGAAGCAACTGTTCAGGATATTCTTGAGCAGAGAGGACTCTATCCGGTCAGAATTAATCCGGTCAGGGCTTTTTTCAGCAACAGCAAGAAACTCCTTATCGGCAGGAAGGTCAAGCGGATCGAAGTGATCGAGTTTGCGCAGAACCTTTCCGTAATGATTCGCGCAGGGGTCTCAATAATGTCATCTCTGTCGGATATCATCGAAACCACAAAAAACCCTACTTTTGCCGAGGTGCTGCTGGATATCAGGCAAAATGTCGGAAATGGCGCCCGTTTTGCTGATGCAATCGAACGGCACGATACCATATTCCCCCCAATCTTTGTCAGGTTGGTCAGAGTGGGGGAAGAGACCGGCCAATTTGAAGGGAGCCTAGCGGAGATCGCCGGACATCTCAAAAAAGTCGAAGCCGTGGCTACTGCCATCAAGCAGGCCCTGATTTATCCGGTTTTTGCCATAGTAACTACTCTTGGTTCACTGATGTTCTGGATGGTCTACGTTTTACCAAAAGTTATCGTTACTTTGAAAGGGGTGGGGGGCAGATTGCCGCTGTTGACCCGTGGACTTATGATGGCCAGCGCGTATTCGCGCAAGTACTGGTACCTGTACATTATTGTCCCTGTGATGGTTGCCGTACTTCTGAAAATGCTCAAGCGGAAAGAGTCGTTCCGTTACCATATGGACAGGATCATCCTGAAGATGCCGATACTGAAAGATCTCATGTACTACAGGAGTATCGCGCTTTTCGCCGAGCAGATGCGCATACTGATACGTTCTGGTATGACCATTGACAAAAGTTTTGACTTGGTGGCTGAGGTAATTGGCAACGAGGTTTTCAAACGATCCCTGATTAGGGTCAAGGAGGCTGTGATACTTGGAAGATTGATTTCGGATTCGCTTAAGGCGGAGAAGATATATCCTGTTCTGGTAGTCAGAATGGTCAAGATAGGTGAAAATAGTGGCACACTGGATAATCAGTTTGCCTTCCTGTCGGACCATTATAGTACAAAACTCGATAATTTTTCCGCAAGCCTCGGCAAGATTATTGAGCCGCTCGTCATAATCGTGGTCGGTTTCATATTCGCTGTGATAATTCTAGGACTGATGCTGCCGATCTATGACATGGTATCCCATATCGGCACAGGAGGGAGCAGGTGAACCAGTATCTAGGCAGTTTCGGGCTCAAGGATGACCCGTTCCGTATTACCCCGGACCCGGAGTATTACTATCCGACACAGGAGCATATAGCTGCTCTCAACTCTCTGAACTATGCGATGGAGCAGCGGGAGGGTTTTTGTCTCTTGACCGGGGAGCCCGGCACCGGGAAAACGACCTTGTTGAAGGTCTTCATGGAAAACTGGAAGGAGAGGGCTGAAATCGCCCTTATCATGACACCAAGGCTGACACCGGACGAATTTATAGAGTCGCTTCTGGATGACTTCAATATTGACACCTCGCAAGAGGTTCTATCTGATCAGATAATCTTGAATGACAGGAACAGAATGCTCAAGGCATTCAGGAAGTTCCTGCTGGGGCACTCAGCTGAAGGGAGGCGGGTCGCGATCATTGTCGACGAAGCCCAGAACCTGCCGGTCGAAACTCTGGAAGAGTTGCGGCTCCTCTCCAACCTGGAGACTGACAAGGAAAAGCTGATCCAGATTATCCTCGTCGGTCAACCCGAACTTCATCATAAGATCGGATCCGAACAGCTGAAACAGCTCAGTCAAAGGGTAACGGTCCGATGCAGCCTGTCAGGGCTTTCGAAAGACGAAACAGCTGACTATGTCAATGCGCGGCTTACACGGGCCGGTGCAAGTGCAGCCCTGCTCGATAAAAAAGCCAGAAGTGCCATACACAGGTTTTCCGGAGGGATTCCCCGTATGATCAACATTATTGCGTCGCGGGCTATTATGGCGGCCTATCTCAAGGGGAGTCCAGTTGTAGGAAAAGAGCATGTCATGATAGCCGAGATGGATGGGAAAGGCGCCGGAGTGCTGCGTCGCAGCTATTCATGGCTAGGACGAGGTCTGCAGTATGCCGCGCTGTTTATAGTCATTCTGCTGGCAAGCATCATAGTTGCCGGCATGTTTCGATATTAAGACTTCGCACCAAACCCCTCCAAACCTCCCCTTGTCAGGGGAGGCTTAAAGGCTTCCCCCCTGATAAGTACCCTCTGGGGCATAAAGGGGGATTGAGGGGGGTTGGTTTTAGATGTTCCATGGCACTAATCTCCCAGTTGTCTCAATCGCCGGACAACCGTATTCCGTGCGTCAGTCGGCACGTCCGGCATGGCAGCAATTTCGACATAGATCTTCACGGCATCACTTCTCCTCGACTGTTTTTCGTAAATCCTTGCCAGACCGATCATCCCCTGCACATCACTGACTTTTGCAAGCCGGAGATAAGCCTGCGCGGCTGCATCAAGTTTACCGTTTTTTTCATTGAATAAAGCAAGGTTGTACAGTGCTGTTTTGTTTGCAGGATCCAGCCTGACAGCTTTTGCAAAACTCTCAGCTGCTTCGATGGGATTCCCGAGGGCATTTCTGGCAATACCCTGATTGATAAGAGCCGGGATATAATCCGGAGCCAGGAGAAGGGCCTTGTCGCTCATCGAGAGACCTGCTGGATACTCACCAAGACGGATATACATGCTTGCAGTGTTATTCATGAGACAATAATTATCCTGATCATATGACAGGGCTTTTTGATACAACCGGAGTGCTTCATTATAACTTTTTCGCTTTTCCGCCGACTTTGCTGAGGTGAGGATGGCGTCACGAGCCTCCTTGTCAATTGGCTGGGCCTGAGGAGCGGATACTGCTGCAGCTGCATCATTCGCTTTGACAACAGTATTCAGGGAGGCAGAGCGTGCTTCATTGCGCTTGGCGGTCATACTGCTCAGGGCCATCCTGCCGGGCAAAGGGCTCTTCTTGGCCCGGGCCGGTGCTGCCATGTGCTGTTCTGTCTTGAGAGTGCTGGAAGCCGTTTGCACAGGGAGAGATGAGGCAATGGTTGCGGACTGGGCAGTATCCACCGCTATAGGTGTTTTACGTGCTGAAGAGATGATCATCTGCGGAGCGACGGGCACAGTTTGAGGAAAAGTTGTTTTGGAATCCGTCAGGAGCGGTCCGGGGGCTTTATTGAGATAACTCCGGGCACCAAAACCCAGCAGGACCGCACAGATACTGACTACAACACAGAGCAGGTACCTGTGCTTTGATCGACGGGTCTCATCAGCCCTTAAAACCTTCTCCCGGATATCCGGGGGGACTTCGCCCTTCCCGGGGGTACGGTTCAGTTTAGAAAGCTTATTAAGGAGGTTGCTCATTTGCAGGCTCCACTATGAATCCTCTCCATCCTAAGCCGTCGGAATAAAATAACTGTTACATATGTTATGGCAAGAACGGCATAAGGAGCCGTAACGAAATAGCTTGGAATGTAACAATTTATTTCGTAACGGCTCCTAATCATTGCCAACTCCGTGATCCGGATCCCATTGCCCGGCCTTTCGCGGATCTTCAATAATGAATGTAAGCGAACCGATGTTCCGATCTGCGACAAGTACCTTACTCCCTTTGGGTTTGGGTGAAGGGACGATCCGGCGCTTCTCTTTTCCCTCTGCACCAATCTGACGGTAAACCTTCCAGGCGTAGTTTTTACGTTTATCGGTACTGGTCGCATTGTAGCAGCCGACTGCTTCCCACGTGTAGCCGTAACGGTCGATACATCCTCTCAGT
>VFJK01000101.1 GCA_009886125.1 Geobacter sp. | reverse complement strand
GCGGGAATCCCCTCGATCATTACCGGCATGGTCGCCTACACGCTCCTGGTCCTGCCGATGAAGGGTTTTTCGGCTCTTGCCGGAGCAGTCGCCCTTTCTCTCATCATGATCCCGATCGTCCTCCGGACCACGGAAGAGCAGCTCAAGATGGTGCCCGGAACATTGCGTGAAGCATCGCTGGCTCTGGGTGTTCCGCTCTGGAGAACGAGCCTGAAGGTCATTCTGAAGAGCGCCAGCAAAGGGGTTGTTACCGGCATACTGCTCGCTATTGCCCGCGTTGCCGGCGAAACAGCGCCGCTGCTCTTCACCGCTCTCGGGAACCAGTTCTGGAGCAGAAAAATGACTGAACCGATTGCTGCACTCCCCCTTCAGATTTTCAGCTTTGCCATCGCCCCGTATGAGGACTGGCATAAACTTGCCTGGGCGGGTGCGCTTGTCCTGGTAGTAGTCATGTTTACCCTGAATCTGGGTGCACGGCTGCTTGGCAGACAGAAAAGATATTCGTAGGGGCGAGGCATGCCTCGCCCAATCCGGGCGACCCATGGGTCGTCCCTACACAAACGTTTTACGAGGATTTATGAACAACGCAAAAGTTACTCTTGAAAATATGAATGTCCACTTCGATTCCAACCACGCGGTGAAGTCTGTTTCTCTCGATTTTATGGAGAATACCGTGACCTCGATCATCGGACCTTCAGGCTGCGGCAAATCGACACTGCTCCGTTCCATAAACCGGATGCACGATCTTGTCCCCTCAGCAAAAGTCACCGGGAGGATCCTGTTCGACGGAATGGACCTGTATGACCGCTCCGTCGATCCGGTGGCGATCAGGCGAAAGATCGGCATGGTCTTCCAGAAAGCCAATCCTTTTCCTGCAATGAATATTTATGATAACGTAGTTGCCGGCTACAAGCTGAACAACCGGATGAGACGGAATGAATCTGACGAGATAGTCGAGACATCACTGAAGAGGGTCGCGCTCTGGGATGAGGTGAAGGACCGCCTGAAAACAAGCGCCATGGACCTCTCCGGCGGTCAGCAACAGCGCCTCTGCATTGCCCGGACTATCGCTGTCCAGCCGGAAGTGATCCTGATGGACGAGCCCTGTTCTGCCCTCGACCCGATCGCCACCCTCAAGATTGAAGAGCTGGTGGAAGAGCTCAAGGAGCGTTTCACCATCATCATCGTCACCCACAACATGCAGCAGGCCGCCCGGGTCTCCGACTCAACCGCCTTCATGTATATGGGGGAGATGATTGAGAACGGGCCGACGAAGAAGATCTTTACGACACCGGAGCACAAGCAGACAGAGGATTACATTACCGGAAGATTCGGCTAAAATCAGTGAAATGTGAAGAGGGAAAGGTGAAAAATGCGGTTCGTCGTATTCACTTTTCACTTTTCACGGTTTACTATTCACAAGGGGCAATAAATGGAAAGAGAACATTTCAGCAGACAGTATGATGCCGAGTTGAAGAACATCCGGGAAAAGCTTCTCGAGATGGGAGGGAAGGTCGAGCTGATGATAAACAACTCTCTCAAGGCGCTTGTAGAGCGCGATTCTGCTCTGGCAGACCGGGTCATCGAATACGACCACGAGATCAACCGGCTTGAGGTGCTGATCGATGAGAAGTGTCTGGAGGTCCTGGCGTTACGGCAGCCCGCGGCGCGTGATCTCCGGTTTATCACGTTGGCATTGAAGATCGTCACCGATCTCGAGCGGATCGGCGACCAGTGCCGCAACATCGGCAAACGGGTCAAGGAGCTGAACGAGGAGCCGATGCTCAAGCCCTACATCGATCTCCCCAGAATGGCGACCTGGGCCGGTGTCATGGTGAAAGAGGCGCTCGATGCCTTTGTCCGCGGCGATGACGAACTTGCTCTCAAGGTCTGTCGCGATGACGACTTTGTCGATCAACTCAACGAGCAGATCCAGCGCGAACTCCTCACCTTCATGATCGAAGATGCCACCAACATAAGCCGCTCGCTCAAGATCATCTATGTCTCCAAGTGTCTGGAGCGGATCGCCGATCACGCAACCAACGTGGCAGAGATGGTGATCTTCATGGTCAAGGGGAAAGATATCCGGCATACGACAGTCTGATTGGATCAATTGATTGTGTTAGCAATAGAAAGCCCCGCCGGGATAGTCCTGGTGGGGCTTTTTCAATTTCCAGAGGGGGAGAGAGGACAACCAAGTCAACAACGGTCGTCGTTCCCCATGATATAGGGAATAGGGGATCTTATTCGGGCTGTTGTAATTGGAACGCAGCTGCCATGCGCCGGAACGCTTCATCCACCGGTGCTTCGGCGCGAATCGTTTCGCCGATTTTCCCCTTGAAGCTCATGCTGCGGCAGTGGAGCATCATCCGTTCGGCCGGAGCGCCGCCGTAGGGTGAGTCGCCGACGATGGGGAGGCTGCTGTGGGTGAGGTGGACACGGATCTGGTGGGTGCGGCCGGTGAAGGGTCGTGCTTCGATGAGGGCATATCTGCCGGATGTGGCGATGACGCGGAAGTCGGTGACCGAGGGCTTGCCCGGCAGGGTGACGCCGTAGCGGAACTTGTTCAGCTTGCCGATCGGCGCATCGACGGTCCAGGTTGTTTCCTCGGGCAGATCGGAGACAATGGCCCAGTAGATCTTCTCGACCCGGCTCTCTTTGAGTTCAGAGGAGATATAGGTGGCAGCAGGTTTGTTCTTCGGGAAGAACATGACGCCTGAGGTGCCGCGATCGAGGCGGTGGATGACCCGGGCAGGCTCGTTGATACCCTGCTCCTTGAGATAAAGAGCAACAGCGTATTCGGCTGTGCCCTTGAGCTGATAGGGGGTTCGCTGGCTGTTGATCCCGGATGGTTTGTTGAGTGCAAGGTAGTTCCGGTCGTTGTAGAGGAGCTCTTCCGTTTTGAGCCTGAAATCGACGAACCGCTCCGGCTCCATGACACCGAGGATTATCTCGTCTCCCCTGCTGAGCTCGCGTGAAGCAACCCTGATCATGACCTGATTGACGGCACAGCCCCCCAGGTCGATGATGCGGCGGATCTGACTTTTGGAGAGCTGGGGGAAGAGTGCTTTTGCAGCGTCATCCAGCCTGAGTCCATCCTGCCCGGAGCCGACACGATCGGTAAGAATCATCAGTTTTCAGTCATGAAATGTTCTTCGTACAGATCCTCAAGCTGCTGGAGGTGACGGCTCTCGTCAGCGACAAGTCGATCCATAAGTTTCCCCATTGGAGCTCCGGCGCAGGCGCCTGCCATCTTTTTGTAGAAAAGGATCGCACCGTTCTCGAGGTGGATCGCATACGCAAGTGCTTCCCGTGCGTCCGAATCGGGCTTGAGTTCTTTTTTGGCCAGTACTGAATCAAGGTTCATAGTTGGAAGGGGTTTGTCGAGAGCACCATCGGTTACATGCCCGTCAACAAGTGCTTTTTCGAGTTCGAATTTATGGGCCAGTTCATCGAGGGCAGCTTCTTTGAGTATCTGTCGGGCTGCCTTTGACTTGACAATGCGCAGAGCATCAAGATAGTGCCTGAAGCCGTCATGCTCCATGCTGATGGCCATTTCAAGGGCGCCTTCGAAGGTGTAGCATACATCATTTTGCTCGCTCATCATCTCCTCCAGATCTATGAATGAAATCCGTACTTTTCTAACATATTACCAACCCAAGCTCAACGGTATAGTAAGCGTTAGAACATTATATTTTTAGCTTGACGAAATAGACCCCCTTCAGTAGAATCCGGTTCTACTTTTGTGTAGACCGCATTAGTGCTAAAGATTTTAGACGGATTTCAGATGTTTAAATAGGGCTTTTCACGGCTATGCCGTGAACCCCAAAATCAACCCAGGAGGTAGGAGATGCCACACACAAAGAATTACGGTACCCTGCAGGATCGCGTACGTCACAAGTCACTTTTAAGCAAGGTCATGACTGCCGCGGAGACGGTGCAGTTCTTCAAGCCAGGCATGAATCTTGGCTGGTCAGGCTTCACCCCGGCCGGTTATCCGAAAGTAGTTCCGATTGCCGTTGCCGAGCACGTTGAAAAAAACAACCTCCAGGGCAAGTGGAAGTTCAATCTCTTCATCGGTGCTTCTGTCGGTGCCGAGACTGAAGACCGCTGGGCCGTAAATGATATGATCGACCGCCGCTGGCCTTACCAGACCGGCAAGAACATCGCTGCCGGTATCAATGAAGGCCGCATCCGTATGGGCGACAAGCATCTCTCCCTCTTTGCCCAGGATCTTGGCTACGGTTTCTACACCAAGGATTCACCAACAGGCAGACTCGACCTGGCCATTATCGAGTGCTCGGCTATCACCGAGGACGGTGGTCTGGTGCCGACCTCATCCTGCGGCGTTATTCCTGAAATTCTTATGCAGTGCGACAAGATCATTATCGAGATCAACACCGGACAGCCATCTTTTGAAGGGATTCATGACCTTCTTACTCCGCTTACTCCGCCGAATCGCCAGGTGCTCAATATCACCAAGGCCAACTCCCGCATCGGTTCCACCTCCATTCCTTGTGATCCGAAGAAGATCGTTGCTGTTGTAGAGTCCAAGCTGCGTGACCAGGGTCGTGCTTTTACCGAGATGGATGATACCTCGGATGCGATCGCCAATCACGTTATCGATTTTTTCCAGGCAGAGGTTAAGGCGGGTCGTCTGCCGGACAATCTGCTGCCGATCCAGTCAGGTGTCGGTTCCATCGCCAATGCTGTTATCGGTGGTCTGGCCAAGGGGCCGTTCTATAATCTGTCCGTCTACACCGAGGTTCTTCAGGACACCATGCTCGACCTGTTCGACTCGGGCAAGCTTGACTGTGCCTCTTCCTGCTCGCTTTCGCTTTCCGCAGAGCCTGGCTTCCCGAAATTCTTCGCCAACATGGACAAATATTTCGATAAGATCACTCTTCGTCCCCTCTCTATCTCCAATGCTCCCGAGCCGATCCGTCGTCTCGGTTGTATCGCCATGAATACTCCTGTTGAGATCGACATCTATGCACACGCCAACTCGACTCTTGTTGGTGGTACAAGGATGATCAACGGTCTTGGCGGTTCCGGCGACTTCCTCCGCAACGGCTACCTGAAGATGATGCATACCCCTTCAAGCCGCCCAAGCAAGACTGACCCAACCGGTATTTCCTGCGTGGTACCACATTGCTCGCATATTGACCACACTGAGCACGACCTGGACTGCGTCATCACCGAGCAGGGTCTTGCCGACCTTCGCGGTCTTGCTCCAAAGGATCGCGCCCGTCGCATCATCGAGAAGTGTGCTCACCCTGAATACAGGGATCAGCTGACCGAATATCTCAATATAGCTGAAGCAGACTGCCTCAGACGCAAGGTCGGTCACGAGCCGCAGCTGTGGGATCGCGCCTTCAAGATGCACCTCAACCTTGAGAGAAACGGCACTATGAAGCTCAAGAACTGGGACATCAAGGTTGATCTTTGCGAATAGACCTGACTTGACATGCTGAAAAAACCCGCCCCTCAAAAGGCGGGTTTTTTTGTATCCGGCTCTTTGACAAGTGTTGAGGACTTCTGCGGGATGATGTGTCCATTGCAGGTGGTGGAGGAGAGTTGCACTTTGCCGGAATGAGTGCCTTGGGGCCATTTCGTTTCAATTCTTGGTGAAATGAAGCGTTAAGCAGCAGATACTGTCTGAGCGAAGCGAGTTTATCTGCTGTAGCGGAATGAGCCTAGAATTGTAGAAATGGTTCCGCAGCACGAATGCAGGTAGAGTGCAACTGGCCGATGACGATGAACATAAAAAAAGGGGATGCCGATCTGGCATCCCCTTTTTATTCCCTGAAGGGAAATGATTACTTTGCTACGGTCTCGGCAAGTTTCAGTGCGATCTCTTTGTAAGGGTTTGCGAAGAGGATGATCAGGCAGACAACGAGAGCGTATATAGCGAGAGACTCGATCATGGCGAGACCGATCATCATGGTGGTGAGGATCTTGCCGGATGCGCCGGGGTTACGCGAAACGCCTTCAACTGCACGTGCTACTGCCATGCCCTGACCGATACCGGTTCCGAGTGTTCCGAGTGCCATGCCGATACCAGCTGCGAGTACACACATTGTAAAAAAACTCATTTTCTTTCTCCTTCTGCGTTTGGTTTATATTTCCTAGATTGTATAGGAAAAAGCGTAAGTTGGTTTAGTGGGCGTGCTCCAGTGATCCCTGGATGTAGATCATCGCCAGCAGCATGAAAACGAATGCCTGGATGAATGATACCAGCACTCCCATCATCATCATCGGCAGCGGTACCAGGAACGGAGCAAGCCCGAAGAAGATCATCAGGACAAGTTCGTGGCCGTTCATATTGCCGAAGAGTCGCAGTGTCAGGGAGATGACGCGGCTGAAGTGACCGATTACCTCGATAAAGAACATCATCGGCGCCAGCCACATGATCGGACCAAGGAAGTGCTTGATGTACTTGAAGCCGTGCTCCTTGACGCCGACGACATGGGTCATGACAAAGACAACGACCGCGCAGGCGGCTGTTGTGTTGATGTTGGCAGTCGGCGGGAAAAAGCCCGGCACAAGGCCGATCAGGTTCGAGACGAGTATGAAGATGGCAAGAGTCGCTATAAGCGGGAAGAAGGGGCGGCCATGCTCGCCCATCGTCTCGACGATCATGTTTTCGATGCCGCTGATGATGACTTCCATGAAGTTCTGCAGGCCACCCGGCACTGCTTTAAGCGCTTTGGTAGCCATGATGGAGAGAATCGCCAGAAGAGCGATGATCAGCCAGGTGTATGCAATGGCATCGATGCCTGCCGGTGAGATGTGAAGCGGGGCAAGCAGCTCGCGAAAGAACTGCAGGAACAGAATGGGGTGGATCATGACGACTCTCCTTTGTGATGCACCAGTGCATATATTGAAACGGAAATCGTAGCTAACACAATTATTGAAAGCCCGGTCAGGAGTCCGGCAATATGTACGCCGGATCTGAAAAGGGCGACTACAGCAACTGCTATCAGCGAAAGTCTCAGGATAAAACGGATGATCGCATAACGTGCTGCATTTTCAGCCTGGCCGGAAAGGACTCTTTCCAGAATATTTCTGAGCCAGAAGTGGTTGAGAAGAACGAGGATACCGCCGGCAAGGATGCTCAGTGCAAAACCGGTTGAACTCAAAAGAAAACCGGCAAATGTCAGTGAAGCCAGAAATATCAGGCTCAGTTTGACGATAATCGCTTCGGCGTTTTCGTCATTTATCGCTATCAGCGTCTTCCCGCCTTATCTCTTTACCGGCCATTATGTAAATATTTCTGAAGCCGGCCACAATCCCGAAAAAGAGGAAAATGAAGAAGAACCAGGGTGCCGTGCCGAGCCATTTGTCGAGCTTCAGGCCTATGAAGACGCCAATCGCTATGGCAACGACAACTGATATTCCAATCGTGGAGAGTGTCCCGAGCGTGCGGAGCAGACTCCTCTTTTCCTCACTTGTCGCCATAGGTATCTAGTCAAAGCTGCTGTTTAGTAAGGAACAAAACCTGAACTTCTTAACATGTCTGGCCACAAGTGTCAATAGATTGATTCCTGAATATCTGGATCTCCTTACAGCTGCTTGAAGCATCTTCCGGCAGCGGCAATAGTTCTGTCAAGTTCCCCGGTTGAGTGGGCGATCGAGACGAAGCCGGTTTCAAACTGAGAGGGGGCGAGATAGATCCCCTCCTCCAGCATACCCCGGAAAAAAGTTGCAAAGGCCTTGGTGTCGCTCGTTGCTGCACTGTCCCAATCCGTGACTTCGTTCCGGGTGAAGAATGTACAGATCATACTTCCGACGCGGGTCGAGAAAACCGGATAGCCGGCATCTTTTGCTGCCCTGGCGATTCCGGCTGCAAGGTAGGCGCTCTTCTCTTCAAGCTGCTGATAGAAGCCGGGTTGTTGAAGCAGATGCAACGTTGCGATCCCGGCGCTCATGGCCAGAGGGTTGCCGGAAAGCGTGCCGGCCTGATAGACGCCGCCGGATGGTGACAGGAGCGACATGATCTCTTTCTTCCCGCCGAATGCGCCGACAGGGAGGCCGCCGCCGATGATCTTGCCCAGCGTCGTCATGTCCGGAGTGACGCCATACACCTCCTGAGCGCCACCGTAGGCCACCCTGAAGCCTGACATGACTTCGTCGAAGATCAGGACGATACCTTCGCTGGTGCAGAGCGTGCGAAGCCCTTCGAGAAAGCCCGGCAGAGGCGGGACGGTCCCCATATTCCCGGCAATCGGCTCGATGATGATACAGGCGACCTGCCCGCTGTTTTCCTGAACGAGTTTTTTTACGGAGTCGAGGTTGTTGAAGATGGCTGTCAGGGTGTGTTTTGCAAAGTCCTTCGGTACCCCCGGAGAGTCGGGAACGCCGAACGTGGCAGCGCCTGAACCGGCCTTCACCAGCAGAGCATCGGAGTGCCCATGGTAGCAGCCGGAAAACTTCAGGATTTTGTCCCTGCCGGTATAGCCACGCGCAAGACGGATCGCGCTCATAGTCGCTTCTGTGCCGGAGCTGACCATGCGGACCATCTCTATTGAAGGGACGGCATCGATAACCATCTGCGCGAGGGTGATCTCCTTTTCAGTGGGGGCACCAAAGCTGGCGCCGCTATCAGCGGCTGATTTGACTGCAGCAACAACATCCGGATGGCAGTGCCCGAGTATCATGGGCCCCCAGGAGCCGACATAGTCTATGTATTCGTTGCCATCGACGTCATAGACTTTGCTGCCGGATGCACGTGATAGGAAGACAGGATCAGCACCGACAGACTTGAATGCACGGACAGGGCTGTTCACCCCGCCGGGGATTATGCTTTTTGCAACAGCAAAGAGTTTGCTTGATTTTGTATGATCCATTTTGTACCTCACCGGCTGAATTAATACTTACTATTATTTTCTTCGAGTTAGCATAGATATGCAATTTGTGTCAAGGCATTAATCCTGCGGTCAATAAGGATTGGCAGAGCTTTTAAGGCCTTACCGGCGGAGCGAAATTAAAGTTTTTTTTCCCTTGACAAAGGAGGTCAAATAACCTAATTTACGCGGCATTGTATACTGTATACAGTAATGCAATCTAATCCCGATGAGTTGAAATTCCAAGAGAAATCGGGTGCTCGTTTACAATTCATGGGCGGATGGAGGAACAGATGGCAGGAGCATATCTCCCGATTATTTTACTTTTGGCAATAGCTGTATGTTTCGGTCTCGGATCGCTCGTTTTTTCTTCCCTTATCGGGCAGAAGAAGCTTTCAGCAGTCAAGCTTCAGCCTTACGAGTGCGGCTGCGAGCCGGTCGGAAGCGCTCAGGAGCGCTTTTCGATCAAGTTCTATCTTATTGCGATGCTGTTCATCCTGTTTGATATTGAATGTGTTTTCCTTTACCCCTGGGCGGTCCTTTTCAAGCGTCTCGGGGTTTTTGGCATTATGGAGATGGGGGCTTTCATGCTGATCCTCTTCGTAGGCTATATTTACATATGGAAAAAAGGAGCCTTGGAATGGGAGTAGATAATCCGCTTGGAGATAATATTATCACTGCGTCTCTGGACGGTCTCGTCAACTGGTCACGCAAATCATCCATCTGGCCTATGACCTTTGGTCTTGCATGCTGTGCTATCGAGATGATGGCGACCGGTGCATCCCATAACGACCTTGACCGCTTCGGCATCATATTCCGTGCATCACCCCGCCAGTCGGACTGCATAATCATAGCAGGGACTGTTACCAAGAAAATGCTTCCGGTTATCAAGACGGTATATGAGCAGATGCCGGAACCGAAGTGGGTTATTGCCATGGGTGCCTGTGCCTGTTCCGGAGGGATTTTCGATACGTACAGCGTTGTCCAGGGTATTGATGAGGCTCTCCCGGTTGATGTGTATATACCTGGGTGCCCTCCACGTCCTGAAGCGCTTCTTTTCGGACTTATCAAGCTTCAGGAAAAGATCATGCGTGAGCGTAATTCATTCGGTTCGACAATCGGCCTCGGTGAGCGTTACGAGCCTGCTGCATAAGTGATCATAGTAAAGGAAGAGGTATGGCTGATATGGCAGAAAATAATCGTGCAGTTGTGAAGCTTAAAGAGCGTTTTGCCGCAGATATAATCGGTGTCAAAGAGTTTCGCGGTGAAGTCACTGTGACGGTCAGGAAAGAGAATATCGTCGAGATATGCACTTTCCTCAAGAGTGCTCTTGCATACAATCTGCTTACCGACGTAACGGCAGTTGACTATCTGGGGCAGGATCCGCGCTTCCTGGTTGTATACAACCTGTACTCGATCCCGAACAAGGACAGGCTCAGGGTCAAGGCCCAGGTTACCGAGTCAGACTGCACAATCGATACAGTCTCCAGGGTCTGGTCTTCAGCCGACTGGCTTGAGCGCGAGGTATTCGACCTGTTCGGGGTTACATTCAACAACCATCCCGACCTTCGCAGGATTCTCATGACCGATGACTGGGTCGGGCATCCTCTCCGCAAGGACTACCCGCTTCAGGGGCCGGATCGGGAGCCGTATAAAGGCCGTCTTTCCTAAGAATTCCGTTACACACTTTCAACACTCTGCAGGGGTGATAAATCAATGAATAAAGAGACAATGACAGTAAATATGGGGCCGCAGCATCCGTCGACACACGGGGTTCTGCGTCTTGTAATCGAACTTGACGGCGAGATAATCGAGAAGATTACTCCTCACATCGGCTATCTCCATCGTGGCGTCGAAAAGCTTTCCGAGCATCGCACCTACCATCAGACTATTCCTCTCACTGACCGCCTTGATTATCTTGCCCCGATGAGCAACAACCTCGGCTATGTTCTGGCCGTGGAAAAGCTCATGGGTATTGAGATCCCGGAGCGGGCAGAGACGGTGCGGGTCATTCTTACCGAGCTGACACGACTCAAGTCACACCTTGTCTGGATTGCCTGCCATGCACTTGACATCGGCGCCATGACAGTCTTTATCTATGCATTCCGGGAGCGCGAGAAGGTCATGCAGCTGTACGAAAAGATCTCCGGCGCACGTATGACAAGTAACTATTTCCGTGTAGGTGGGCTCTCGGCAGATGTCTATGATGGTTTCGAGAAGGATGTTCAGGAGATCGTGGACACTTTTCCCGGACATCTGGATACGTATGAAGGCCTGCTTACCAAGAATACCATCTGGCTTCAGCGTACAGTCGGCAATGGTGTGATATCGGCAGAGGATGCTATTGATGCCGGTATTACCGGGCCGGCGTTACGTGGTTCCGGAGTCGACTGGGACCTTCGCCGCGACAATCCCTACAGCGGTTATGAGAAGTACAGCTTCAAGGTGCCGGTCGGTGAGAACTGCGATACCTTCGATCGTTACAAGGTTCGCCTCATTGAAATGAGAGAGGCGATAAGTATTATCACTCAGGCCATGAAGGCTCTCAAGCCCGGTCCGGTACTGGCTGATGAACCGCAGGTATGCTACCCGCCGAAAGAGAACGTCTACAACTCGATCGAGGGTCTCATCCATCACTTCAAGATCGCCAGTGAAGGGTTCCCTGCTCCCGAAGGTGAAGTCTATCAGGGGATCGAGGCTCCCAAGGGCGAACTGGGCTACTACATTGTCAGTGATGGCGGTAACAAGCCGTACCGGATGAGAGTCAGACCACCATCATTTGTGAATCTTTCCGCAATCGAAAAGATGGCAAAGGGTGCCATGATCGCTGACCTTGTTGCCGTAATCGGAACCCTTGATATCGTTCTGGGTGAAATCGACCGTTAAACTCCCTTCAAAGGAGATGGAAGTCCATGAGTAACGCAACCGCTCAAAATGCCGCGACTGAAGAAAAAAGCGAAGAAGTTATTGATCTGACGGCTGCCAATGCAGTCATTGATAAATATCTGACGCTTCATGGCAATCTTATGCCGGTCCTTCAAGGGATTCAGGATGAGTACGGGTACGTCCCGAAGCCGACGATCGACCTTGTTGCCGAGAGACTTAATGTCTACCCGAGCCAGATCTTCGGCGTGCTTACCTTTTATGCCCAGTTCCATCTCAAACCGCGCGGCCGTTTCATAATCCGCGTTTGTGTCGGTACTGCCTGCCACGTTCAGGGTGCTCCCCGGATTGTCGAGACCTTTTTCGACAAACTTCATATCGGTCATGCCGAGACATCAGCTGACCTGCGCTACACCTTCGAGAAGGTTGCCTGTCTGGGCGCCTGTGGAATGGCTCCGCTGGCAATGGTCAACGATGCTACCTATGGTGCGATGACCGTGCAGAAGGTTGATGCAATCGTTGCAGACTATAATCAAAGACCAATGAAAAAGTAACAGCTCGATACTATTTCGGTAAGGGACATTTAAGTCATGAGCGAAAATGCAGCAATAAAAATACTGATCTGCCAGGGTACCGGCGGTGTTTCGATGGGTGCCAAAGAGGTCGAGGCCGAGTTCCTCAGGGTTATTGCCGAGAAGGGTGTTGATGCCACGGTCGGCAAGCGCTGTGACGTCATCAAAACCGGCTGTCGCGGCCTCTGTGCCAATGATGTGCTGGTTGATATCATCACCGAGGAGCAGGGGCGGGTTACCTACGACTTCGTGCTGCCGGAAGAGGTTGAGAACATCGTCGATGAGCACATTGTCAATAAAACGACATTGGAAAAGCGAAAGGCGAAGCCATATTACAATACCTTTGTCGATCAGCAGATGCGTATCGTTATGACCGGCTGCGGCCAGATAAATCCTGAAAGCCTTGATGCCTATCTCGCTGAGGATGGTTTCAAGGCGGTCGAGCAGTGTGTCAAGCAGATGACCCCGGCATCGGTTATCGACGAGATGAAGAAATCCGGTCTCAGGGGACGTGGGGGCGGAGGTTTTCCGACCGGCATGAAATGGTCTTTCTGTGCTGCTACTCCCGGTAAACTCAAGTATGTCATTTGCAATGCCGACGAAGGTGATCCCGGTGCATTTATGGACCGCTCTATCCTTGAAGGCGACCCCTACTGCATTATCGAAGGGATGATGATTGCCGGCTATGCAATCGGCGCTACCTACGGGTATGTGTATGTCCGCGCAGAATATCCTCTCGCAATTGAACGCCTCCAGATGGCCATAGATGTCTGCTATGAAAAGGGGTATCTCGGCAAGAATGTGATGGGATTCGGTTTCGATTTTGATCTCAGGATCAAGAAAGGCGCCGGGGCTTTCGTCTGCGGTGAAGAGACTGCTCTGATGGCCTCTATTGAAGGCGAGCGCGGCATGCCCCGTCCCCGTCCTCCGTTCCCGGCTGTCAAGGGCCTCTGGGGCAAACCGACAAACATCAATAACGTTGAGACGTTTGCCAACGTCCGCCACATTATCCTGAAAGGGGCAGAGTGGTACGCCTCTCTCGGAACCGAGACAACCAAAGGTACCAAAATCTTCGCGGTAACCGGTAAGGTAAAGCATACCGGCCTGGTTGAAGTGCCGGCAGGTATGACCGTCCGTGATGTTATTTACAGTGTCTGCGGTGGTATTGCCAATAACCGGAAGTTCAAGGCTGTCCAGGCTGGCGGGCCTTCAGGCGGCTGTATCCCGGCAGATATCCTCGACACGCCGGTTGATTATGACTCACTGATCAAGGCCGGTGCCATGATGGGTTCCGGTGGCCTGGTTGTCATGGACGAAACAACCTGCATGGTTGACGTTGCCCGTTTCTTTCTTAATTTTACCCGCGATGAGTCCTGCGGAAAGTGCGTTCCCTGTCGGATCGGTCTGAAAGCGATGCTTGATATCCTTGAAAGGATCACCGAAGGTCGTGGCGAAATGACCGATATTGATACGCTTCTCGAAATGGGTACCACCATCAAGAAGGCGTCACTCTGCGGTCTTGGCCAGACTGCACCAAACCCGATCCTCTCAACAATCAAGTATTTCCGCCACGAGTATGAGGCACATATTACTGACAAGCGCTGCCCGTCCAACTGCTGCAAGGAGTTGCTCCTTTGGCAGGTAATCCCTGAGAAGTGTGTCAAGTGTGGAGCCTGTCTCAAAGCCTGTCCGGTGGATGCGATCAAATGGGAAAAAGGGCAGATTGCTGAACTCGTCAAGGAAAAATGCACGAAATGCAAGTCCTGCTATGATGCCTGCCGCTTCATGGCAATTGAGTAGGAATAGAGAGCAACGATTTCCGAGGGAGACACGGTCGCGATGGTAAATCTCACGATAGACGACAAGCAGGTGACAGTAGCGAAGGACGCTACCATCTTTGACGCCGCAAAGGCTGCAGGCATACGTATCCCTATTCTTTGCCACGACAAGAAACTGCACCCTTTTGGTGGTTGCAGGATGTGTCTGGTCGAAGTGGAGCAGATGAAAGGACGCCTTATTCCTGCCTGCACCACTCCGGTAACAGAAGGGATGATTGTTCGCACAACGACTGACGAGATAATGACGGCACGCAAACTTGTGCTTGAACTGCTTCTGCTGAAGCATCCACTGGATTGTCCGGTCTGTGATGCTGCCGGCGACTGCGATCTTCAGAATCTGACCTATGAGTACAAGGTTAACGCCAACAAGTTTACCGATGAGAAATTTCGCTGGGATATAGACTACGAAAATCCTCTCATTGAACGCGATCAGAACCGCTGCATCCACTGCGGTAAATGTTCCCGTATCTGCGACGAGATCGTGGCGTTCGGTGCATACTCCTTTGTTAACCGCGGCATCGAAGCGAAGATCAGCACCCCGTTCGATGAGAAGCTTGATTGTGAGTACTGCGGCTCTTGTATATCAGTCTGCCCGGTAGGAGCATTGATTGCGAAACCGTTTAAATTCAAAGCCAGATGGTGGGCGCTGAACAAGGTGAAATCGGTCTGTTCCTACTGCGGAACCGGTTGCCAGCTCACCCTTGGGGTCAAGGACAACAAGGTCCTGACAACAGTTTACGATGAAGATCAGGGCTTTCACAACGGCCAGCTTTGCAGCCGCGGACGCTTTGGGTACCAGTTCATCAATAGCGATAAAAGACTCACGACCCCGCTGATCAAGAAAAACGGCACACTTGTCCCGGCATCATGGGAAGAAGCCATTGATCTTGTTGTAAGTCGTCTGAGTGAAGCGAAAAAGTCAGATCCTTCTTCAGTCGCTGCCCTGGTAACACCGCGCCTTACGAATGAGGAACTCTACCTGTTCAGAAAGCTTTTCAAGGATGTGATCGGCACTGACAGTATCGACCATTCTGCGGGTTATGCGCATAAGGCATTAACAGAAGGGCTCAAGGAGAGTTTCGGCATTACGGCTTCTCCGTCACTGATCGAAGATATCCAGAAAACCGACCTTCTTTTGGTCCTAAAAAGTGATGCATACGAGACGCACCCGGTAATCGGTTTTGAGATCAATCTTGCCGTAAAACGTCAGGGTGTGGATCTGCGGATTCTTTCCGACAAGAGCGGCAAGCTGACCAGGCTTCCCGATGCGAAGAAATACATCCATAAACCCGGCTCGGAGATTCTGCTTGTCAACGCGATCGCGAAATCGATCCTTGACCAGAATCTGGCAGATCCAGCAGCGCAGTCATTGCCCGGGTTTGATGCTCTGAAGAGTGCGCTTGCCGCAGTTTCAATCGAGCAGATTTCCGCAGCAGCAGGTGTTCCAGTAGAGGCAATAACAAGGCTGGCGACTGACTATGCGAAGGCGGGTAAAGCGCTGATACTCCTTCCGATCGGCCTTGGGTATCCGGGACACGGCAGTGAGCTGACAAGTGCTCTTGCGAATCTGGCAATACTGACCGGAAAACTGAACAAGGAAGGGTGCGGAATCTTAATCCTCGGAGAGAAGAACAACAGCCAGGGCGCTGCTGATCTCGCTATCCATCCGACTGCCGGCGGGCGTGATGCCGGCGCGATCCTTGAAGGCTGCACAAGCGGAGCCGTAAAGGTCCTCTACATTGCCGGTGAAAACCCTGTCGTTTCTTATCCTGACAAGGCAAAATCCGTAAAGGCCCTTGAATCGGGAGCTTTTGTTGTGGTTCAGGATCTGTTCCTCACTGAAACGGCGCAGATGGCGGATGTTGTCCTGCCGGTAAAATCTTTTGCCGAGAAGTGCGGCACCTTCACCAGTGTTGGAAGGAATGTCCAGCAGATCAGGAAAGCGATCAGTGCTGTCGGTCAGTCGAGAAGCGACCGCGAGATAACTGCCGAACTCATCTCGAAGCTCAGCGGCGCTGCTTGTGGTGGAAGTTCAGCTGAGATATTCACGGAGATAGCTGCATCGACTCCAGGGTACAGTTCACTCTCTACAGATTCGCTTGGAGACAACGGAGTTATTTATCCAGTGGTCATCACTCCGAAGTTGGTACCGGTTGTCGGCGTAGTCCCGGAAACTGAAGAAGGTAAATTTGCACTGCTTATTGGAAGCTCTTTGTACCACTGCGGAACGATGTCGCGTTACGGCGAAGGTCCGATGCTGGTATGTGGTGAGTCCTATCTGGAGCTTGGCCGAACTGATGCCGGGAAACTCGGAGTTTCAGAAGGTGATACGATCAAGCTCAAGTCTGCTGCGGGTGAGTTGAACCTTAAAGTAAAAGTAGGGACGAGGATGCCGGAAGGGGTCGTATTTGTGCCCTATCATTTCGAAACATCTGCAATTAACTCTGTTACAGCAGGAAATCCGGTGACATGGGTTACCTTGAGTAGATAAAGAAACGAAATAACTTCTTCAAGAGGGGATGAGGAAAGTATGGATATATTTGGTGATATACCTTGGTACATATACTTCGCTGCCATGATTCTCAAGGTGCTGGTTGCGTTTGTATTCGTTCTTCTGACAGTAGCCTACGCTACCTACGCCGAGCGTAAACTGATCGGCTTTATGCAGGTGCGTATCGGACCGAACAGAACCGGCCCTATCGGACTTCTGCAGCCGATTGCCGACGGGATCAAGCTTTTCTTCAAAGAAGAGATAATCCCGGCCCAGGCAAGCAAGTTTGCTTTTGTGCTGGCTCCTCTGGTAGCACTTGTCCCTGCGTTCATATCTTTTGCGGTCATCCCTTTCGGTGACTCAATACAGATAGCCGGCTACAAGTTCCCCCTGCAGATAGCTGCTTATGCTGATAAAGCCGGGACCGTGTACGACCTCAACATAGGCGTGCTCTATATCCTTGCCATGGCATCGCTCGGAGTTTACGGGATCGTTCTCGCCGGCTGGTCGTCAAACAGCAAATATTCGCTTCTTGGCGGTCTCCGGGCTTCTGCCCAGATGATCTCCTACGAACTTGCTGCAGGACTGGCAATAGTCTGTGTCTTCATGGTTTCGCAGTCACTCTCTCTGCAGGCGATAGTTGCCGATCAGAGCGGACTGTTCGGCTGGTATATTTTCCGTAACCCGTTCCTGTTCGTTGCGGGGATCATATTTTTCATCTGCTCGCTGGCCGAGATCAACCGGACGCCGTTCGACCTTCCGGAAGCCGAGACCGAGCTTGTCTCCGGTTTCTGCACCGAATATTCCAGCATGAAGTACGCCATGTTCTTCATGGCCGAGTATGCAAACATGGTCACCGTCTGTGCCGTGATGACGACACTCTTCCTCGGCGGCTGGCATGGACCGCTACCATCGGTTTTAAACTTCATCGCCAAAGTATACGTACTGATGTTTGTCTGCATGTGGATACGTGCCACCTATCCGCGCTACCGTTATGACCAGTTGATGAAGCTCGGATGGAAGGTTTTCCTGCCGATCACCCTGTTCCTGATTATGGGGAATGCCATCTGGATGACGCTGTTCAAGTAGTTTTTTAATCAAGTTCCCGACAGAATCTGTGGAGAGGATACGCACATGATAGTACCCCTGATAAAAGGTCTGCAAATAACATTCAGTCATCTCTTCAAGAAGGCTGTAACGCTTCAGTATCCTGAAGAGAAACCGGTAGTAGCCCCCAGATTTCGCGGGCTGCATACGCTCAAGGTTTCTCACAACAGTGCCAAATGTGTTGCCTGTTATCTCTGCCCGACGGTCTGCCCTGCCAAGTGCATCACTGTTGAAGCAGGCGAGGACGCGAATCATGAGAAATTCGCAGCAGTGTACGAGATAGACATGCTCCGCTGCATCTTCTGCGGTTTCTGCGTTGAAGCCTGTCCGGTCGACGCACTCGGTATGACACAGGAATTTGAACTTGCTAACTACAAGCGTACGGATTTTGTATTTTCAAAAGAACGACTGCTAGAAAAGAGATAAAGGAGCAGCAATGGAAACCCTGTTTTTCCTCATAGTCGCAGCAATTGCCGTCATATGCAGCCTGATGGTAGTTACGAACAAGAACCCAATAAACAGTGCTCTGTCGCTCATCATGACATTCTTTTGTCTTGCCACCCTCTATGTCATGCTTGAAGCTCCCTTTATGGCAGCCATTCAGGTCATTGTCTATGCGGGCGCAATCATGGTTCTGATCGTATTTGTCATCATGCTTCTCAATATCAAGAGCGAAGCCGGACGAAGAACAAGTCATGCACTCTTTATGGGGATTTCGGTCGGGCTTCTTCTTCTGGTGCAGACCTGGTATCTGCTGGTAAAGAGCTCGCTGTCGTCAGTAAGGGGAACCGTTGACTCTGCAATGATCTCAAAAGTCGGCCATACCGAACTGATCGGCAAATCGCTTTTCACCGACTTCCTGTTACCGTTTGAGATTACCTCGATTCTGCTCCTTGTAGCAATCGTCGGTGCAGTAGTCCTTTCGAAGAAAAAACTGTAAGCGTCAGGAGATATAGACATGGTATCACTTAATTTCTATCTGGTTCTAAGTGCGATACTCTTTGCAATCGGTACGATTGGTGTGCTGACGAGGAGAAATGCGATCGTCATCTTCATGTGTGTCGAGTTGATGCTGAACGCCGTTAATCTGACGTTCATCGCCTTTTCAAAGTATCTTGGAAATCTTGACGGTCAGATCTTTGTCTTCTTTGTCATGACCGTTGCAGCAGCTGAGGCTGCTGTAGGGCTTGCACTGATGATCGCCTACTTCAAGAACCGTGAATCAATTGATGTTGAAGATATGAACCTGATGAAGTGGTAATCAGGGCTGGGTTTATAAAGAATCATTTAAATCAAGGAGTCTGGAATGCTTGACAATGTTTGGCTCATACCACTGTTCCCCCTGATCGGATTTCTGATCAACGGACTTTTCGGGAAGAAGATCAAGAATGAAGCGGTGATCGGCGGAATCGGAACTCTCATGATCTTCCTCTCCTTTCTGGTCTCCTGCGGAATACTGATGCAGCTGGTAGGTATGCCGCCTGAACAGCGTGTATTCGAAAAGGTCATGTTTCCGTGGATTCATGCAGGCAGCTTCAAGGCGGACATGGCTTTCCTTGTCGATCCTCTGTCAGCAGTTATGCTCATGGTGGTTACCGGCGTCGGCTCCCTGATCCATCTTTACTCAATCGGCTATATGCACGGAGAAGAGGGGTTCTACCGCTTCTTCGCCTACCTCAATCTTTTCTGTATGTCGATGCTGCTTCTCGTGCTTGGTGCGAACATGCTGGTCATGTTCATAGGTTGGGAAGGCGTTGGTCTCTGCTCCTACCTTCTTATCGGCTACTATTTTGAAAAGAAGTCTGCAGGGGATGCAGCAAAGAAAGCTTTTGTCATGAACAGGGTCGGCGATTTCGGCTTTCTGCTCGGACTCTTCGTTCTCTTCTGGTGGTTCGGATCCAACCATAACATCTGGACGATCAATTTTGTAGAGATCAAGGCTGCATCGCACCTTCTTCCTTATGGCGGTGTTGTTACTCTCGCGACCCTCTGTTTCTTCGTCGGTGCAACCGGTAAATCTGCTCAGATTCCCCTTTTCACCTGGCTGCCTGATGCTATGGAAGGTCCTACTCCGGTATCCGCACTCATCCATGCCGCAACAATGGTTACCGCAGGCGTCTACATGATCGCCAGGATGAGCTTTGTTTTCATCAAGGCTCCTGAGACGATGATGGTAGTCGCAGTTGTCGGTGCATTAACAGCTATTTTTGCAGCTACAATCGGCACAGCACAGAATGACATCAAGAGGGTTCTTGCATACTCTACCGTTTCACAGCTCGGGTTCATGTTCCTGGCCATGGGTGTCGGCGCATTCGGAGCCGGTATATTCCATCTGATGACGCATGCTTTTTTCAAGGCATGCCTCTTCCTTGGGTCAGGTTCTGTTATCCATGCTATGCACCATGCACTCCACAAAGGGCATCTCCATGATGATGCTCAGGATATGAGGAACATGGGCGGGTTGCGTAAGGCCTTGCCGATTACCTTTATTACCTTTCTTGTATCGACCATTGCCATTGCCGGTATCCCCGGTTTCTCAGGCTTTTTCTCAAAGGATGAGATCCTCTGGCAGGCCTTTGCAAATCCGTATCATGGTTCACTTAATATACTCCTCTGGGGTATCGGCTGCATCGCTGCCTGCTTCACGGCTTTCTATATGTTCCGCCTTGTATTCATGACATTCTTCGGCGAGTGCAGGATCAATCCAAAGGTCAAGGAGTATCTCCACGAGTCACCGCTGGTCATCACCATCCCGCTCATGGTTCTCGGCTTCCTTGCATTTGTCGGCGGTTTCATCGGTATGCCGAAGCTGTTGGGAATGCTTCCGAACTATTTCGAGCATTGGCTTGATCCTGTCTTTGAACTTGCCAACGAATACGGCAAGCAGTACGCCCATAGCGGTGCACATCACTCGCATGCGCTGGAGTTTGGCCTGATGGCATTTTCAGTTGTAGTCGCACTGATCGGCATCTCGATTGCTTATACAATGTATATGGCTAATAAATCACTTCCTGAGAAGTTCACCTCCGCGTTCCCGGGACTGTACAAAGTCGTCTATAACAAGTGGTATGTGGACGAGATTTACGATTTCCTGTTTGTAAACCCCTGCAAGTCCTTCGGCAATCTCCTCTGGAAAGGTTTTGACGTAGTAATAGTAGATGGTGTGGTAAACGGGACTGCAAAACTGGTAATGGCGTTTTCAGCCGGGCTGAAAGGCCTCCAGTCCGGGTATGTCCATAACTACGCAATGGGCATGGCTATAGGTGTTGTCACAATAATCGCAGTTTACGTATTCCGTTAACAGACTTAGACTGTTTAGTTCTTAAAGGAGCAGATTCGATGAATGAAGTAATCCTGAGCCTGATGACTTTTCTGCCGCTGCTGGGCGTTTTCATCCTGCTGTTTATCCCCAGCAACAATCATGGCCTACTGAGAGGTTTCACACTCCTTGTGACGGTTCTGACCTTCCTGGTATCCATACCTTTGGTAACAGGGTTCGTCACGAACGCCGACTATCAGTTCCTGCTGAACATCCCCTGGATCAAGGCTGGTCCATTCAAGATGAATTATAACGTCGGTATAGACGGAATAAGCCTCTGGCTGGTCATGCTCACGACATTCATCATGCCTATAGCAATCCTTTCTACCTGGAAAGCTGTGGATCAGAGGGTAAAGGGATATATGGCCTGTCTTCTTTTGCTGGAAGTCGGGATGCTCGGAGCATTCGTCTCCCTTGACCTCTTTCTCTTCTACATCTTCTGGGAAGTCATGCTGATCCCTATGTACTTTATTATCGGTATCTGGGGTGGCAAGAACAGGATCTACGCTGCGGTTAAATTCTTTATCTATACAATGGTCGGTTCTCTCCTCATGCTTGTTGCCATCATCGCCCTTTACTTCAAGGGTATGAGTGCAGGCGTTACCGACTTCAGTATTCTTAACTTTTTCGGATTGAATCTGGATCCGGTTACACAGACCTGGATGTTCCTTGCCTTTGCACTTGCGTTTGCCATTAAGGTTCCCATGTTCCCACTCCATACATGGTTACCCGATGCTCACACAGAAGCACCTACAGCCGGCTCGGTAATACTTGCCGCTGTTCTTCTGAAAATGGGAACATATGGTTATGTCCGTTTCGCGATGCCTCTTTTCCCAAATGCTCTTGAACGTTTTACACCGCTTATTGCCACCCTTGCCGTAGTTGGTATTATCTACGCTTCACTCGTGGCTATGGTGCAGGAAGATGTAAAAAAACTTGTAGCCTACTCTTCGGTAGCTCATTTGGGTTTCGTCATGATTGGTCTCTTTTCGCTCAATCAGATGGGGGTTCAGGGCGGTATGCTGCAGATGCTCAACCATGGGGTTTCGACAGGCGCACTCTTCCTTATCGTCGGTTTCATTTATGAACGCCGCCACACAAGACTGATTACCGATTTTGGCGGACTTTCCAAGCAGATGCCTATTTTTGCAACTATCTTCATGATAGTGACCTTTTCTTCAATCGGTCTTCCCGGCACAAACGGTTTTGTCGGCGAGTTTCTGGTCCTTCTAGGCGGGTTCGAAAGCAAACTGCGCTGGTATACTGTTGTTGCATCAAGCGGCGTAATCCTGTCAGCTGTTTATATGCTCTGGATGTTCCAGCGTGTCATGTTCGGTAAGCTGGACAATCCGAAGAACCAGAACCTGAAGGATCTTGACGCACGTGAAATTGCTATAATGCTTCCGCTGATTTTCATGATATTTTTCATGGGGCTCTATCCGAAACCGTTTATCGACAAGATGGCTCCTGCGATTGACAAGGTCATTCAACAGAGCCGAATTCGTCCGGCAGTTGCAGCAACTATTCCTGTGCAACCGTCTATGCAGATGGCTCCACAGTCCGTTAAGCCTGCGGGAAATCCGGCTGTACCTGAAGGTCACCCTGCCGTTCCGGCTGGAAAGCCTGCAGGTCATCCGTAAAGTTTAAACTTATCAGTTAAATAGATACTGGAGGAAATTGATGGACACGATTGCAATCCCAGCGATAAATCTTGCCGTAATTGCGCCTGAAGTCGTACTTTCAGTCGTTGCAATGGCACTGCTCCTGATAAATGTCTTTGTTAAAAGCGAGCAGAAAGGATACCTCGGGTATCTGAGCATAGCAGGGATCCTTGGAACTCTTCTCATGTTAATACCGGCTTGGGGGTCTTCAGTTGAAGGATTCAGCGGTACGATCATCCAGGATAACTTTGCAATCTTCTTCAAGGTGATATTCCTGATCTCTGCTGCTATGAGTATTCTGATAACCGACAAGTATCTCGAGCGTGAGGGGTGCAATCAGGGAGAGATCTACCCGCTGATCCTTTTTGCTACAGTAGGTATGATGCTCATGGCATCAGGAACCGATCTGATGACGATATTCCTCGGGTTGGAAGTACTTTCCGTCTCTCTCTACGTACTGGCTGGATTCAACCGTAACAATATCAAGTCGAATGAGGCAGGACTCAAATACTTCCTTCTCGGTGCTTTTTCTACCGGGTTCCTTCTCTACGGCATGGCTTTAACCTATGGCGCTACCGGGACGACGAAGATAGCAAAGATTGCCTCCTACATTGCTATGAACGGAGTATCCTCTTCCAATTTGATGCTGGTTGCCGGAATGATTCTTATGTCAACCGGGTTTGCGTTCAAGGTTGCTGCCGCCCCGTTCCATATGTGGACACCGGATGTATACGAAGGCGCACCGACACCAATGACTGCATTCATGTCTGTAGGACCTAAGGCAGCCGGTTTCGCAGCATTTGCCAGAGTGCTCCTAGTCGCATTACCTGCGCTCAAGCCTGAGTGGTCAAGCCTGTTATGGGTACTTGCAGTACTCACAATGACAGTTGGTAACATCACGGCACTCTATCAGCAGAACATAAAAAGAATGCTCGCTTACTCTTCAATAGCACACGCTGGTTATATTCTTGTCGGCTTCACTGCAGGAAACGCAGTCGGAACAGCAGGGATTCTCTTCTACATGCTCTCTTACGCATTCATGAACATCGGTGCTTTTGCAATAATCATTCTGGTCGGGAAGAAGGGTGAGGAGAACAGCAACGTCTCAGATTACGCAGGATTTGGCTATAGGCACCCGGTACTTGGCATCGCTTTCTGCATCTTCCTGTTTTCACTTGCAGGGATTCCGCCTGCAGCCGGATTCATCGGTAAGTTCTACCTCTTCTCCGGCGCAATTCAGGCAGGTTATATCTGGCTGGCTGTCATAGGTGTTCTGAACAGTGCAGCTTCCGTTTATTATTACCTGCGCGTAATGGTATTCATGTACTTCAAGGAACCGACTGAGGATTTCGAGTGGGTAAAGCTTACTCCGGCGTTTGTGCTCTGTCTGTTGATAGCAGTAATTGGCGTTCTTGTCCCGGGCGTTCTTCCGGGCCTTTTCCTTGAACTGGCACAGAAGGCTGTATTGATGTAAGTCTGCTGCAATATCGTGAGAAAACCCCTCTGCTCACCTGGCAGAGGGGTTTTTTTGTGCTGCTTTTACATTGACACAGCATATCTCAGCTGTTACGATTTTTAGCGTTTTGCTAATAACATTCCGGAATAATAATGAAAGTTAAAGCTGAAAATAACAGGGAAAACTCTGTCCCTAAGGGCGTCACTGATTTCCTCCCGGAACAGGCTGAACTGATCGGTTTCATCGAAGAGAGGATTAACAGAACTTTCGAACTGTGGGGTTTCAGGAGGATAATCCCTCCGATGTTTGAGTTCGAGGAACTCCTTGCAGTCGGAATGGATGATTCTCTTCGCGATAAGTCATTCAGGTTTGAAGACAGGCAGAGTCACAGGCTTCTTGCAATCCCTCCGGATATTACCCCTCAGGTTGCCCGCATCGAAGCAATGAGAATGTCAGGGTATCCTCTGCCGCACCGGCTTTACTATAATGGCAGAGTCCTTCGCCAGGTGGAGTCACAATCCGGAAGGAGCCGTGAACTGTTTCAGTCAGGAGTCGAGCTTATCGGCCTTGAATCTCCCGAAGCTGATGCTGAAATGATCGCAATGTCTGCTGAAGTACTGAGAAAACTCGGCTTTACCGGCTTCAAATTAGATCTTGGCCAGGTTGAATTCTTCAGGGGGATAATGTCAGCTGCCGATCTTTCATTGTCAGTATTGAAAGCTCTTCAGGAGTCTATTGCCCGCAAGGATTCGACAACAGTCAGATCAATACTCGAAAGCGTGGATATCCCAGATGTGACAAAGAGTGAAATAGCAGAGCTTCCCAGGATGTTCGGCAGTGCGGATGTTATTCAAAAGGCCTCGTTAACCGTCAGAAATGACCGCTCCAGGAGAGCGTTGGACAATCTTGCCAAAGTAGTGGACATACTTGCAATCCATGGCATACGAGATGAGCTCACGATCGATCTCGGTGAGATCCGGGGCCTCTCCTATCACACCGGGGTAACTTTTGAAGGATTTGTCCCGGACATCGGTGAGCCGGTCTGCGGCGGCGGAAGATATGATGGCCTCATGGGCCGCTACGGAAGACCAGCTCCGGCAACTGGATTTGCCTTTAATGTGCTCAATCTGCTTCAGGGTCTTGAAAAGTCTGCTGTTATTAATCTGCCGGTAACTCCGAAGATTCTTTTATTCAATATGAAGGAAGATCGCACCGCTGCTCTGGAGCTCACTGCAAGGCTCCGGGAGAAGGGGTTCATCGTTGCACGTGATATCATCCGCAGGGATCTGCATGATTCCATCGAGTATGCCCGAAGAACCGGGATCCAGTCGGTCGTAATAGTCGGCGACCTTGCAGCAGATGAAAGGGATGCCGTCTTACTCAAGGTCAGTGATGGAACCAGACGTGTATTTACTATGACCGATCAGGCATTTCTGGACCGGTCAGAGCTGTTTTCGTAACCAGCTGATTTATAAAACAGTCAGGCAGCTTCAGCTTCGCAGATAACGCATACTACAATACAAGGAGACAGCTATGGCCAACGTAGTTGTAATCGGCGCCCAATGGGGCGACGAAGGCAAAGGGAAGGTTGTTGACATATATACCGAGCATGCTGACAATGTTGTCCGCTATCAGGGGGGTAACAATGCCGGCCATACTCTGGTCGTAGGTGATGAAAAGGTGGTCCTTCATCTCATCCCTTCAGGGATACTTCATGAAGGCAAGCGATGCATTATCGGTAACGGCGTAGTACTTGACCCTGAGGTCTTTATCCGGGAGATAACCAATCTGAAGGCCAAGGGCCGCATGAAGGATGATTCGGTTCTCTGCCTCAGTGAGGGGCTTCATATCATAATGCCTTATCATAAGCGCATAGATATTGCTCGCGAGGCCAGAAGCGGGGACAAGAAGATCGGGACCACCGGCAGAGGTATCGGTCCTGCATATGAGGACAAGATCGGTCGTCGCGGGATCAGGCTCTGTGACCTTATCGACCGTGAGATATTCGAGAGAAAGCTCAGGGAAGCTCTCGAAGAGAAAAACTTTCTGCTTGAGAAGTTCCTGAACGACAAGCCGTTCACGTTTGAGGAGATATTCAACGAGTACAACGGATATGCTGAAATCCTCCGTAAATATGTCGCAGATACCAGCCTCATGCTTCATCATGAAATAAAGAACGGAAGGAACATCCTGTTCGAAGGGGCACAGGGGACTCTACTGGACGTCGATCACGGGACGTATCCCTTCGTTACTTCATCATCCACCTGTGCTGGCGGTGCATGTACGGGGACAGGCGTCAGCCCGCGTGAGATACATGAAATAATCGGCATATCAAAAGCCTATGTGACTCGTGTCGGCAGCGGTCCGTTCCCGACTGAACTTCTTGAAGAGACAGGCGAGAAGATGCGTCAGGCCGGTAACGAATTCGGTTCGACGACAGGAAGGCCCCGCCGTTGCGGGTGGTTTGATGCGGTAGTCCTACGCTATGCAGTCCGCGTGAACGGGTTGACCGGTGTTGCCATCACCAAGCTTGATGTGCTTGATGATTTTGACACGATAAAAATCTGTACCGGCTACACATATAAGGGAAAAGCCATTGACGAGATCCCGTCGACGCTTGATATCTTTGCTGAATGTGAACCGGTCTACGAAGAGATGCCCGGCTGGAAGACGAACATCAGCCAGACAAAGAGTTTTGATGCCCTTCCCGAGAATGCGAAGAAGTATGTAAAAAGGCTGCAAGAGTTGATGGGCTGCGAGATTGTCATGGTCTCAGTCGGCCCGAGAAGGTCCGAGACGATTTCGCTCAGGAACCCGTTCGGGAAGTAACCATGCAAAAAAAGCTTGACGTCATGCTGAGGGTTTGATATATAAAAATACTTGTCACGATGAGCCGCTAGCTCAGTAGGTAGAGCACCTGACTTTTAATCAGGTGGTCGTTGGTTCGATCCCAACGCGGCTCACCATTTTTACCTTGAATGTCCCCTTCGTCTAGCCCGGCCCAGGACACCGCCCTTTCACGGCGGCGACGCCGGTTCAAATCCGGCAGGGGACGCCAGTCAGATAACAAAAAGACCCTGGGCGACCCGGGTCTTTTTTGTTTTCTAAAGCGCAAAGCTTACACTTTGCGAATGGAGGTTTCATGAAGCTCCTAATCGTTACACTATTTGCAGCCATTTTGATGGCTTTTTCCGGGATCGCTTTTGGCATGCCGGATATGAAACCTCAGCCTGAGATGGAAGCTACTAAAGCTGCCCCCATAGCAGGTAAAATTGTCGAGTTGCTGAACAGCAGCGGTTACACGTATCTGCTTATTCTTGACGCCGATGGATTCAAGGACTGGGTCGCCATTCCTGAACTCTATGTAGAGGTCGGGGATGAGGTCGAGCTTCAGCCGGGTGTTCAGATGGGCGAGTTCAAGAGCAAGCCGCTTGACAAGACATTTGCTAAAATCATATTCTCCGGTGGCCCTACTGATAAGTACAACGAAAAACGAAAAGTCAACGCTCACAAGACTACCGATATGAGTGCTCCTGCTCCAGGCAATAAGAATAAGAAAAGTGACAGGAAAATAGTCGAAGGGTTGAAAGTTGCCAAGGCTTCAGGTGAGGGCGCCTATACAATTGCTGAAATAATCGAGAAGAGAGATGCTCTTCAGGATAAGACGATTACTGTAAGCGGTCAGGTTGTAAAGGCCTCGATCGGCATCATGGAGCGCAACTGGATCCACATAAAGGACGGCAGCGGTGAAAGCGGTGCGAGCAAGCTTGTCGTGACCACCAGGGACAGTGCCGATATCGGCGATATAGTTACCTTCACCGGAGTGTTTCACAACGATGTCGATTTTGGTGGCGGATATAAATATGCCACCATACTGGAGAATGCTAGCATTAAGAAGTAAAGTACTGTATCATTACTGATTATGAACGGTGAACCCTTTGAGGTTCACTTTCACCCATCGCTCTCTGACCCCTCCTGCAGTTCAGAAAATCCCTGACAAGCAGCTGATAGTCCGGTTGGCGACGATGCCAAGCCCATTACACAAAGGCTCATTTAAAGATCTTCAAGGCAAGAGATCTTAAGGCGTTTGTGTGGGCATTACCGGATGACGTTTTTTTGCTTCAGCAAAGCGATCCGCATTCATTTCTATTGCCGCTAAAAAGGGATTTTCATGACATTTGCAGAATTCAATCTATCACCATCAATTTTAAAAGCCATTTCGGCATGCGGTTACACCTCTCCAACCCCTATACAGGCTCAGGCAATTCCATTGGCGCTTGCAGGGCATGATCTGATCGGGACAGCCCAGACCGGTACCGGTAAGACAGCCAGTTTTGTCCTCCCTGCACTGCAGAAACTTTCAATGCCTACCGAATTAAGGGGGAAAGGGCCGAGAATACTCGTTCTGACTCCGACCAGAGAGCTTGCCAATCAGGTTACTGAAGCAGTCAAAACGTATGGCCGTTTTACCAAGGTACGCAGCGGTGCAATTCTCGGCGGGATGTCCTACCGTGAACAGCTTCGTCTTCTCTCACAACCCGTCGATTTCATCGTAGCTACTCCCGGGCGTCTCGTCGATCATCTTGAAAACAGACGAATCGACTTCAGCCGTCTGGAGATGCTGATCCTTGATGAAGCCGACAGGATGCTCGATATGGGGTTCAGCGAGGATATCGACAAGATTGCTGCTGCAACCCCGCAGGGGCGGCAGACAATGATGTTTACCGCTACCATGGATGCCACAACTGCTAAACTTGCCGGCAGGATGCTTCGTGATCCTCAGCGTGTGGAGATCACCGGCAATAAGGTTACGCTCGATGTTATCGAGCAGAGGCTTCATGTTGCCGATAATTTCCAGCACAAGAACAGACTGCTGAGACACCTGCTTGCAGACGATGAACTCTCCCGCGCAATCATCTTCTCTGCCACGAAAAAAGACGCTGATGCCCTTGCTCAGGACCTTCACAGCCAGGGGCACTCTGCTGCTGCGCTTCATGGGGATATGACACAGGGTGCCAGGAACAGGACGATCTCGGATCTGCGAAAGGGCAGGGTAAAGCTGCTCGTTGCAACTGACGTTGCGGCAAGAGGTCTTGATGTCAACGGGATCAGCCATGTCATCAACTTCGATCTGCCGCGCTTCGCCGAGGATTATGTCCATCGTATCGGCAGAACAGGCCGTGCAGGAGCAAGCGGCACAGCGATCTCCTTCGTTTCCCTCAACGAGCTCAACTATCTAGACAAGATCGAGCGTTTCATCGGCCAAAAGCTGCCACGTCAGGTTATTGTCGGTCTGGAACCGACTCGTGAGCTTCCTCGTCTCCCTGGCAGCAGCAAGGGTGGGGCAGGTCGGGGTAAGAAACCGGCAGTTTCAAATGCTTCCAACAGAGCCTGGAAGGGTGAAGCCGGCAAGAGCGCTGCCCCGACGAGTGACCGTCGCCAGAAATGGGGCGCACCGCGGCCTCAAAGAGATGTCGTCGTCGAGTACAGAAGACCGGCCGGAGAGCATCAGAGAGGGCAGAGCTAGATTTGAAATGAATCTATGAGAATAGCGGATTGACAGAGAAGAGGGGTTGCCGGGCAAAAAACGGCAACCTTTTTTTGTTTAGGTCGCTGAGCTAATGACCATATCGGTGACATCAACGAAATGGTCAACTATTCCTCTGTTGAGTTGCATTCTTTGACATTATCCGAAAATTCCGCTTCAAGTTCCTCAATGGTCGGCAGACTCCCTTTCAGGTTTTCCGGGATGGCGGCAACCAGCTGATATTCGGATACGCCCATCGGCTTTGAAATGTCTTTCAGCGCATACTCGGCAATCAACCCCTTGCGATCTTTGCAGAGAATCAGGCCGATGGATGGGTTGTCACTTTCATGCCGCATGGTGGCGTCCACTGCTGAAAGGTAGAAATTGAGTTTTCCGGCATATTCCGGTTTGAAGGCGCACGCCTTCAGTTCTATGACCACGTAGCAGCGCAGTTTCAGGTGATAGAAGAGCAGATCGATGAAGAAGTCTTCTCCTTCCACTTCAAGGTGTACTTGCTTGCCGACAAATGAGAAACCTGCGCCCAACTCCAGCAGAAAACTGGTGATATGCTTGACCAGTTCGCGTTCGACTTCACGTTCCTGAGCCTCATTGCCAAGTCCCAGAAAGTCGAACAGATAGGGGTCTTTTAGTGTTTGCTCAGCCAGGTCGGATTGAAGCGGTGGCAAAGTAGCGGCAAAGTTGCTGACAGCTTTTCCTTGCCGAACAAAGAGGCGGGATTCAATCTGCATCACCAGAATGTCGCGCGACCAGCCATGTTCAAAGGCCTTGCGGATGTACCATTCGCGTTCTTCCGGTGATTTGACCTTCTGAATAAGGCGGACAACATGTCCCCATGGCAATTGTGAAACAAGCCGTTTCACTTTTGCCTCATCCGAAAATGCCTCGGCAAAGGCTCTCATAAACAGCATGTTCCTGGGAGAAAACCCCTTCATGTCCGGAAACTCGCTCCGAAGATCCCTTGCCAGACGCTCGATAACCTTGGCGCCCCATCCTTCGCGTTCTTGGCGCTCCAGAATATCGCGGCCAATTTGCCAATAGAGCAATACCAGTTCGCGGTTGGCAGCAAGCGCCGCTCGCGTCCTGGCAGCGCGGATGCGCGTCTTCAGGTCGTGGAGGAAATGATCGTAGCTGGTTATTATGGGGGTGGTCATGGTGTTTTTACTTCTCTCGGGAAAATCGCAACCCACTTGCTGCTGTCGGTCGGATGATAGATGTAAATCGCCTCGTCGTCAAAACCGTTCCATCTGGCATCTTCACCGGCAATGGCAATTGCCTCGTCAATCCGGTTGCGGAGGTCTTTAAGAGTTGGGGCGGGTTGCAGGGTTTGCATGCTTGGCTCCATTTGTCTTGCATTTTGTTGTGATCATATCGGTTACGACAACGAAATGATTGAAGATCCGCAGACCTCTGTTAAAGCAGGCGGAGCGGGACTCAATCATTCTTCCGGTTTATCAGATTCACAATCACCTTGACGATAGTTTCCTTCTCATCCGGCTTACTTTCGGCAATGAGGAGCGTCAGCGCCACCAGGGCGTTATCGGCCAGACGTTTGCTGCCGTCAGGGCGGTAGAGGATAGCGTTCATGCCGAGGAAGTAGATGAACAGGGCGGCGGCGATCCGCTTGTTGCCGTCGCTGAAGGCGTGGTTCTTGACGACGAAGTAGAGGAGGTTGGCCCCCTTCTCCTCAACGCTGGGGTAGAGCTCCTCGCCTCCGAAGGTCTGATAGATGGCACCAAGAGCGCTTTTGAACCCTTGATCCTTTTCCAGACCGAACAGGCCGTCAAATTCCCCCTTCATGGAGGTAACGATGCCGATGGCCTCCTCGTACTGAATGACGTGGAGCGCTTCTTTCGTGACCCCCTCAATGGTCAGGGTGCCGTGGTCGTAGCGGTCCAGCAGAGTCAGGGCGTAGGCATAGTCGGTAATGACCCGCAGCACGTCCCTGCCGGTATCGCTCACCAGCTCCTGATTGGTCAGAGTCCGGGCCAGCAGCTCCACTGTCTGCCGCATCGCCTGCAGCTTGGCGCTCTCCTCCCGCAGTCGTTGCTCGTTGACCGTATATCCCTTGACGATGTGGTCGCGCAGCACCTGCGTCGCCCACTGGCGGAAACGGGTTGCCTGCATACTGTTGACCCGATAACCCACCGCGATAATTGCATCCAGATTGTAGTATCTGATCTGGTAGTTTTTTCCGTCGGCGGCAGTTGTTTCCAAAATGGAAATAACTGCCCCTTCCGTCAACTCGCCGCTGTTAAAAATATTCTTCAGATGCTTATTGATAGCCGGTATTTTGACCGCGAAAAGATCAGCCAATTGGGCCTGGGTTAACCAGACGCTTTCATGGTCAAGCCTGACTTCTAGTGAAGCCGCACCGTCCGGACTTTGATAAAGGATTATTGCGTTATCTGTCGTGGTCATGCTTATACCTCGTGAAATCAAATCAGGCCTGTTTGCATCAAAGGAGCTGTCGATAGTCGCAATGGAGAGATTCGGCAAGCTTCTTCGCCCGCTCTCTGCCGATCCCCCGTTTGCTGTTTTCCATTTCGCTGATGTGGTGCTGGGGAATGCCGGTCAGAACAGCAAGCTGCTTCTGGGTAAGCCCCTCGCGGGTGCGGTAGGCGCGCAGGGCCGTCTGCCGTTCCTTGCCCAGATACTCCGGAAACACCTCCGCAACAGTGTAGTTACGGTCTTCCTCGGCCTCGATGCTCTCAGCGTACTTCTTGACGAGCGGGGCATTGCGGCGTTGAACGCGCAGGCGCAACGTCACCATGTCGTCAGTAGGGGGCCTTTTCGTGTGTCCCTGCATAAACTACCTCCACAAATCTGATCCTGCCCTTGTCCTCGCGCCAGACAGCCACATAGGTCGGCTGACCTTTCTTTATGTGGCAGTGGTGCCGATTGTCCGACAGCTTTGAATAGTTGGGCCAGTCGCCACGCACAGGTCCGTCGGCCTGAATCTCCCTGACCAGCTGGAAAAGCGCCTCTCGAACCCTGACCGAGAGTTTTTCCTTCTGCTTTTTAGCTTTTCCGGTGAATTCAACGGTCCAGGTCATAGACGATATATATCCCTATTTCGGGTATATTGTCAACAGGCTTTATCTTACGCATAGCGCACAAGAGGTTAAGCAAAGCTTGGCTGCTCTCGTCTTTGCATATCCATTGTATCCCGCTGTTGTCAAATAGTAGCGCAAGGTCAATGTATGTCAGCTCCATTGCGTCCCATTCCGGATGGTCTCGACAATACTCACGCAAAATCTGCTCGATGGCTGAAAGCTGAGTTTCAGTCAGTTTCGTATTGAACCGCAAAGAGCCTCTGAATTCAGTATGACACCCCATTGCCACCCCCTCCAACCGCTTGATTTAAGCTCTTGTAGTTTGATGGAGGTATCAATTGGGGTCATGTTTATTTCAGTTATTTAAAGCTGTAGGGAGTTGAGACACGACCCCTATGGAGCCCCGACCGCTATGGAGCCCGTGAATTCTCCAGGGGTATCGTTTACAGAGGATAACCGGCTGAATTTTATTGTGGAGTTGTATGTAAAACATGTTATTTTATCAGTGCGGCTAGCGGAAGAAGTTCAATCTCAGGGAGTAGCTAATATGAACAACCCGTCTATCCAACTGAACAGTAACCAGCTTTTGGAAGCTCTGACCCAGTTCCCTCCGGAAGGGCTCAAGAAACTGATAGATCAGCTCTTCAAGAAAAAACTTTATGCGCCTTTGCCGCTTGAAGAGATAACCCGTAAGGCGTCACGAACCGTAAAACGGGAGAAGCTGGGGCCGGAAACTGCTGCAGAGGCTATCCTGTGGGCACGGTCACAAAAGTAGTCATCGACACCAACGTCTTCATCTCGGCCTTCGGCTGGGATGGCAAGCCGGAAGCGGTGCTGCGCCTCATGGAAAAGCGCCATATCGTCAACTGCATCACCAGCGACATCTACGCCGAACTCCAGCGAGTCGTTGCCTACCCCAAACTCAAGTTTTCCCCCACCTTGCAGGTCAATATCCTCGAATTCGTATTTGCCTGGTCGCTCTTCGTACAACCAAAAGAGACCGTTGCCGTAATCGCCGAAGACCCGGACGACGACAAGTTCCTCTCCTGCGCCGTCACAGCTAATGCAGCAGCAATTGTCTCCGGTGATCCTCACCTGCTGGCCATCGGCAACTACTGCACCATCCCCATTATGACACCGGCGCAGTTTCTTGACCAACATCGCTGACCACCACCAACTTCCTTTTCCTGGCAAATCCATCGTCCGAGATATACAACTCCCAGCAGTCACCTACAGCACTCCCCTGAGCGGTCATGACGCCCGTTAGTCCAAAGTCAGGAAATTTCCTTCTCATTTGCGTGATGACAACATTCACCAGTTCCGGCATGTTGCAGGTCTTTTCGGAGCCGTCCCATTGTATCCCGCTGTTGTCAGGTAGTTTCCATCCGGAAACTCCGGATGTGAAACTAGCAGTTTCCGATGTGGAAAGCGGGGATTTTTCGTACTGGCAAGGGAATCAAGGGATTGCGCGGAGGCGTACTGCTGTACGCCGCACAAGCAAAACCGCAGATTGACGCCGCCAGGGCGGAAAAGCACCCTTTCCGGACGGAAACCAGGTAGTAGCGCAAGGGCAATGTAGTCAGATCCAGTGCATCCCATTCCGGATGATTTCGACAATCCTTACGCAAAATTTGCTTGATGAATGAAAGCTGAGTTTC
>VFJK01000002.1 GCA_009886125.1 Geobacter sp. | reverse complement strand
GAACTTTTTGCTTCACTTTTATTTCTGAGTTCTAAATATAGTTTTCCAATTCTATAGTGATAAAAAGGATCACCCGTAACGATTAACAGCTTTTGCATACTGTTCAGGATCTCAAGGTCGATTGCATGCTGCTCTTTCTTTAGCTCAGCTCTTGCTCTTCTAGCTTCGTCAACCTCAAGGAGCAATTCCAATATAATCTGATTATACTTCGAACTTTTATCGATACGCTGCACCAGCAGTGAATGAGCTTCCTCCAACTTGCCATTGATTGTCAATACTCTAATTTTATTCAGGGATGACTGTTGAAAATCATCCACCTGATTTGCCAGCATGATTTTATCTGCCTCTTCAAACTGACCCCGCTCTCTTAATGCTACGGCATATTCATTCACAACCGCAGCGAAGCCGGGGGATTTCTCCATGGTGTCTTTGTAGAGAGTGTAATTATCCTGCCAGATGATATTGCGCTTGGCAGTGACTACGGTTGCCCCTCCAAGAAGAATAGCTAGACACAGCGTGGTTAGACGTAAAGAAACAGCCTGGTTGACGTATTTCAGAAAAAGCAGCGTCACCCCGATGATGAACGGAGCTGCAGCAATATAGACATAGCGTTCAGCAATCGACGTCCAGGTGATATTCAACAGTGGCAGGAGGAACGCCGACGAAGTCAGCATGAATGCTGTTATGAACAGATATGAAACGGTGTCGCGGCGGTACAGGCACCATACAATTCCCGCGATAACCAGCAGTCCGAGCCAGAAATAATGAGGCGAAATCGTATTAATGCCGAAATTAAGCGGCAGAGGCATAATAAGTTTTTTGAAGTAAAAACCGGCTGATCCGGCGACAACTCTGAAGATATCAAGAACTGCAAATGACGATTCATTCTGAACGGCAGCGGCCTTGTTCACAGATTTTACAATCCTGTCACCACCGCTCAGCGCCAGCCAGCGGAGGGGCAGATAAAAGCCACCGGCGGCACTGAATATCATGAAGTAAAAACGGCGCAGCATAGGTGAGGAATCATAGCAACCGTCTTTAGGCGGCGAAACAGTCCAGAGCAATATCACCGGTAGGATGAAGAGCGCTGTCTCTTTCGACAAACAGCCGGCAAAAAGGGAGATAGCGCCCATCAAACCAAAGATGTAGGGGCGAAGCAAAAGATTCATCTGCTTCGCCCTATTGTCACAGCGACCAGGGATGGGCGAAGCAGATGAACCGTGTTTTGCCCCTACCAAAAAAAACCATAGAGCTGCCAGCACAAAGAAACCGGCTAGAAGGTCGGTGCGTCCCGAAACCCAGTTCACCGGCTCAGTTGCAATGGGGTGCAGTCCGAAAAGCAGTGCAGCAACGAGAGGGGCGAATGAAAATTGAATCGACATGGTGGCTAAGAGTTGCCGGACCAGAAATAAAACCAGCAGCGAGTTTCCGGCGTGGAGCAGGATGTTTTCCAGGTGCATGAAACTGGCTTCTGCACCCCAAAGGTATTTGTCCGCAATAAAAGTCAGATAAAGAAACGGACGGTAATACGTGCCGGTACTATGGGGAAGAAAAACTTCTCTCAGAGTGAATTCGTCATGATTAAGGAGATGATAGACCATTCTGAGATCATCGAGAGAATTGAAGCGGGCAAATATGGAGGGATAATAAACAATGATAACAAAAAGTACAACCAGTGCGGTATGTTGACAGATCAATCTGTTAATTTTCATCCCAAAAACCTCGGTTTAACCGGAACAAAAAAAAGCGGAATGCATTTTATGCATTCCGCTTTTTAATTGTTTAAAAACAGGTTACATTGCTGACCAGCTAGTCCAAGTTGGAGCAGTCTGGACACCGGCTGCAACAGTAGGTGCAGCAACCGTATTACCAGAGATGCCGTCCTTCATATACATCTTGGTGTCAGCAGAAGACGAACCGAAGGTTTTGGTGCCGGAAGCATGAATAGCAGCTATACCGTAAGATACTGAACCAGATGTACCAGTCATGGAGACACCGGGTTCATATGTGATCGTTACATTCTTTGAAGGCTTTACGGAACAACCCGGAGTGCCAACCGTTTGGGTAGTATCATTTAAGGTTGTGGCAAAAGCACTGCCCGCTATAGCCAGCGAAAGAATAGATGCAATGGATAGAATCTTTGTAATTTTCATCTGTTAACTCCTTTCATTTATTTTAGAGTGGATAGAACTGGTTGTCAGCGTAGTATGCTTCAAAAGTGGTCTTGGCATTTTTCACGTCGCTGGTTGCCGCAGAGTTGTAGCCTTTCTGACGGTAGGAAGCGAACTGCGGGATGGCAACTGCAGCCAGAATACCGATAATCGCAACAACGATCAGCAGCTCGATCAGTGTAAAGCCTTTTCTGTTTCTGATTCTGTTAAGCATAGTGTTTTCTCCTTTCGTTTAGTAGTTGCTCATGAAGAGCGTTTGTTCTTTCACTTAACTGGTTTCTTATAGGTAGCAAGATACATGCCTTCTAACATTAGTCATTCAACTAGCTGTAATTACATATTATTCATAAAACAAGTATACTCTTCTAAACAAGTATTAACCCATGATGGAGACACATGTGACAATAATTGTCACTTTGACGAGTATGTTGAAATATTCCCAAAACGATTGCCTGACTTCTGAGAATACAGAATTTAATCCATCAATTTATTGAACAAAGAATTCCGCCTTGACGCAGTAAAAGCCATTCACTATACTGCCTGAACAAGCCGGAGTGGTGAAATGGTAGACACAGCAGACTCAAAATCTGCCGTCCGCAGGGACATGCCGGTTCGAGTCCGGCCTCCGGTACCAATAACGGATTAAGGCTTCACAGTTTCCAGTGAGGCCTTTTATCTTTAACATGAATAAGATTTGACCCAACAGCAGTACTACCAACTATTAAATTCAAGTATTGATTTATTATTTAATAGGGCAACAGGGATACTATGCAGCGCATAATGACTTTTTTTACAGCCAGAATCAACTCGGCACGCCAGGATCTGCTGGTACTGCTGGTAATTTTCGGAACTGCTTTTTTCCAGTTTCTCGGGAAATTTCCTCTGATGGAACCTGATGAAGGGCGCTACAGTGAAATACCCCGCGAGATGCTCGAAAGCGGTGACTTTATCACCCCGATGCTTAATTATGTGAAATATTTTGAAAAACCGCCTCTTCACTATTGGCTGAATGCGCTATCCATGAGCATTTTTGGCGAGAATGAATTCGCTGTACGCTTTCCTGGTGCTCTCTGCGGCTTACTCTCAGTCCTCCTTACCTACCATTTCGGCAGGAAGCTGTTCGGCCGCCGTGAAGGGCTTTTTGCCGCAGTGATCCTCGGCTCGTCAGCAGGATTCCTGATCCAGGGCCGCATCAATCTGACCGACATGACCCTCACCTTCTGCATGTCGGCGGCTATCGGCTTTTTCCTGCTCGCATCACGGCCGGATGAAAAGCGCAAGGGCCTCTACTACTACCAGTTCTACATTTTTTGCGCTCTGGCTGTCCTGGCTAAAGGACTCATCGGCCTGGTCCTCCCCGGCGGAGTCATCTTCCTGTACTTGCTTATCTGCCGCCGCTGGACCCTCCTGAAAGAGATGCGGCTTTTGGCAGGCATACCGCTCTTTCTGGCAGTCGCTGCTCCCTGGTTTGTTCTTGTCATGCAGCGAAACCCTGAATTCTTCCAGTTCTTCTTCATCCACGAGCACTTTCAGCGCTTTCTGACAAAGGTCCATGGTCGTTACCAGCCGATCTGGTTCTTTATTCCGATTCTTCTCCTGACTATGCTCCCCTGGTCATTTTTCGCTCCACAGGCTATCGTTCGGGCCTGGCGTCGCCGAAAAGAACAAGAAGGTGATATCCTCCTATTCCTCATTATATGGGCTGGATTCATTTTTCTTTTCTTCTCCAAATCAAACTCCAAGCTTATCCCTTATATCCTGCCGGTATTCCCACCGCTTGCACTACTGGTCGGACATCTGTTCGACCGCGTCCTCGACGGCGAGAAACTACCCCGACGAACCGCCCTTCTTGCCGGGACAGTCCTGGTTCTGGTCGGCTGCGCCTGCTCGGTCTACCCTTTTGTAACCCCAAAAGCATATGTTTCCGGGCTGAGCGGATTTGCTGTCGGAGCTGTTTTTTTTATTCAGGGGATCGTGACAATCTTCTATGCCCGGCAAGGTGCCGCCATGAGTCTTTTTCTCACGCTGGCAACTGGCGGCCTCCTCCTCTCACTGGTCGGCATACATGCAGTCTTTCCCGGAATGGCCGAAAAGAAAGCAAGTTCAAAAGAGCTCAGCCGTATGGTGAAGGAATATGCCGGGCCGGACACCGTTGTCGTGAGCGCCGGGTACGAACAGGGATTTCCCTTTTATGCCGGAAGACGGGTGGTCATAGCTGGCGGCATGGGTGAACTCGAGTTCGGCGCAAAGATAGGTGACCAATCAGCCTGGTTCATCAAACAGGAGCAACTGCCTGAGCTGTGGGAATCCGGGCGTCATGTGATCGTGTTGATCAAAGAGAATGATCTTGCGAAACTCAAGACTTTGACCAGAACACCGGTGAGGGTTTTGGGACAAGATGTGCGTAAACTATTGATTTCCAACCGCTAAGCCGTCGGAATAAAATAACTGATACATATGCTGTGGCAAGAACGGCATAAGGAGCCGTAACGAAATAGCTTGGAATGTAACACTTATTTCGTGACGGTTCCTAAGCGCGCGGATCGTTCTGTTGCATGTATTGAATTAGTGCCTGCAGTTAATCAGCTACTTTTTTTCTGGAGGATATGGTGCGCTCTGATTTTCTTCCTTTCTCGACCCCCACGCTGGATGATGAAGAGATCAACGAAGTCGTTGATTCCCTCCGCTCCGGCTGGATCACCACCGGCCCGAAGGTTAAGCGTTTTGAAGAAGCATTCCGTGCCTACGTCGGCGCTCCCTTTGCCGTTCCCCTCAGTTCAGCTACTGCCGGCCTGCATCTCACCCTGCTGGCCCTGAAAATCCGTGAGGGAGACGAGATCATCACTACGCCGATGACCTTTGCCTCAACAGTCAGCATGATTCTCCTCTGTGGAGGGACTCCGGTACTGACCGATATAGAGCCCGGCACGCTGAACATCGATGCAACGAAGATTCGCGAGAAGATCTCCGCCAGGACAAGAGCTATAATCCCGGTTCACTTCGCCGGTCAGTCATGTGACATGGATCCGATCTTTACCTTGGCAAAAGAGTTCGGCCTGACAGTGATCGAAGACGCGGCTCATGCTGCTGGTACCGAGTACAAGGGGAAACGGATCGGATCTCTCGATAGTATTTCCATCTTCTCCTTTCACCCCAACAAGAACATTACTACCGGAGAAGGTGGCATGGTCTGCACTCCGGATGAATCCAT
>VFJK01000064.1 GCA_009886125.1 Geobacter sp. | reverse complement strand
GGTGGCGATGTTCCGGGAGTAAGTCAGGGTGACGTTCGGCTATATGTTGCTCTCGTTCCGTGGTTAGCTCTACGTCAGCATTCAAATACGGACAAGGCAATAATTCCAACTTTTGGTATTCCTTAAAGTCATCTTTGGAGGCTATTAGAGGGTTTGGGTACAGCCCTGTAAATCGGTAATTATGTAATTACATACAGTCGAGAAATTCATAAAGAATTAAAGAAAGTATGAGATATAGGAAGTATGACCCGAGACAAACTAAAAAAGCTAAGCCGGAAAGAATTGATAAATCTAGTTCTGATGCAGGCCCAACAGCTAACAGAATTTGAGCGGTTGCTGGCAGACATGAAAGCAGAACTGGAAAAGTTACGCCAAGAGCAGGACCAAGCGCCAAAACTGCCGCCAGTAACTTCAAAAAACTCGTCGCAAGCCCCAGCACGGGATCAGAAAAGCAATCCAGTGGGTGATAGCTCGAAACGCAAACATGGTCGAGGTTCTGGACACCGCAAAGCTGAACGGCAATGGGTGACTGAACCAGATGAAGTGGTGGAACTCAAGGTTGAGCAATGTCCAAGTTGCCAATGTGATTTGCAGGCAGCCGAAGCAACCTTGCTGAAGGTGAACCAGATGACGGAATTGCCCGAAGCCAAAGCGCAAGTGATTGAGGTGCGGCAGTATGAAGTCTGGTGTCCGAGTTGTGGTCAAGGTCATGTCCTTGAGCCGCCAGCCGGGCTAGAGTTGGATCGCGTTTTTGGCAGTCGTCTGGAAGCAACGACGGTCTACTATCGCCAACAGCAGCATATGAGCTATGAACGAACCCAACAAGCCTTCCAGGACTTACATGGGCTGGAGTTAAGCCAAGGAGCCATCAATCGGATCATGGCTCGTGCTGGTCGAAGTGCGGCGCAGGCCCTGCCAGCTATCACCGCCGCGGTTCGGGACAGTGCGGTGGTCAACAGTGACGAAACCGGGGTCCGGGTCGCAGGTCGGACTTGCTGGCATTGGGTCTTTTGCACCTTAACGGCCGTCCTGCACGTCATCAAGCCCTCCCGTGCCTCAACAGTTATTGAACCCGTGTTGGTTGATAGCGCCATTGAAGTCTGGGGGAGCGACTGTTTACCCGCCCAACTCAAACTTGAGGTGGCCCACCGTCAACTCTGTTTGGCCCATCAACTGCGTGATTTACAACGGGTGCTGGACCAATATCCCCACGGTTGGTGGGCCAAAGCTTTACAAACCCTGTTTCGGGCCGCCATTGCCCTGCATCATCGCCGCGACCAACTGTCTGAAGCTCAATTCCAAGCCCAACGCAACCGTTTGGAACGGTTATTGGATGGGTTATTATCCCGTTCACCCCCTCAACCTCAAGCCCTCAAACTACGCCAACGTTATCTTAAACATCGCCCCCATCTGTTGCTCTTTTTGTACCGGGCTGATGTCGAACCCACCAATAATGTCGCTGAACGCGCTTTACGTCCTGCCGTTATCCATCGCAAGGTCACCAATGGTTTCCGCGCTCAATGGGGCGCTGAGGCTTATGCTGCTTTGGCTTCGGTGATTGATACCGCCAAACTCCAAGGCCGCTCTCCTTTTGAGGCTATTCAGCAACTCTTCCCACCTCCGGCTCTTCCTCTCCCGCTTCATAGCCCCTGTATGTAATTACGAAAAATGCGTCCGGTCAGTTGGATTTTTTGTGACATAATTTATCTCCTTATGAAAATTATTGGCTAAACAATAGAGTTATCTTAGCAAGTTGTTATTTTTATCGGTGAAGCTATAATCAAATCAGCGGTTGTTTTTGAAAGAAAGGTGCTACTCAATGAGTACAAACATTAATCCCCAACTTACCTCTCAGGGGGTACTCATCCCCTTACAAGCGGTTCAGGAATG
>VFJK01000108.1 GCA_009886125.1 Geobacter sp. | reverse complement strand
TTCCTGATCAGGCAAATAAAAACTCCGCTCAAAGATCTGGGCGAAGTGGCCGACCGCTTTCGACAGGGGGAAATGGACGCCCGCAGCAGCTATCAGTCCGCCAACGAGTTCGGTGCCCTGGCCGGGACGTTCAACTCTCTGGCCGAGACAATCCAGAACGACATGAATTTCAGGGATCGGGTGGTCCAGTTGAATGACGTCATGCTGCGGGAACTTCAGATGCGCACATTCAGCAGTCAGGTTCTTGAAGTGCTGATGAAGCTGACCGGTTCGCAGATCGGTGCCTTCTACCTGCTCAACGAGCAGAAAAGCGACTATGAAATTATTGAGTCGATCGGAGTTGCTGCGGTCGGTCGGGCCTCCTTCTCAGCGACGACACGCGAGGGTGAGTTCGGGGCTGCGCTTACAACCCGACAAATCCAGCGCATCACTGAGATACCACCAGAATCCCGCTTCACTTTGTACACGGTAAGCGGTGAACTGAATCCAAGTGAAATAATCACCATTCCGCTTCTGGCCGGGGAGGATATCCCGGCAATGCTTTCACTGGCAAGCCTCCACGGCTATGACCCGGATGCAGTCCGATTGATTACAGAAACGCAGAGTGTATTGGCAGTCTGGATGAACAGTATGCTTGCAAATCAGCGTATCGAGACACTGGCTGCCGGTCTGGACCAGCAGAACCGACAGCTGCAGACCCAACAGGAGGAGTTGCGGGTAGCCAATGAAGAGTTGGAGGAACAGACCCAGCGGCTGCAGCAGTCAGAGGAAGAGTTGAAGGTCCAACAGGAAGAGCTTCAGGTTACCAACGAAGAGCTGGAAGAAAAAAATGATCTGCTGCAACGGCAGACAAAACAGGTAGAGTTGGCACGTTTGGATCTGGAGGAGAAGGCCGAAGCACTGGCACAGGCCAGCAAATACAAATCTGAATTTCTGGCGAACATGTCGCACGAACTACGCACACCTTTGAACAGCCTGCTTCTTCTGTCTCAGGGGCTTGCTGGTAACCGGGAAGGTAATCTGACTCCTGATCAGGTGGAGGCGGCACGAATAATCTACGGTGGCGGCAGTGATCTGCTGAATCTGATTAACGAGATCCTGGACCTGTCCAAAATAGAAGCCGGCCGGGTCGAAATCCAGTATGACGCGGTGAAAATCAGCGACCT
>VFJK01000068.1 GCA_009886125.1 Geobacter sp. | reverse complement strand
GGCAAGCAGTGCAGCAGCTGTGTCAGCGCCGGCAGTGGCAAGAGGAGCAGGAGCACCGGCAGCAGCTGCCAGGGCAACAGGAACTCCGGCGCCGAGGAACGAGGCGATCTCGCCAAGCGTCTGAAGCGTTCCGAGATGTTCCGGTCCGATCAGGGGCGCATGCGGGAGTCTCTCCTGAATCGCGGAGAGGATCTCCACCCTTTTGATGGAGTCGATCCCGAGGTCTGAATCAAGTCCCATGTCGAGGTCGAGCATCTCGACCGGATAACCGGTCTTCTCGCTGACTATTTCCAGGATTGCTGCGGAAACAGAAGGCCCTGACGGTAGAGGAACAGCTTTCGCTGGGTCCGGTATTGCTGCTGCCGCTGAAATAACAGCTGCTGCAGGAGCAGCCTGAGGCGGAGCGGGAGTCGATGCTGCCGATATTGTCGCTACTCTTTCCGGTGAAGGTGAGAATGAAGGGAGAGTGACTGTCTGGCCGGAGAGGATTCTCTGCTGATTTTCGAGCAGGGTCTGGAAAGTCCTGGCGGCAGTCTCCTGGCCTTCAAGGAACTGACGGTGCAGGCGCGCTGTATCCTCCTGCATCTTTTGCAGGACCGCCATACTTTCCCTGGTCATCCGGAGCGACTCGGCAACAGCATCACGGGATACAGGTGAACTGTTTGAAATATTCATGGCTCTGTTCATTGTTGCGGGTTCACTGGCTACGGCTTCCTGCTTCCGGACTTCTGCTCTGGCCGGCGCTGACGGTGCTCTCTTTGCTCTGTGCTGGACATAGTTCGCGCCGCTGAGCGGAATCGTCATCGCCGGTTTTTTGACTGCTGCAACAGGGCGGAAATCCTCGTCCCACTTTTCAACCAGCAGGTCATGGCCTGAAGCGGTCATCTGTGCAAGGAGACGCGCAAGATCGAAAACCCCGGATCGTTTTCCTCCGGATCCATCAAGAGCAACGGCCATATGCTCCCGCTCGCCGAGAATGGCCTTCACAAGGCCTGTCAGTCGAGCTCCGGGGCCTATTTCGACAAACTCCCGGACGCCTGCTGCATACATCGCTTCGATCTCTGCGACAAACTGTACCGGTGCAGCCAACTGTCCGGCAAGAATCTCTCTGGCAGAGCTCTGGTCAACAGGATAGACCGAAGCTGTGCTGTTGGCGTAAACGGGTATGTTGCCCGGTTTCATCTCTATGCCGGCAAGAGCTTCAAGAAACGGTGCTGCTGCGTCGGCGACAAGCGGGCTATGGAATGCTGCAGAGACAGGCAGCTTTTTACAGGAGATGTTTCTTGATGCAAGTATGGAAGCGGCGCGATCGATCTCGGCACTCCTGCCAGACAGGACAGCCTGCGTCGGTGCGTTCCGGTTGGCGATCACCAGATCGATTCCCTCTTCAGCAAGGATTTTTTCCAGAGTATCAAGAGGAGCCGAAACAGCCAGCATCCCCCCCTTGTCTCCTACGCCTTCTGCCATAAGCCTGCCGCGGAGCCGCGAAAGACTGTGGAGCTCTCCCTCATTGATGATTCCAGCGGCACAGAGAGCGGTCAGCTCTCCGTAGCTGTGTCCGCCGACTGCATCAGGGGAGAGCCCGAACGACTCAAGCACCCTGAGCGCACCCAGACTGACAGCACCGATAGCCGGCTGGGCAGCCTCTGTGGCACGAAGCTTTTCGTCATTTCGGGTTGCTGCGCCATCGGAAAAATCAGATATAGGATATATCCTGTCAGACAGGCGTGTGCTGTCCGGGAACAGCAGTCCGCGGTCTGCTTCGGTGAGAGCGGCGGTCATCTGCGGGAATGTGCAGGCAAGGTCGCGGAGCATGCCGGTGTACTGTGACCCCTGGCCGGGGAACAGGAAAGCGGTTTTGCCGCTTTTAGGCTGAGATGAGAAGCAGGCGCCGTCAGGGGTGCTCCAGCTCCCGTCGGGTCTGCTTTTCAGCAGAGCGAGAGTATTTGCGACCATGCCGGCAAGATTGGTCTTATCCCGTTCGACAGCAATGATGAGTCGGCATGAAGCTTTTCTGTCAAAGGCTCTGCGGGATTCGAACGCATAGGTGCGAAGCTCGTTCCAGGTGAGATCCGTCCGGAGTCCATTGACCCCTTGTTCAACAGCAGCAGTGCTGTTTCCGGAAAACGGAATCAGCTGTATATTCCCGTCCCATTCGGCAGAAAGTTTTTCCGCGCGGTACTCTTCCAGGACAGTATGGAAATTGGACCCTCCAAAGCCGAAAGCGCTTACTCCGGCTCGCCGCGGAGTGTCTCCGTGAGGGAGCCAGGGTCGCTTCTCGGTTGAAATGTAGAAGGGGGTACGATCTCTCTTGATCTCATCGAGGGGGTTCGAAACCTTGATTGTCGGAGGTATGACCTTGTTGTGCAGGGCAAGAGCAGCTTTTATAAGCCCTGCAGCACCTGCTGCGGCTTTTGTATGCCCTATCTGCGACTTGACTGAGCCAAGAGCACACCATGGCCGCTCTGACTCTCCGTATACCTCTCTCAAGGCCGAGACCTCTACAGCATCGCCGACCTTGGTGCCGGTTCCGTGTGCCTCGACCAGGCCGATGCTCTCCGGGGAGACTCCGGCTCTGCTGTATGCATCCAGAAGCGCCTTTTTCTGGCCTGATGCACTCGGAGCGTATATCGCATCCCCTTTGCCGTCGCTTGACGATCCGACACCCTTGATCACGGCGTAGATCCTGTCTCCGTCGCGCTCTGCATCCTCAAGTCTTTTGATGACGACGATGCCAAGACCTTCCCCAAGGATGGTGCCGTCGCCATTGGCATCGAACGGCTTTGCATTGCCGGTAGGAGAAAGCGCCGGGGTCTTGCTGAAACACATGTACATGAAAATATCGTTAAAGGTGTCAATCCCGCCGGTGACTACCATATCCGCTTTGCCGGATGAAAGTTCCATGCTTGCCAGGTGCAGTGCGCTTAAGGAGCTGGCGCATGCTGCATCGACAACGCAGTTTGTGCCGCCCAGGTCGAACTGCTTGCTGATGCGTCCGGCGACGACATTCCCGAGGAGTCCGGGGAATGAGTTCTCCTGCCAGGGGACATACCCTTCGGAAATCCGTTGGACGACATCCTCCGCGACCGTATCGTCAACACCTGCATTCTTGAGGGCTGATCTCCAGATGGGGTGACCAAGCCGTGCTCCGAGAGGGATGACCAGCTCAAGGGTTCCGGTGACTCCAAGGATGACGCTGACCCTGCTTTTATCGTAACTGGTTTCCGGACCGTAGCCGGCATCTTTCAGGGCCTGCCCGGCTGCTACAAGCCCGAGAAGCTGTGAAGTGTCAATGGCTTCAAGGGTATTCGGGGGGATGTTGTACTCCATCGGGTTGAAAGGGTACGGGGAGAGAAACCCGCCCCTATGGCCGTATGTGTGGTCCGGAGATTTGGGGTCAGAGTCGAGATAGTCCTCTGTCTTCCAGTGTGTTTCGGGAATCTCGCTGATAGCATCGATACCTTCGCGGATATTCGCCCAGTATGAAGCACTGTTATCAGCCCCAGGGAAGAGGCATCCTATGCCGATTATGGCAAGTTTTCCGCGGTTATCCGCCAGTTTTACATCGTCAGTTTTCACCTAGAAATACTCCTTGAGCTCAGCTTCCTGCATCGGGGGAATCTTTACTGCTTCGGCAGGGAGTTGAACCCCCTGGGAGCGGAGCATGGCAGCTCGAGCGAGCACTGCAGCGCCGTAGAGGATGTTTTTTGCGACCGTCACAACTTTTCGCTGCTCAGCATGTGCCAGAAACGAGCCGGCAACCCATTCATTGAACGCACCCATCGAAGGGCCTGCCCATACCTGGTAATCCATCTTTCGATCGGCTGTGCCGTCTTTTGCCCAGTGAGCTGACTGCCCCAGATACCAGCGGAAGACCAGAGCCATCCGGTGTTTCGGATCGCGCTCCGCCCTTTCGACCTGTTTCGGGTCACGCTTGATGAAGTATGCACGGGTGTCCTTCCAGATATCTTCCAGAGAAGCGAGAAACAGGGACTTTTCAAGTTTTTCACGCTCCGGGACAGGGATGTTTTCGATACTCGCACACGTTCTGTAGAGATCGTAGAGCTTGGCCGCCCGCATCGGAAACATGGTCCCTCGTTTCAGCACCTGAACCGTGACCCCCATCTCAAACATGTCTGCTGCCGGAGCCATGGTCACATCTGCCTGGCGAGTCTCGGTGAGCATCTGCCTGACAGCGTCGGATGTCCCGGACTCTATACAGGCCTGATTTACCGAGCCTGTCATGATGTATGCTGCACCCATAGCAAACGCAGCTGCTGCAGAAGCCGGAGTGGCTATACCGCCGCCAAGCCCGACACGAAGACGGCAGTCATAGCCGAACTCCTTCTCCATGCGGCAGGCCAGAGAGTGTATGGTCGGGAAGAGCGCCAGTGCAGGCCGGTTGTCGGTATGGCCGCCTGAATCAGCTTCGGCGGTCACGTACTGAGCCATGGGGATGGTTGCGGCGAGTTCTGCCTGCTCTTCGGTGATCTCACCTTTGGCAACCAGCTCGTTCAGGAATTTTTCCGGCGGAGGCGAGAAGAAGCTGGCAGCCAGCTCCTCACGCGAGACTTTGGCAATGATGCGGTTCGGTGTATGGATTTTCCCGTCCGGCAGGCGGCAGATACCGTGAGTACGGTATCGGACGAGATTCAGTGTCAGTGCCAGAAATGCTGATGCTTCAATAAGGCGGACGCTTTTCCTGATGTAGAGGGAGACAAGAGTCTCTTCAAGATCCGGTTCCTGGGGTGAGTGGATCAGGTTGAAGCCGTACGGCGTATCGCCTAAAGAGGTTTTCAGCCGGTCTAACGCTTCTTCGACTTCATCGAGCGGGAGCCCGGCTGCTCCGAAGAAACCGAGCATCCCGGCCCGGCCCAGCTCTTCAGCCATCAAAGCCGAGCTGATCCCTTTTGCCATTGAGCCTGCAATATAGGGGTACCGGATGCCGAGCTCAGCACAAAAGCCAGGGTCGCCAAGAAAAACCGGAAGCACAGGCGTTGCATGAGCGATAAGGGGGAACGTGCCGGCTTCCTGGCAGGAATCTCCAAGGGCAGCACTGCCGGAGGATTCGGCAACAAGGTCGCCGTCTTTTGATACCAGATAGAGCGGCTGGGCGATCTGCTGCATCGCTTTTTCAAGAGACTCTGCGGGGGGATTCCCGTGACCCGGTTTCCACCAACCTGGCTGATCTGATGCAGTTAACCCGTTTTCCGTTGCTGTCATTCCCTGAACCTTGCAAAGCCAGAGTGGATCAAAAGTACATATCTATCTGAAATTGAATAAAAAAGCAAGGGAAAGGGCTTGTTTATCCGTATCCGGATGTATTTTAGAGGGAACAAAAAAAGGAACTGCAGAGTGCAGTTCCCTTTTCATTATTATGTGCATTGACGGGATTAAGCGTCTTCTTCGTCACTGGCTGCAATTTCGCGGTAGACCCTGTCTTCTTCAAAACGTTTTGTCTGGGCCTGGAGCTTTTCCAGGTCTGCTTTGCACTTGACGCAGAGTCGTGCAAACGGCATCGCTTTCAGACGACCAATCGGGATCTCCTCTTCGCAGTCTTCGCAGATGCCATACTCGCCTTCATCGAGACGGGCAAGAGCTTCATCAATGTTCCGGATCTTCTCCCGTTCGCGGTCTCCCAGAAGCAGAAGCAGTTCCCTGTCCCGCTCGTTAGAAGCCTGATCATAGATGTCCCCGCTCGGTTCATCGCCGTTGGTGTCACTGCCTGACTTCACAGATTTACCGATCTCCTCGAATGCTTCTTCTTTGAGTTTAAGAAGTATTTCCTTCATCTCCTCAACTTTTTCGACCATGTATATGCTCCGGTTAACCGTCTGCTTCTTAAATTTATTTTAGTGTCCGCGAAAAGGCGGGTGAATAATACCGCAACAGGTGTTTTTGTCAAGGAGAAAGGTCCCTAAAAAAATAAGCCCCGAATATCAGGGGCTTATATGTATTGCTCTCACAGATTTTACGCTACGGTCTGGTTACGTAAGGCACTATTCTTCCTCTTTCAGGATGTATCCGACACCGCGAACCGTATGGATCAGCTTGACAGTTGCATCACGGTCTATCTTCTTGCGGAGGTAGTTCACATACACGTCGATAATATTGGTAAAGCTGTCGAACGTGTAGTCCCAGACATGATCTGCAATCATTGTCCGGGTCAGGACCTGGTTCGGATTCCGCATGAAGTATTCGAGCAGACCGTACTCTTTTGCTGTCAGGTCTATCTCCTTCTCACCCCGCCAGACCTTGTGCGTTACCGGATCGATTCTCAGGTCTGCAAAGTGGAGTTCGGCCCCGCGATCCATTTCACTCCGGCGGATCAGAGCTTTAACCCGTGCAAGCAGTTCGGCAAAAGCGAACGGTTTGGTCAGATAGTCGTCAGAGCCGGTTTCAAGGCCTACGACGATGTCCTCTACGGTATCTTTTGCGGTCAGCATCAATACCGGGGTTGCCATGCTACGCTCCCTGAGCTCTTTCAGGAAGCTCATCCCGTCGCGCTTCGGGAGCATCCAGTCCAGGATTATCAGATCGAATTTTTTTTCGATCGCCATTGAGAGACCTTCTTCACCATCACCGGCAGTCTCAACCACATAACTCTCTTCTTCCAGCCCACGCTTGATGAAACTGGCAACCTTTTTTTCATCTTCAACAACAAGAATTCTCATAACTCCTCCCCTCTGAATAATGTTCCGCCGGTTTTTTGTTTTCTACGCAAGACCGATCCCTGTAAGTTTCTTTATAATATCGCTTGCCGATTCTTCTACTGACTTGTGGGTGACATCTATGGTGAGCCATTTCGGATTTCGCCGGTAGAGCTGCTTGCAGCAGATCAGCTCGTCGAGGATTTCGTCATAACTCGCATATTTGCTTCTCGGGCTCTGCTGAAGCTGTACAAGCCTTGCCGAGCGGAGTTCTACCAATCGCTTTGCATCTATAAGCAGCCCGACCACACGATTCTGATCGATATCAAAGAGCTCTTTCGGCGGGTTGATCCCTTTGACAAGAGGGATGTTGGCGACCTTGTAACCTTTATGCGCAAGGTACATCGAAAGAGGTGTCTTTGATGTCCGTGAAGCACCGATCAGAACAATATCCGCTTTGTAGAGGTATCGGAGTTCCTGTCCGTCGTCCTGCTTGACCGTGAAATTTACCGCTTCGACTCTCTTGTGGTACTCGGCATTGATCTCGTACAGCAGCCCCGGTTCCTGCAGGGGGGAAAGCCCGAAAATGTCCGAGAACTTGTACAGGATCGGGCTTAACAGGTCGATCACTTCAAGCTCCCGCTGCTCCGCCTCATACTGGAGAAACTGCGCGAGCTCCCTGTTTACAAGTGTGCAGATGATCAGGCCGGGACTTGTCGAAGCCGCTTCAATCGCTTTCAGCATGTCTGCCTGTGTGCGGAGCTGGTTGAAGCGCTGCAGCTTTATGTCTGCATCCCTGAACTGGGAAAGAACGGCCCGCATGACTCTTTCTACAGTCTCACCGGTAGCATCGGAAAAGAGATAAAGTGTATGGATGACGGGCACTCCCTGCAGATTAATTCAATTGTTTTAATAATAGCAGGCTATAATGAGAGTACAAGATATTTTTATTTCTTTTCATGAAATTCTTTGTAAACCTCGGCCTGAAGCACCGGAGAAAAGATCAGCTCGATTGCGGTGAGCGCCAGAAGCGTTGCCCCCTCTACTGCCGCCATCCCCCCCCTTTCCGATACGGTCGCTTTTGCAAAGTTTTCAGTATGGATATTGATCCCTTCGCCGATAGGGACATGCGGATGGATCGTCGGTACAGTCTGCGACAGATTACCGATGTCTGAAGAGCCCTTGTTTTTGTCCGGGGAGGCTGCTGACTCTTCGAGGCCGAGGTGCGCGAGCTGTTCTGAATATATCCGGTAAAAAGAGGGCAGGATCTTCATCGGAGCAATGACCCTGGGATCTTCCTCAATCTCAAGTGTGCATCCGGTGGCGAGGCTGGCCCCCTGTGCACAGGAGATCAGCCTTTCTCTGGATCGTTCCATCTCTTTCAGATCATCAGCCCTTACGTAGAAATAGCAGGAAGCCCGTGCCGGGATTATGTTCGGTGCGATTCCCCCTTCAGTTATGATCCCGTGGATGCGCACATCCTGTCTGCTCTGCTGACGCAGAGCGCTGACAGAGTTGAAGGTCTGGATAACCGCATCGAGGGCGTTGACTCCATCTTCAGGGTAGGCTGCAGCATGAGCCGCCTTTCCATGGAAAATGAATTTTACCTTTGCCAGGCCGAGGAAATGCTTTATCACCTGCCTTTTGGATGAGGGGTGGACCATCATTGCAAAATCGGTTCCTTCGAAGCAGCCGGCATTTATCATCTCGATCTTCCCTATTCCGAGCTCTTCGGCAGGTGTGCCGAAGATCCTGATCGTCGCTGACCCGGCAGGGAGCAGTCTTCGGAGGATTATGGCTGCTCCGGTCGAAGCAGCAGCAATGATATTGTGGCCACAGGCATGACCAAGTCCCGGGAGTCCGTCCATCTCGGCGATCAGGGCGATTGCAGGCCGTCCGTTACCACTTGTCCCGATGAAAGCGGTCTCCAGTCCGGCGACTCCGGTCTGAATGTCGAAACCATTCTCCCTGAGTATCCCCGTCAAAAGCCCGGCTGAATTTTTCTCCATGAGAGAAGTCTCGGGCTCATCATAAAGGGTACGGACTATGCGGAGCAGCTCCGGTGTCAGGGACTTGGCAGCAGCAGCTACCTGCTCAATGTTCGGTCGGTCGCTCATGAGATTTCCTACAGAATAAATTTAATTAAAATTACCGTTTTACTCGCTTCCCTGTCAAGGTTTTTATTGCGATATTCCGGCTGTTTTGCTAGGTTTACTGGACTTGAGGCGACAACTTTTCATGAGAGGTTTTGAGATGGCAGATACCAGCTGGACAGAGATCACCTGTACCGTCCCGGAACCGATGGCAGAGAGTCTTGCAGACTTTATCCTTGAACTGACCGGTAACGGCGTGAGCATCGAGAACAGGATAGTCGATACGTTCAATGTCACGGATATCGCTGCCGAGTCGGTAAAGAGTGTCAAGGGCTATCTTCAGGACCGCGAGCGGATCGAAGAGAGTCTTGCACAGATAGAGAACTATATCCTGAGTGAAGGTCCGTCATGTCAGGGGTTTTCTTATATCCCCCCGACAGTTTCCACTCTGAAGGAGGAGGATTGGGCAAACTCGTGGAAAGTGAATTTCAAGCCGACACGAATCGGAGAGCGGTTGGTGATGAAACCATCATGGGAACTATTCACCCCTCTGGATGGCGACATCGTCCTTGAGCTGGATCCGGGGATGGCGTTCGGCACGGGAACGCATGCGACCACACGGCTCTGTCTTGAGGCGCTCGAAAGGCTGTTGACAACAGAAAAAACTGCCCCCGTCGGCAGCACGGCAGTTCTCGATGTCGGCTGCGGTTCGGGGGTGCTGGGGATAGCCGCGGCGCTGTACGGGGCAGAGAAGGTCATCTGCATCGACATAGACCCGATCGCCGTGGATGTCACCAGAGAGAATGCGGCCATCAACGGGGTGGAGAAGATCCTGACAGAATCCTTGACGCCACTTTCGGAGGTGGATGGACTGTATCATATCGTCATTGCGAATATTCTTGCCGAAGAGCTGGTCAGGATGCGGACAGCGCTCATAGGCAGGATGGCTGAACATGGTTTTCTGATCCTCTCCGGGATACTGCAGGAACGCGAAGCGTTCGTCATCTCCGGGTTTTCCACCCCTGAGCTCATCCTGGACTCCGTAACCAGAGAGGATGAGTGGTGCTGCATCGTTTTCAGAAAGAGCTGCTGAATGAGACGATTTTTCGTTGCACCGGAGTTTCTGCTGCAGGAAAAAGGGGTCATCTCCGGGGATCTGTTCCGGCACCTCTCAACGGTCCTTCGCCTGAAAAGCGGGGATCATCTCCTTCTGGCTGACGGTTCAGGGCGTGAAGCGGAAGCGATCATCACTGCGGTTGAGAAGGATGGTATCCATGTCGGGATCGGAGCGTCCCGGCCGTTGTCATCATCCGTTGAGTCTCCGCGGATAACGGTGTATCAGGGGCTTCCGAAGGGCGAGAAGATAGATCTGATCCTGCAGAAGTGTACAGAGCTCGGTGTCGCGGGAATAGTTGTTTTCGAGGCGGCACGTTCTGTCACCAGGCTGGAAGGGGAGCGGCTCGAAAAAAGGCTTACCCGCTGGGAACGGATAGTTCAGGAAGCGGCGCGGCAGTCGGGCCGGGCAGATATCCCGACAGTCACTTTTTCAGGGACGCTGGGAGAGGCTTTGGGCAGGAACGCTTCGTCGTTGCGTCTGCTGCTCTGGGAAGGCGAGGAAGAGCAGCAGCTCAAGGAGATTCTTGAAAGAGGTGATATGCCTGAATCGATTTCTGTTGTCATCGGTCCTGAAGGCGGACTCACGCCGGAAGAGGCGGCAGAGGCCGTAGACAGGGGATTTATAGCAGTCTCTCTCGGAAAGCGGATATTGAGGACAGAAACAGCAGGGCTTTCAGTTGTATCGATTCTTCAGTATGTATGGGGCGATATCGGGTAGAAGGTAGAATCCGGCTCTTCAGCCTCTCAGCAGTCTAAAGAGTTCTTCGGCGAAAGCCGCAGTATGCCAGCCCTTCAGTCCTTTCAGATCAGCCACTGATTCCGGCATTGTCTCTGCCAATCCTTCCAGCAGCGCATTATTAACCAGTACGCCGGGATCGATTGCCAGCTCTGCGGCTTTTCCGGTACGCCACTCTTTCAGCCGGTTCAGTCGTTCATCCTGAAGCTGGCTGCGCTCGACCCTCTTCTTGCTTTTGAATGCCGGCAGAGACTCCGGGGGGAGTGCTCGTCCGAGTTTCACCGCCTGGAGGATCGATCTGCCGTACCTCTCTATCAGCTTGGGAGAGAGACCGGAGATGCTGTTCAGATCATGGAGCTGAGAGGGATTGCGCTCGGCGATCTCCCTTACCGCTTCGTTACCGAAGATCTTGAAAGGGGGAAGGTCCTTTTTCTCAGCCTCTTCATCCCGGAAACGGAGAATCCCTTCAAGTATCCCCAGCTCCTGCGGCTTCATGCGTGAAGCGGTTTTGAAGCGGCCGGACAGCGGTTCGTCATTCCGTTCTGCCATCCTTACCCTGCTCAGTATCTCGCACTCCTCTTTGACCCATGACAATCTGCCTTTTGTTGTCAGTTCTGCGATGAGTTCTTTGTAAAGAGGAATCAGGAGGCTCGTGTCCTTTGCTGCATAATCGAGCATTTCCGGGGAGAGGGGCCTTTTGCTCCAGTCAGCCTGCTGATACTTCTTGTCGAGATCGACGTTGTAGCGCTTCTTCAGTACCGCTGCCAGGCCGACAGCCGGTTCGCCGAGGAACTGGCAGGCGATCATCGTGTCGAACAGGTTGATTATCTCGATGCCGAAACAGCGATGCATCATCCGGACGTCGTAATCAGCGCCGTGAAAGACCTTCACTGTTTCCGGATCGGCAAAGACCGGGGCAAGCGGGGAAAAATCCGGGCAGGCGAGCGGATCGATGATGAAGTTTTTGCTCTCTGTTGAGATCTGGAGGAGGCAGACCTGTTCCCGATAGTGGTGCATCGAGTCAGCTTCAAGGTCAAAGGCGATAAGTTTTTCGTTTTTCAGGTGGAGCAGAACCAGCTGGAGCTGGTCGGGTCTGGTGATCATCTCGATCGGGGTCATATACTGTCTTTCTGTAATCAGAATTCCTTCAGAGTACGGTAGAGTGTCGTTCTTTGCGCGGCAGTGAAGCCGGCACCGTGGATGAGGTCTATCATCTCCGCCATGCTCATCCTGAAGCTGCAGCCGGCAGCGGCGACAACATTCTCTTCAAGCATGGTCCCACCCAGATCGTTGGCGCCGAAGAAAAGGGCGACCTGGGCCATCTTCGCCCCTTGAGTCACCCATGATGCCTGAAGATTGGGTATGTTGTCCAGTATAATGCGGGAGAGGGCCAGCACCTTGAGATATTCCACGCCGGTCGCCCTGCTGCCGCCAAGCTCGGTATTGCCCGGCTGATAGGTCCAGGGGATGAAGGCGGTGAACGATCCGCCTGATGCCTGCAGTTCGCGGATGCGGAAGAGATGTTCGATAATATCGTCAGCATGTTCC
>VFJK01000073.1 GCA_009886125.1 Geobacter sp. | reverse complement strand
TTCACCTCAAGAGAGGATTCCGTCCCTTTAAGCTCCTGAATCGTCCGGCCACCTTTCTTATGATTGAGCTTGTTCTTCAATGTTCTGCTGACGGCCTTCCGCAAGCAATCGGTGGCATCCCGATTCTGGCAGACCAACAGGGTTATGACAAACTTGCCAGATGTCTTCGGCTTGCTGAAATCGAAGCCCAGATCGCCCGATTCGTCGAGGAAGATGATCATAGGTAATTCCTTTCAGAATTACTAAGCCGCCCAATCAACTCCAGCATCATCTTGGCCGGATGAAACCATTTCCCCTTCACCGACGTCGGACGGTCATTCAGCTTGAGCGCCACGGCCAGCGGATCACAATCCAGCACATGCGCATCATGTATCAGCCAACTCAAGTCAATATCCGCTGTCCGCAGGGAGCCGAGCACCGAGCGATCCGTCTTCCGGTCGCACTGCAGCGGCCCCAGCGCCAGAGCAACACGGCTGATCTGCGTCTCCGGGACATCCTGCACGACCAGCGAGGCCAAAAACAGTTCCCGGTGCAACTGTCCGAGTTTGGCAAAATCAGCCTTCACCAGTCCCGGCAGAAAGAGGCAGTAGCGGCTTTCGTCGTGGCAAAACAGCAAGCACTGGCGGCGGTTGTAGGTGTAGAGGTGGGCGTGCCAGCTCCCCAGTGGGCTTGTTCCGACAAGCGGTGATGCCGAGACTTCCGGAAGTTTTGCGGTCAGTTTTTGGGTGCAGTGGAGGAGCATGGTTGAACCGTTTCCATCAGTTGTTCACGGAGTCTCAAATTAAATCTTAATTCGTAATACAACAGAAGCGCATAACTTCAATCATTAGCTGAATTGTTACGCTTTTAATATACTTACATCCGTTTCTGACCACTTTTTGCTCATGTTTCAGCTCGATTTGAGGTATAGTTAGCATTATGAAAAAGTCACTTCTTGAAACCAATCCTTACTTGAAAGACCCGGAGATGCGAAAGAAGATGATGCGCAGGTCAATCATCTCTTCCAGCGCTATCGAAGGGATCTACATCACTGAAGAGGATTTGGATCGCTTTGAAAAGCAAAGAGTAGAGAAGGATTCCAAAGAAGAATCTCCCACCTCTTAAGCCGCCTTCACATACTCAATCTGCACCTCTGGGTACTTCTCCTTGATCGCCTCCATCGCTGGAATCGTCCCCGTCCCCCACATCTTCGTCAAGGCGTAGGATTTCCCGTTTACCTTGAATAACTCTTCGTCCGAATTGAAATACCGTCGAGGCTCATACAGTGCGCCACGCAGGCTCCGGACTTCTTTTTCCTTCTGGTGGAACTGTTCCTCTGTACAGTCGCCTTCGACAACAAGCCAGCGCTCACTTCCCGGAAGGAGCGGCTGCAACTGCTCGGGTGTTGTGCCTTTTTCGATTATCGCCCTGACGACCTGATAGATCATGCGCCTCTTCGGAAGGTTCCGATACAGAGCACCTTCAATCGTAAGATCGAAGCGGGTAAGGTCACAGTTTTGCTGCTGCCGCGCCTGACGCTGCTCAACAGCCTTTTCCCTGATCCGCACCTGATAATCGATAGAGGGGCAGCCCGGGATCGGCGGCCAGCGGCATATCTCGGTCACTCGCTGCTTCATCCGGCATCAAGGCCTCTTCCAGCAAGGCGGCCAGAGTTTCCAGACGGTGAAACGAGAAGACGTTGCGGGAGCGGGGCTCAGGATCGAGACCGCTGGTGAAGCAGGTTTCCACACCGGTGGACTGGTAGCGGAACGGCAGCGGCCGGAACCATGCCGGCAGAAAACGCGACAGCCCCTGGGTATAGCGGTCCGACTGGATCTCAACACCGGAAAGGGTCACCCCGGCCTTCTTGGCTTCGATCACGCCGGCAGCCCGGCCATCCAGATACAGAAGGTAGTCGGCAAAGCCGAACCCCTTATCCAGCGGGAACTCGCGGATGGCAACACCGCGGCCGGCATGCAGGTTGACGCTTTTCACGTCCTGCACCAGCCAGCCGACCTCAAGCAGCATCCGGTCAATCTCTATGCGCGCTTCCTGTACAGGTGTCATTGATCTGCCCTATTTTGTATATCTTGGCTTCAAAAATCAAAAAGCCGCTTCACCGGCCAAAACCGGTACAGCGGCTTACTGTTATCTCCAAGTTATCACCATCTCCATCATCCGCTCCATATCATCGAATAAATTCGCTTAATTAATACACTTTCCTTATCTCAAGGTCAACGCGATTTAAAGACTCTTGCACAGCAGAAAATCGGGTTTTTCCTTTCATATGTCACTCCGTTTTGTTATTGTCACGCATCAGAAACAGAAGATACGGTCGATTTCGGGCAGTTTTCGGGGGTACAGGCTTTTTTCGGGACTGCACCCCTCTTTACAGGCTCTTTTATGGAATGCCGTCAGGCAGACTGAAGCTGAGC
>VFJK01000182.1 GCA_009886125.1 Geobacter sp. | reverse complement strand
TCCTGCTTGACGGACTTATGGCGGAGCGGGAGCAGGGGATCACGATCGATGTGGCGTATCGCTACTTTTCGGCTGCCGGTCGTAAATTCATAGTAGCAGACACTCCGGGCCATGAGCAGTACACCCGCAACATGGCTACCGGCGCTTCACAGTGCGATGCCGCGCTGATCCTGGTGGATGTACAGCAGGGGATATTACCGCAGACGCGCCGTCATGCCCTTATATGTGCGCTGATGGGGATCAGGCGTATTCTCTTTGTAATCAACAAGATGGACCGGGCCGGGTGGGACGAAGCCGTCTACCGGCGGGTTGAGACAGCTAAAAATGTCCTGGTTGAGGAGCTGCAGGATTTCGGCCTCAGGCTCACCGAATCAGCGTCTATTCCGGTCTCCGCCCTCAAGGGTGACAACCTGACGGAGATTTCCGTCAATACTCCCTGGTACACAGGGGTGACTTTGCTGCAGTGGCTCTCTTCAGTTCATCCGGATTTGTGGCGCGAGAGTGCCCCGCTTCGCTTTCCGGTTCAGCATGTCATCAAGGGACAACGTGGTGGGGAAAGCTGGCAGACTGTCGTGCCGGAAAGTATCAAGCACGGACTGGGTGGAACTTTCAGGGGGTATGCCGGGACGATCGTATCCGGGATGATCACTCAAGGTGAAGAGCTGATTGCGCTACCATCCGGAGCCCTTATGCAGGTGGCGTCTATTTTCGCCGGGGATAAAACAGTCGATTGCGCCACTGCCGGAACCTCAATAACCTTGATGCTCGACGGGGAGTATGACGTCGTTCGTGGCGATCTTCTGGCGCCGGCAAAGGCGAGACCTGAGGTGGCGGACCAGTTCAAGGTGCGCCTCATCTGGATGGACGATGCACCGCTTTTTGCGGGGAGACAGTATGAGCTCCATGGTGTCGCCGGGGTCTCAAGGGCCGAGGTCATGAGACTGCGCAACCGGATCGAGCCCGAATCCTTCCGCCGTCTGGCAGCTGATACCCTGCAGAAAAACGATATCGCCGAAGCGGAGCTTCATCTTTCGAGGCCGATTCCTTTCGATGCTTACGAATTCAACCGGGAAACCGGTGCATTCATACTGGTGGACCGGCTTACCAACGCGACAGCCTGCTGCGGGATGATCCTTCACCCGCTTCGCCGGGCAGAGAATGTCCACTGGCAGCCTGAGACGGTCAGCCGCGAGACACGGGGCGGGATCAAGGGGCATAATCCGACCGTTATCTGGTTTACCGGGCTCTCCGGTTCCGGGAAGTCAACCCTGGCAAATGCCCTGGAGCAGCGGCTGAACAGTATGGGGATGCATACCATGCTTCTTGACGGCGACAACATTCGTCACGGGTTGAATCGTGACCTCGGTTTTACCGAAGCGGACCGGATTGAAAACATCCGCCGGATAGGTGAGGTCGCAAAGCTGATGACCGATGCGGGGCTGGTGGTGATCACTGCCTTCATCTCGCCGTTCAGGGCGGAGCGTGATCTGGTCCGTACGATGCTACCGGAGTCTGAATTCATGGAAGTTTTTGTCGATACGCCGCTGGAAGTCTGCGAGTTGAGAGATCCGAAAGGACTCTACAAAAAAGCGCGGGCCGGGCAGATTCCTAACTTCACCGGCGTAAACTCCCCTTATGAAGTGCCTGAGCAGCCGGAGTTGGTTATCAATACCACTATTGAGTCTCTTGAAGATTGTGTGGAAATGATTCTGAAAAAGCTTGGAAACATCTGAGACATTTGTGATAAATTCTGAGTAAACCTAATTATATCGAGAAAGAATTTGGAGAAGACCATCCTCTGCGTGGTGGAGCAAGGTTGCCGCATTATGAGCACATAATTATCGACGGTGACAGTACGGACAAAATAGTGGAGATTATGAAGAAATATTCTAACTGTTTACTTACAAGCTGAGCAATCCATGCCGGGGAGGTGGAGCCATGCAATCGACTAGGTTTTTGAAAGAGCGACGGCGGAATCTTCGTCGGGATCAATTCAGATTACCGCTATTATCCTCGAGCACAGCATGCAATCGCAGTTGTGTTTACAGAAAATCATCAGATGTATCAGGCAAACATTTATAACCCGAATCAGTAAGAGTGATAGCGCCCTTGAGCGGGTACAGCAGGTGGAATCAAGCTTTAGCTGGTGTTCGACCGGTTCGCTGCGACGGCTTACTGACAGGATACGACAATGGAAGATGTGATAATTGCTACCAGTATTGCTCCTGGGAAGATAGAACTGCAGCAGTCAGCGATTTCAAGCTGGCTGAAGTTAGGTTTTAAAGTGCTTTCGGTCAATACCCGGCGCGAGATTGATCTGCTGCTGAGTGATTTCCCGCTTGTTAAGTTTGTCGAAGCGGAGCGTGATGCCTCTGCAGTGGCTGGAAAACCATATATATATTTTGATGATGTCCTAAGAGCTCTTCAGGCAGAAGGCCCGGCAGTTTGTGGTATAATTAATTCAGATATTCATCTTCTTGCCGGAGCTGGCTTCACAGAATATATTGTTGAGAATGCTTTTGACGGGTTTATATTCGGCTCAAGGGTAGATGTTGATTCTCTTGATTTTATGTACGGTGAGCATTACGAGGAGGGGTTTGATTTTTTCTTCTTCAATGCAGAGGTTATTCCTGTTTATCCCGCCAGCGATTTCTGCATAGGTGTGCCTTGGTGGGACTATTGGGCGCCATTGGTGCCGTTTTTGAAAGGATACCCCGTCAAGCAGCTTGCTACATCAGTGGCGTTTCATGTTAAGCACCCGACTAAATGGTCTGCAGAATTGCATGAAAAATTCGGGGACAAATTCTTTAATCGTTTTGTTGAGGCGGATTTATTTGCGTATGGCGATGAAAATCTTACAACAGCGGTTGATATCTATAAAAGTAGTTCAGATTTTGCTTTAGGAAGTATCTTGATATCGAATTTTATCCGGCAGAAAGCTAAAATTATTTTCTATGAAGACAGTGTCTTGGCCGATAACAAGCCCGGAGTGGATGCACATCAATATGTTGCGTTAATCCATAAATTGCTGATATATGAAAAATCATTTATGCTGTGCCGGCATGACAGTGCTGCCAGGCTCGAGCTGATTCACCAGGCAAATAAGCAATTGGAAGATAAAGAGCTTGCGTATCAGGGAGTTATTTCTGATATGCAGCAATCACTTGCTGATATGCAGCTGTCTTTTACTGAAATGCAGCAGATGTACACACAAATAATCGAGTCTATCAAGCATTCCTATAGTTGGAAATTGACTGCTCCCCTTAGATGGCTTGGCGATAAATTGAGTAGAGCAAAGGCAAAATAAACAAATTCAAATGTAGCCGCGTCCTACAAATAAAATGTTTTGTGAATCACAATATCCATTAAATAGAAAGTGAGTTTGAGTGAAAACTTTATGAGTGCATCAGCCGTAAAGGATAATCTACTTAGCCGGTTATTGGGCAGACTAAAACAAAATACCGGTGTGGAAGAACGAGTTGCTTCAGCAGTTTCTGGTCCGTCTTCAAACGAGACATTGGCCTACGTTTATGCATCGACTGATTCAGCTCTAAAGCGGGTGCTGTCCAGGGCGTTGCCTGTCAGCACAGTTATCGATGTGGGGGCGTCAAATGGCATGTGGTCAGATGTTGCCATGAAGCATCTGCCTGATGCTGAATATCTTCTGATCGAAGCACAGAATTGTCATAAAAGTGATCTTGAAAGTTTTTGTACGGCGCGAAAAAATTCAAGATTTGTTTTGGCCGCTGCGGGGGATGCTCAAGGGGAAATATATTTTGACAGCAGTGATCCTTTCGGAGGTGTTGCCAGTAAAGCGCAAACTGATTGGGCCGCTGAGAAAGTGCCGCTGACAACAGTGGATTTTGAAGTCAATAAATACGGGCTGAAACCGCCCTTTCTTTTAAAGCTGGACACTCATGGATTCGAAGTTCCAATTATTGAAGGGGCAGAAGCCACACTGCAAAATACGAATCTTGTAGTTATCGAAACGTATAATTTTAGAATCCTGGGCGACAGCCTGCTGTTTTACGAGATGTGTGAGTTCATGAAGAATCGGGGCTTTGGTGTTATCGATATATCTGAGCCTTTATGGCGTGATTACGACAAGTCTTTCTGGCAGATAGATTTATTTTTTATTCCTTTAAGTCGTCCTGAATTTGCGTATAGCCAATATAAGTAATTATAGGTAATAGCAATGCAAAAACTGCCGACAATTTCATTGGTCACGCCATCGTATAATCAAGGCGGATTCATTGAGGAAACCATCAAATCTGTTTTGGCACAAAAGTATGACAATCTTGAATATATAATAATCGATGGAAAATCCAGTGACGGTGCTGTTGAAATCATAGATAAATATAAAAATGATTTATCCTACTATATAAGTGAGAATGACAGAGGTCAGTATGATGCAATAAATAAGGGGTTTTCAAAGTCGACCGGCGATATAATGGCCTGGATAAATTCTGATGACGTCTATTTGCCCAATACGTTATCGTTAGTCGGGCGCATTTTTGCTCAATTTGAAGAAGTTGAGTGGTTGACGACTCGTTATCCAGCTGTCATTGATGAGAACGGAAATCTGATTAAATTGCAGACTGTGCCTGGGTTTTCTCGGCACGGATTTTTATGTGGAGACAATCTGCCTGCGTCGGGGTGGCAGGCTACTTCATTTATTCAGCAGGAATCCACATTCTGGCGACGTTCGCTCTGGGAGAGGGCCGGCGGTAAAATCGACGACTCTTTTAATTTCGCCGGTGATTTTGAGCTGTGGGGGCGCTTTTTCGAAAACGCTCAATTGTATGCTGTCGATGTCCCGCTCGCTTGTTTCAGGAAACATGACAGTCAAAAGTCTTCAGCCCAGTTTGCGGCGTATCTGGCAGAAGCGAAGACTATTTTCAGCTCTTTTGGGGGAAAGGTGCCTCATACGCAGATTCAATCCTTCAGGGTTAATTACTGTGCAACTAAGAGTGATAATAAAGATCGTTCAGTGCTAAAGCGACATTATTTCAAACCGACTCCTATTATCTCATACGCCTGGCAGCAATCAGAATGGAAAATCTTATCATTTTAGGGGAGCAGGATGCGAATTGCAGTTCAAAATTCCTGGCCGAATCTTTTGTATTCAGCAGAGAGAGAGTTTATTTCAAGGGTTCGAATTTGTTTTGAAAGACTCCAATGGGAATTTCATGAAGTCGTGACTTCAGATGATATAATTGCCTGTGATCCTGATGCAGTTCTTGTAACTCATGAATATACCGCCAAGACTACGAAATATCCTACTATCGGATTAATGTGGGGGCCCGCTGAGTTCTATCGCCATGACCCGCTGAGAATTCGCAATATTCTTGGCTATGATGGCCTTCTCGCCGGTTCGGAAAATATCAGGGAATATTTGGAAGACCTGTTCTTTTCCACTTCGAAAAAAGCCACAATTTCAGAGCATCTATTCCTGCCCACAACTCATTCAGTAGATCATGAAAAAATAGATTTCACATCACCGTCAATCTTTTATGCCGGAGTTCATTGGGATGGAGACAGGCACCGCGACTTGATGGAGTCTCTGATAAAGGAAGTGCCGATCAATATTTATGGAGATCCTTCCAAGTGGCAGCATGTTGGTAAGCAATACAAAGGAAGCATCCCCTTCGACGGAGAAAGTATTTTTGAATATCTCAGAAAGTGTGGCGTTGCTTTATGCCTCCACAAGAGTGAACACATAAAATATAATGTGCCTTCGATGCGGATATTTGAAGCCGCAGCGGCATCAGCATTGATAATTACTGAAAAAACAGAGTTTACGAACAAATATTTCAGGAACTGTTCCCTCTTGCTTGAAAATGACCTGCCTGTTAGCGATCAATTAGTGAAGATAAAAGAGTATGTTGAATGGATTTCAAATAACCCTGAACAGGCTGCTGAGTGCTCACAAGTTACTCATGATGTCTTCATGAATAATTTTACCCTGGAAGCACAAATTCAAAAGCTTCCAGAATTCATTGATACTGTCAAACGCAATGGTCATTTCGTGGCAGGTACAGAAAATAAGCCTCTTCCGATGGTCCCGAAAGTTGAAGTTATTGTGAGAATCGGTGGAAGAGGTGTGGCATATATTAAGCGATGTCTTGATTCCATAGCCGATCAGAGCTATCAGAATATCGGCGTCATTGTTGTGATGTATAAAACAGTTGAAGGTATTGAGGGCCTTCTGAGTTCGTATGCGGTCAGATTCTCTTCCATTAAATTGATCAAGTCAGAGCGTACCGGGTATCGGAGTACTTCTCTTTGGGACGGGCTTCGAGCTGTTGATGGCATATATATGTCTAATCAGGATGATGACGATACAATGCATCCTAACCATCTTGCTTCTTTGGTGGCTCTGCTTGAAGAGGATTCTACTGCAGGTGTCGCATTTAGCGGAACAATACAGGTACAGGAGGAAGGTGGAGATTATTATAATAATATAAATTTTAACGGGCCTCTTAACAATACTATTAAGGAAAACCGGCAGATTATATTTTTTGATAATTTCGATAAGGAGCGTTTGGTTAAGTACGATAACTATATACAATCTAATGCCTGGTTGGCTAAAGCTGATTTATTACATAACAAAGATCTCATAGATCCTAAGCTTGAAGTAGCGGAGGATATGTATCTTTATTTTATTTTTCTGAGAAATACGACCAGGTTTCTATTCTCATGGAGGCCTACTGCTGAGTGGAACTGGAGAACTGTTTCAAAAGATAATTGCATGCTTGCAGAAAAAGATGAAACATGGTCAAAATGCATTGAACGAATATCACTGCGAACTCACTGTTTCTTTGACGACATAAAGGATAAATCGCAGCCGACACAAAGTGGTGTCGATGTTTCAATGTTAGATGGTATACTTATGGCGTACATTAATGAAAAATTATATAAAATTATCAAACCAATAAAAAATATACTTGGCCATAAATAAATGCGCCTTGTTAATGGCAACAAATTTAATCTAGTTCTTATCAATACATCCTCCCATTTCAAGATAAAGCGATGCCAATAATAGCTACAAGCATAGCTCCATTTAATATCAATCAACAGATTTTATCTGTCAGGACTTGGCTTGATGCAGGTTTTGAGGTTATTTCCGTCAATGTAAGAAATGAAATTGATGTTCTTGCAGACAAGTTTACTGGCGTAAGATTTCTTGAGGCTAACGGCAGCGCACTGGAGAAACATGGTAAGCCGTTTATTTATATAGATGAGCTTTTGGCAGTGCTTGATACATCTGGAGAAAGGATATGCGGCATTGCTAATGCTGACATATGCTTCAGATCTGCCGATATAGAAGCTTTTGGTAGGTATATTGTTCATGCGGCAGTTGATTCTATGATTTATGGTTCAAGGATTGACATCCCCTCCAATTCAAATCTTGAGGGTGAATATTATTCGAAAGGTTTTGATTTCTTTTTCTTTGATTCAAGCTTTATAGGGCTCTATGGGAAATCAGATTTTTGTCTTGGTGCGCCATGGTGGGATTACTGGTTTCCTTTGGGCCCTCTTCTGAATGGAAAAAAGTTGAAACAACTCCGATCGCCGATTGCATTTCATGTTGTGCATGGAGATAGGTGGGATTCTTATTCTTATATCGATTATGGGACATCATTGGTGTCATTTGTTGAAGGGGTTTACGGGTCACTATTGCCGGATCAACTTGTACATCGACTCCAGGGCAAGGCGAACAGAAATGATGATCTGGCCGGATATGCTGATGAATTGTGTCGTTATATAACATATTCTTCAGAAGATATTTTTTTCAATTCTCTGGACCCACTCTTGCGAACAGTTGCGTTAAGTGAGAAGCAGTATTTTGTTATGCTGCAACAATTAAAAGAGGTTTACAAATTCGGTCTGGATAGAGGGACAGGTATTGAGTCTTTGCTCGAAGAGTTGGAGTCCTGTAGGCATGGGCTTGAAAGTATTGAGAATAGTTTCATTTGGCGAAGTACAAGGCTGCTTAGAGAGATTGCAGATAAAATCAATTAGAGAATATGTCAAACTTTCATCCTATGATAATAAGCGTAGTGACTCCATCGTATAACCAGGGAGAATTCATTGAAGAGACTATTCGTAGTGTCATTTCACAAGCGGGCACGTTTCATCTCGATTATGTAGTTGTTGATGGCGGGTCAAGTGATCAGACGTTGACGATCCTCCATAAATATGAACGGATGATCACGGAAAGAGTCTGGCCGATCAAATGTTCCGGAATTGATTTCAGATGGGTGTCAGAAAAGGATGAAGGACAGGCTGATGCTATAAATAAAGGCGTCAAACTCTCACGAGGAGATGTTTGCGGATGGCTGAATTCAGACGACATTTTTTTCCCGAAGGCATTGAATTATGTCTGTAGTTACTTTGAGCAGAATCCGGGTACTAAGCTCCTTTATGGCAATGCCAAGCATATTGATCGTGAAGGCACTGTTATTGATGCTTATCCGGTGGAAAACTTCAATTTAGACAGACTTGCTGCGGTCTGTTTTATCTGCCAACCCGCTGCATTTTTTCGCAAAGCTGCATTTTATAGCATTGGTGGTGTCAATGCAGGCCTAAGAACATGCATGGATTATGACCTCTGGATCCGTTTCGGCAGGAATTTTGTTGGAGGTATACGGCGCGTTGAGTTTCTTTTTGCCGGTTCGCGGATGTACCCTGAAAATAAAACGCTGTCGCTACGTGAGTTGGTTTATGAGGAATCTATTGCCACTGTCAAAAAACATTATGGATTTGTTCCAGAATCATGGATATATCTTTATGACATTGAAATCATCGGCAACTTGTACCTGAAAAATTTCTCCAACCCGCATTTCTCCTTTCTTCTCCTGCCCCTGAAGATATACTATCGGGTAAGGTTCTTCTTTCGCTTCTGTAATATGAAAACATTGCAAGAGGCGCTCAAAATACGTAAGGCTAAAAGAAGGTCTATCGGTAAATCAGGTTTCGAGCAGCACTGATAATAGTTGTTGAATGTTTTCGCAAATTCACTTTCTGTCAGGATAATTCCTTAATGGAAAACAAAATAGTTTCTAATCTAGGCCCATTAAAATTCAGCATCATTACAACTAATTTTAATGGTGCCCGTTTCCTGGAGGATACTATTCTTAGTGTCCTGAATCAGAGCTATCAGCATTTTGAGTACATAGTTATTGACGGTGGATCAACAGACGGTTCGCAGAAGATAATCGAAAAATATCAGCACCGCCTTGCTTACTGGGAGAGCTCAGCAGATAGAGGTTTTGCCCATGCATACAATAAGGGGTTCGCTCAGGCAACAGGCGATATCTTTGCCTATTTGAACTCAGACGATCTTTATTGCCCCTGGGCGCTGGAAATAGTTGCCCGGTGCTTCAGCGACGTTGAAAAGCTTCAGTGGATTACTACTCTGTATCCGTTAATTCATACCGCCGATATGGGGTTTGTCGCAATTAACCCTATGGGGCCAGTCAATCGAAAGCTTTTCTATCGTGGAGTTTATGGCCGATACCTACCGTTTATTCAGCAGGAATCTACTTTCTGGAGTAAGTCCCTTTGGTATGCTGCAGGAGGTGCCCTTGACGAATCTTTGCATTATGCAATTGACACTGATTTATGGGCAAGATTCTTTCATCATGCAGAGTTGTATTCAGTGGCGACTCCAATAGGCGGTTTCAGGTTCAGAAATGATTCTAAAAGCGGCAAGAACATCCAGGGGTACTATTCGGAGATGTCAGACGTTCTGAAGAAGTATCCTGGCAGCTTTACAAGGCGGTTGCTATTTGACAACTATTTTGCTCAACTTATCAGGTTTTCAGCGGACTATATGCCTCATCCGAAATATTTTGGTAATACTCTTGAGTGGGATTTGACGGAAAATTGTTTCCTTGCTAAAGAACGTCTAATCGAATTTAGTCATTGTGTTAATTAAATTGGATAGATGGTGCTTATGAAAATCCTTTTCGATCATCAGATTTTCGATCTTCAGCAGTACGGCGGGATTTCCCGTTATTTTTGCGAGTTGATGAGTCACTATGCAGCAGTACAGGAGCCTGAATTCGAACTTGCCTGTCCGTTTACTTCCAATGCTTACCTCTGGGGAGCGCCGTTTCTAAAGCTTAATACCCCGCTTACCAGGAAGCGCTTCAAAGGGAGCGGACTGATCAACAATCTGCTTGCCGGACGAAAGAATCGCTCCGCAGCTGAGATTGCGCTAAGGGCGAAAGATTTCGACCTGTTTCATCCAACTTATTATGACCCGTATTTCTTGCCGCTGCTCGGAGATAAGCCTTTTGTACTAACGGTTCACGATATGATTCACGAGCGTTATCCCGAGGGATTTCCTCTAGAAGATATGACCGCGGATTGGAAAAAAATGCTGGTACAGTGTGCCGCTCATATCATTGCAGTGTCTGACAGTACTAAAGCTGATCTGATAGACTACTGCCATGTGTCAGCAGATAAAATTTCTGTTATTCAACATGGGTGCTCTTTTGGCCATTTCTCTGCAAAGGATTCAAGTAGTGACTCTCTTAAGCAGTCCTTGCTCTTTGTCGGTGATCGAAGTCGATACAAGAATTTCACTTTTGCAGTTCTGGCCCTCGCCCCGCTTTTCAAGAAGTATCCTGCGCTCGAGCTTCTCTGTGTCGGTGGCGGTGATTTTACTAAAGAGGAACAGTCACTTTTTGCTGCTTTGAAAGTGATTAATCGCTGCAGACAGGTAAAATTTGATGATGACGCTCTGGCTGCGGCGTATAGCAGTTCTGCTGCTTTGATTTTTCCTTCTCGGTGTGAGGGATTCGGTATTCCAGTTTTGGAGGCATTTGCCTGTGGCTGCCCCGTATTGCTGAGCAGCAGCACCTCGTTACCCGAAGTTGGTGGCGATGCTGCCCTTTACTTTGATCCTTATAATGGCGCAGAGCTGTTTTACCAGGCTGACCGGCTGCTTACAGACAATTTTCTGCGGGACAAGCTAGTGATGGCGGGCAGGGCAAGGGTGCGGGAGTTTATCTGGGAACGGACTGCAGCTGAGACGCAGGCGGTATACTCAAAGGTCCTTAGGGAGCGGCATTAGCATGGCTGAACTTTGGCCTAAAATAAGCATCGTCACCACCAATTACAACGGTGTTGCATGGCTCGAACAGACGATTCTGAGCGTTCTCAACCAGAATTATCCGAATCTGGAGTACATTGTCATTGATGGTGGTTCCACTGATGGTTCCCAGCGGATCATCGAGAAGTACGAAAGCCGGCTTGCATACTGGGAGAGCAGCCCGGACAGAGGGTTTGCCCATGCATATAATAAGGGTTTTACCAAGGCAACCGGCGATGTTCTTGCCTGGCTGAACTCAGATGACATATACACCCCCTGGGCACTGGAGACGGTGGCCCGCTGCTTCACCGATCAGCCGCAGGTGCAGTGGCTGACCTCCCTTTACCCCATGGTGTGCGGGACCAGCGGCAGGACGGTGCTGACGCCGGCGGATCCTTTCAACCGGGAACTTTTCTACAAAGGGGTGTACGGTCTGGTGCTCCCGTTCATCCAGCAGGAGTCTACCTTCTGGCGGCGGGAGCTGTGGGAGGCGACCGGGGCGACCCTGGATGAGGGTCTGGAACTGGCCATCGATACGGAACTCTGGGCCCGCTTTTTCAAACAGTCTGAACTGTATGCAGTGACCTCGCCCATCGGCTGTTTCCGCTACCGCACCGATTCCAAGAGCGGCCGCGACATCAGCGCCTACTACGCTGAAATGGCTCGCGTTCTTGGGAACTACGACAGCGGCCTGTTCCCCCGGTTGCTGCACAAACGCTATTTCCCGGAGCTGGTCAAGCGGCTTGGGCCGTATCTTTACCCACCCCGGTATACGGGTAAGGTTTTGAGCTGGGACAAGGTCGTTGACCGCTATCTTGTCCGTGATGAGCGGGTGAAATTTATAAACTGTGTGCGCGATTAACTTTAATGGGCTGGGACAATGGTGAACTCTGTGGAAAAGGCAACGCAAAAGTCGTCTGTTTACTGGTCAAAACTTGACTGCTCAGCAAGTGATAAGAACTTTTACAGCTTTCCTGCGCTAAGAAGCCGCTTGTGCCGATTAATTTTCAATGAGTCTGACGGCGGGCGTGGGGACTGGTGCCAGTACTGGACTGTTGAAAAATACTTGCAGGCTGCCGTTCCATTTCAAAACGCGTTAAGTCTTTGTTGCGGATTTGGCGGTTTGGAGCGATGCCTGATGAAATTGAATGCTGTTGAAAGCATTACCGGAATCGATATTGTTCCTAGTCCCACAAAACAGCTAATATTTCGTTTATAATCAACATATGAATATAAAGCAGAAACTACTGAGGCTACTTCATCCGCAAGGGAAACATGTATTTGTTCACTCTCTTAAGGCCCAAGCCAGAGTGCTTGATGTTGGCTGCGGCAATAACAGTCCTTTCTTTGTGAAAACGTTACGACCTGATATTTACTACGTCGGACTGGATATCGGAGTGTACAATCAGCGAGACGATTACGATGCATTTGCTGATGAAGTTATTATAGCCTCAGCCGCACATTTCTCACAGAAGATTGCAGAACGCCCCGGTGAGTTTGATGCCGTAATCAGCGCACATAATCTGGAACACTGTGACGATTATCAGGAAGTGACCCGTGCAATGATAGCCGCCATGAAAAAGGGGGGGAGAATATATATCTCCTTCCCCTGCGAAGAAAGTGCAGGATTCCCCTCAAGGGAAAACTGCTTGAATTTCTATGATGATAGTTCACACAAAAACCTGATTGATTATGCTTCATATCTATCCTTTCTTAGGGAACATGGTTTGCAACTGCTCATGGTGACTAAGCGCTACCGGCCTTATATTCCCCTGGTAATCGGCCTGCTGTTTGAACCTTATGGCAGACTCGCCAACAGGCAGGCACCACTGGGAGGGACGTGGGCGCTGTTCGGCTTTGAAACGATTATAGTTGCGCTGAAAATATAAATTTTCCTGTTCTAGATCGGTTCCAGATAACGACCTATGGGTTGCTAGAAGGGGAAAATGAGCTGGAACTGTCCTCAATGCGGTGATGATGATAATGAACAGTCTTCATGTTGCTGCGCTTTCGGATATGAACTTGACGAGAAAAACAGATTAACAGATCAATGGGTTCCGTCTGCAATGGAGTCGCGCCCCACTAAAAGCGGCGTGACGGGTAATAACCAAGGGGAAAAAACAGATAGCCTGGTATCCCGAGAGGGAGATAATTTTGGAGTGCTTGAGCCGTATGACGGGAAACATGCCGCTGTCAAAATCAATAAGGCAATAAACTTCTTTTTGTTGAGCAGGTCAAATTTACAAATGCATATTTGCAGGCCTAAGCGAGTGGCGATTTTGATGAAACAGGTCATGATATACCGATTCCGGCAGCGACAAAGCGCCATTTTTCAAGAGCATGTTCAATGAACAGACTGATTCCCCGCATCTCCATCATTACCCCTTCTTATAGCCAGGCGGCCTTTATCGAGGCGACCATCCTGAGCGTGCGGGAGCAGGGATATCCCGACTTCGAGCATATCATCGTCGATGGTGGCTCCACCGATGGGACGTTGGAAATTTTAGCCCGCTATCCCCACTTGACAGTTATAGCTGAGCCGGACCGGGGGCAGGCGGAGGCGGTGAACAAGGGACTCAGGCGGGCGAGCGGCGAGATCATCGGCTGGCTCAATTCGGACGACACCTACTACCCCGGCGCTCTGGCCGGGGTAGCAGAGATTATCGATCCGGCAAAGGGGATATATATCGCCATGGGGCGCTGCGTCTATATCGATGTAGCCGGTGAACCGACCGGTGCCGAACATCCGAGCGCTTTTATCAGCCATCGGAGGGTTGTGGAAGTATGGAAGGGGTACACGATCCCCAACCCGGCGGTTTTTTTTCACCGCACGGTTTTTGAGGAGTGCGGCGGTCTGGACGAGTCTCTGTACCTTACCCTGGATTATGATCTTTTCTGCCGCTATACTGCCCGCTTCGATATTACGGTTGTCGACCGGCTCTGGGCGACCTACCGGTTGCACCGGTCGGCAAAAAGCAGTGAGCAGAGCCAGGGAGAGCTGTTGGAGAAGTCGCTGGAGGTGAGCCGCCGCTATTGGGGTGCAGCAGGTTCGGCCTCCTGGTGGCGCTATCAGCTGTCCTTCTGCTGGTACGGTGGCCAGCTCGGAATTGCCTCCCTGAAACAGTTGAACCGGGCTGATCTCGCTTGGCAGGAGAAGAGATTTGCCCCGTTTTTGATCCACCTCATGCTGTCATTCTGTCTCTTCCCGCCAACCATCGTCCGCTGTCTGCTTCTGCCCCGCTTGCGTTCTGGAGCCTGGCGATGAATATTCTGGTTATCGCGCCGTTTTTCCCCTACCCCCTGACCCAGGGGGGGAAGATCACGATCTTCAATACCCTCAAGTATCTCTCCCGGGAGCACTGTGTCTCCTTCGCCTGCCTGACAGATGTGCCGATCAGCGACTATGGCCCGCTCCGGGAGTATTGCGCTGAGATTGTCGTCATTGAAAGAAAAGCGCAGACCATCCGGGATTTATGCACCTTTCTGGCCGGTGAGTACCCTTTCAATGCCGTAAAGCTCCATTCGGAAGTCTTTGTCCGGAATTTGCAGGAGCTTATGGCCCGACGCACCTTTGATCTGGTGCAGATCGAATTTTCCCTGATGTGGCGCTATGCAGGGATTTTCAAGGAAATTCCCTGCACTTTGGATGCGCATAATATCGAACACCGGATCATCGGCCAAAACCGGATAAACTGCCGCAATCCGCTCAAAAAACTTCTTTATGCCATGGAGGAGCGGAAACTCAAGGCGCTGGAGGAACGGGCCTGGCGGGAATGTGACCTCTGTTTTACGGTCTCAAGCAATGAGAGTTCGGTTATCGCCGCTACCCTGGAGAATGACGACAAGCTGATAACCATGGTAGGGGTCGATCTGGCCCGGTTCGAGTTTCAGTTCAAGCAGTCATTCGGCATGCGGCTCCTTTTTGTCGGCGGGCTCAACTACCATCCCAATCTTGACTCCTCCGACTACCTGCTCCGCGAAATTTTACCCCTGATACGCGCCAGGATGCCGGAGGTCAGGCTTGACATTGTCGGCCATGAACTCTGGCGGATTGTCGGGCTGTTCCCGGAAAATTCCGGGGTTGAACTGCATGAAAATGTCCCGGAGATCCTACCCTGGTTCAGGGAGGCCGATCTGCTGGTTGTCCCGCTGCGCTATGGAGCCGGGATCAGGATCAAGATTCTTGAGGCCATGGCCGCAGGTCTGCCGATCGTCACCACGTCCAAGGGGTGCGAGGGGTTGCAGGTCGAGCATGGCAGGGAACTGCTCGTTGCCGATGACCCGGAGACTTTTGCCAGCGAGGTGATTCGCCTGTTGGGTGATCATGCGTTGCGCAGAGCTCTTGCGGAAAACGCCCGCAAGTTTGTTGCCGGGCACTACTCATGGGAAACCTTGGTGCAAAGGATGAGCAGCGGGTATCAACGGCTGCTGGGGAGCAAACCGGCTTGAGCCGGTATTGTCTGTTCAAGACGCCTGAAACAGGCCAGGCTGACGACAAATAACTGCAACAAGTGAGGAGCGAAATATGCTTGTTCGATCCAAGGCGCCGTTGAGGCTCGGTTTTGCCGGGGGGGGGAGTGATGTCAGCCCCTATTCGGATCTCTACGGCGGGGCAATATTGAATGCCACTATCAATATGTTCGCCTATGCGACCATTGAGCCTGCCGATAACGGTCTGATTGTGCTGAATGCGATCGATCGGGGCGAGCAGGTGATACTGGCTGCGGAGCACTCTCTCGATACGGCGGGTGAATTGTCGCTCCTGAAAGGGGTTTATAACCGGGTCGTTAAGGAGCTTGCCTCCCCACCCCTTTCGTGCGTGCTGACAACCTATGTGGATGCTCCGCCCGGTTCGGGACTTGGTTCCTCCTCGACCTTGGTGGTAGCCGTTCTGGGCGCCTTTGCCGCCTGGCTGCGGTTACCGCTCGGCGAGTACGATCTGGCACATCTGGCCTGGGAAATTGAACGCAAGGACCTGGGGATGGTCGGAGGGAAACAGGATCAGTATGCGGCGACCTTTGGCGGCTTCAATTTCATGGAGTTCTCCGCCGATGACAAGGTCATTGTCAACCCGCTCAGGATCAAGCAGGACTCGCTCAACGAACTGGAGTTCAATCTCCTGCTCTACTACACGGGAACAAGCCGACTCTCTTCCAGCATCATTGAAAATCAGGCACGGAATGTGGCGCAAAAGGATGCAAAGGGGTTGGAGGCGACCCATAAATTGAAGGAACAGGCCACCATGATGAAGGAGGCAATTCTGAAGGGGCGCTTCGACGAGATCGGCGAGATCCTCAGCTACGGCTGGAGATTCAAGAAGGAAATGGCCATCGGCATTACGAATCCGCTGCTCGACGAGATCTATGAAACCGCCATCAGGGCCGGCGCCACCGGGGGGAAAATTTCCGGCGCCGGTGGTGGCGGCTTCATGATGTTCTACTGCCCCGGGAACAGCCGCTACAACGTCATTCAGTCATTGCAGCGTTTTGGCGGGGAATTTCGCCGCTTCAAGTTTGAGCCCAACGGCAACCAGTCATGGATTTTGTGAGGAGGGGGGGGGTGGCGGAAAGCAGCCAGGGGCAAGCGGATGCAGCAATGGAGGCGATAGTCCTTGCCGGTGGCATGGGAACACGGCTCCGCCCGGTTATCGCCGATATCCCGAAACCAATGGCGCCGGTTTGCGGCCGGCCTTTTTTGACCTATATTCTGGGCCAGCTGCAAAGCCACGGGGTGCAACGGGTGGTCCTTGCCACCGGGTACAGGCATGAGATAGTGGCAGACTATTTCGGCTCCAGCTACGGTGCGATGGCGCTTTCCTATGCAGTGGAGACGGAACCGCTTGGTACCGGCGGGGGAATTAAAGGCGGGCTTGAGCTCTGTTCGGCGCAGAATGTGGTGATAGTGAACGGGGATACTTTTTTCGCCGTTGATCTGGCGGCGATGCTTGCTTTCCACCTCACGTCTCGTGCTGATATCACCGTTGCCCTGAAGGAGATGGTAGCTTTCGATCGTTACGGTGCGGTGATGCTGGAGGGGGAAAGGATCGTTGCCTTTCATGAAAAGAAGAAGTGCACCAAAGGCGCTATCAATGGTGGCGTGTATATAGTACGGAAAGAACTCTTTGCGGGATTCGAGCTTCCGGAGCGGTTCTCATTTGAGGTGGATTTTCTGGGTAAGTTCCTGCATAGTCTCAACGTTATCGGCTTCAAATCCGATGGGTACTTTATCGATATCGGAATTCCCGCAGATTATGAAAGGGCCGAGCGGGAATGTATCTGCTTGCTGCCCTGAACAGTGCTTTGCTGAGCTGTTGGCGAACCATGAAATTGTTTGTTTGCGACCAGGGTTCTCTATGACGACAGGTGGTAATGGTGACAAATAATACCCCGATCAGGCAGCTGCTCGACCAGATTGCAGGTCTCCCCGGAGATTGGCACGGCGCAGGTTCTCTGGGGGTTGACGTTCTTGGCAGAATTGCCTTCCATGCCGGAAGGGACATCCTGTCTTCCGCGGAAACCGGGGCAGGGAAGAGTACCCTGCTGCTTTCCCATCTCAGCAAACGGCACACAGTCTTTGCCCTTGATTGGGGGGAAAGCATTTCCGCCGTACGGTCTTCCCCTCTCTTTAACAGCGCTAATGTCGAGTTTATTGAAGGGCCTACCCTGAAGACCCTGCCGGCGCACGTCTTTGCGGAAGAGCTGCAACTGGTGCTCATCGACGGCCCCCATGGCTACCCTTTCCCGGATATGGAGTACTGGTATTTTTATCCGCACATAGCAAAGGGCGGGCTGTTAATTATTGATGATATCCATATCCCCACCATTTACAACCTCTTTACTTTTCTCAAGGACGAAGCCATGTTTGACCTCCTGGAGGTAGTCGGAACCACGGCGATTTTCCGGCGGACTGCAGCGTCTTTGTTTGATCCGTATGCTGACGGCTGGTGGCTGCAGGGATATAATAAGAAGCGCTTCCCCGCCACCCTTCGCCAGAAACTTATTCATCTCATCCCGCTATCCCTGCAACATCGTTTGCTGAGGCTTTTGGGGCGGGGCTGATCCGGTGAAACTACTCATCGTCAGCCTTTTCCTCCCCCATCCGAAAGCACCTCATGCCGGTGGCCGCTTTGTCTACGAGCTGCTGCGCCATCTTTCCCAAAGTCATGAAATAGACCTGGCCACGCGACATGAGGAGAATGAAGCGCCACTGCTCGCTGATCTTCATCCCTACTGCAAATCCATCTACTCATATCCGTACAGCACTTCTGCCAAGCGCGGGTTGCTGGACAAGCTCGGTTTGATTGGCAACTATCTCGGTTTCAGCCGCTTTGCCGACCGGCTTATTGCTGGTGGCGATTACGACCTGGTGCAGGTGGAGTGGGTGGAGGCAGCGCTCCTGATCAGGAGACGACGTGTGCCAATGCTGCTTGATGCTCACGATGTGATCAGCAAACCGGCGGAGCGTTATTGGCGCAAGGCCATCGGCGTAGGGAAGCTTTTCGCCTGGCTTCAATACAGGCTGGTCAAGGGTGCGGAGTGCACTATTGCCCGGCGGTTTGACGCGGTCATGACCAGATCCGGCTATGACAACCAGTATCTGCGGGGAATGCTTCCTGAAGTGTCGAGCACAGTTATTCCCCATCCAGCAGGGCTCGATGTGAGTGACAGCCCCCATGAAACGGATGGCAGGACGATTCTATTCCTCGCTTCCTACAAGTACCGGCCGGTCAATGTGGCAGCTGCTCTCTGGTTTTACCGGGAGGTTTTCCCCCTGGTACGGGCCAGGGTAGCCGAAGCGAGGTTTGTCATAGCCGGCTACGGCCCGCCGCCGGAGCTGCTCGCGCTGACTTCTGACCCGCAGGTGGAGGTGCCCGGTTTTGTCGACGATCTTGATTGCTGTTACAAGAAAGCGGCGGTTTTTGTCGCGCCGATCCTGACCGGCGGCGGCATTATCGTCAAGCTGCTCGATGCCCTAGCAGCGGCGACGCCGACCGTTTCGACCACTTTTGGCAATGAGGGAATCGGTGCTGTTCCGGGGCGCGACCTGCTGGTGGTCGATGACTCACGAGAGTTCGCAAATGCCGTGGTGCAACTGCTCATTGACCGGGAGTATGCGGAGAAATTGGGGCGAAACGGGCAGCGTTTTGTGCAGGAGCATTATGGCCGGGAGGCAGTTATGGCGCAACTTGACGCGGTTTACGAAGAACTTGCCAATAGTCGTGAGCACTGTCTATGACTACGCCCCGTGTCTCGATCATCATCGTCAACTGGAACGGCATCTCTTTTCTGCCGACCTGTCTCGACTCTCTGCTGCGTCAGACGTATCGGGATTTTGAGACGATCCTGGTCGATAACGGCTCTAATGACGGCTCTATAGAGTTGATCCGGGGCAGCTACCCCTGGGTGAAGCTGGTACTGCTTCCTGGCAACAGCGGTTTTTCAGGCGGCAACAATGAAGGCCTGAAGCATGCTGCAGGCGTGTACATAGTCGTCCTGAATAATGATACCGAGGCAGAGCAGGACTGGCTTGCCGAGATGGTGGCAGTCGCAGATGCCCATCCTTCAGCAGGGCAGATCGGCTGCCGGATCTGCTCTATGCATGATCACGACCTGATCGATTCACTCGGTCACGGGGTCTGCTCTGACGGGATGACAAGGGGGCGGTTCAGGCTGAAGAAATGGACTGCACTTGCAGCCCGGTTCGATCCGGTAAGCGAAATGCTGTTCGGGACTGCCTGTGTCTCTCTGTATCGAAGGGCAGCACTGGATCAGGTCGGTTTTTTTGATGATGACATGTTTGCCTTTGCCGAGGATTCGGATCTGGGGCTGCGACTTCGCTGGGGCGGTTGGCAAGCTCTATTGGCAACTGCTGCGGTGGTTTACCATAAGTATTCCGGTACCGGCGGTGTGTTCTCGCCGTTCAAGCTCTATCTGGTGGAGCGGAACCATTACTGGGTCGCGATAAAGAACTTCCCGCTTTCCATGCTGTTAATGGTGCCGTTCTATACCCTGGTCCGCTATCTTGTCCAGCTGAAGGTAACCCTGTCCGGCAAGGGGAGCGGCGGAGATTTTCTTGCGAGCGGTTCCATGAGGGAGATCCTGGTCGCCCTTCTGAAGGGTATCCGGGATGCGTTGATCGGGCTTCCGGAAATGTTTGCGAAGCGCAGGGTGATAATGAAAAGCGCCCGGATCTCTTCGGGAGAGATGCGGGCGCTGTTGAATCAGTACAGGATGACTTTTCACGAACTGCTGGATATCGGGAAAGACGGTTGAGTGGTTGAGTGGTTGAGTGGTTGAGTGGTTGAGTGGTTGAGTGGTTG
>VFJK01000146.1 GCA_009886125.1 Geobacter sp. | reverse complement strand
CCGAATAATTGACAAGTTTGGAAATCAAGCACTGAAAGCGAAGTTTCCAACTAACGGCAGCACCGGTCGGCGGGAACCCCCCCCCGCCGCCGGTGTGCCTTATCACGTTATCGCGACACGAAGTCGCGTTGAAGACTGTATACCCGGTAACAAAAAGAAAATAAATCAGGGGAATGGAGGAGCAAATGAGTTTTCGCAATCCACTCAACGGAAAATATGACAAAGTTAATATTGCTTTCCTCAAGGAGCGATCACATCGTACTGCTGACCCGAGACATGAATTTTACAAAGCTATTCTTACATCTGACACATTTGAGCAATACTACGAGAAAGTCGGTGGTCTTGTGGTTAAGCCTGACACCACATCTTACGAGGTTAATGCAGATATGGAAATTAAATACGTTCTTCGGCGTGGATGGATTGACACAACAAAATGAGGGCTTAGAAATCAGCCCTCGAAATGAGATAATAGATTTTCTGCATTCTCAGGCCGCGAGCAGTTCTTTCAAAATATCTGGCTTTTTTATGGCAATAGTGATGAGTGACTTTGCAGCGCCCGACGGCGCACGACGCCCCTGCTCCCACTCTTGGAGGGTGCGAAGCGACACGCCGAGCAACTTGGCAAACTCGCTCTGAGAGAAACCTATCCTGAGGCGGGACGCTGCCAGAGGGGAAACATCAATGGTTGACACACGCCCCACCCTGCCAGCCTTGAGGTCTCGCACGGCCTGGAGCAGTTCCTCGCCGATGTTACGTTTTGCATCACGTTCAAGAAGTTCTTTTTCATTTAGTGGCATGTTCCATCTCCTCTTTGAGGGCTTTGAGAATGTGGCCGGGAATACTGTCAACAGCACTCTTGGCATAAATCAGAAGTAACCAGATTTGCCCAGCCTCTGTCCGGGCAAAATAGAGAACTCTGACACCACCGCTCTTGCCTGTTCCTCGACGGCTCCAGCGTACCTTGCGAAACCCACCGGAGCCACGCACCACGTCGCCCATATCGGGATTGGCGGCAAGATATTCCTGAAAGACTCCGTATTCGGTATCTGTCAGGTAATCATGAACCTGTTTCGTGAAAAGTGGCGATTCGACAAAAGTAACCATGAGTCAAATATACGGCATTGACGTATAAAGTCAACCGGCAAATTATCGAGAGAAGTGAAGCGTCCAACAAGACAGAAGCAGCGGCCTAAAACCGCCGCTGTTCTGCCAAGCCGTTACACCAAGAATAATAAGACCGAACTACTTGCGGGCTTGAGGCTCGGATATTGATGACAAAGTTGTTATGAGTAGAGCGTTCAGTCATCTACAAGGTTGTTCATAAAATGACTCCGATCGCATAGTTCTCCTCGAAAACAAAAGCAACGAGGTGCTGTTTTGAGGCGGGCATAAATGGGCCGCGTTCTGCTTGACACCTGAATGAATGGACTCAGAAAGAGGAAATGAAAAATGATCGACTGGCTTCAGCAATATAATCCCGTCACTCAGGCGCTGTTCGCCACCCTTTTTACCTGGGGTGTGACCGCCGCAGGCGCCGCCCTGGTATTCTTTACCAGAACCGTAAATCAGAAACTGATGGATTCCATGCTCGGTTTCGCCGCCGGCGTTATGATCGCTGCCAGCTTCTGGTCGCTGCTGGCGCCCGGCATTGAAATGGCGGGGCAGCTCGGGCACACGGCCTGGCTGACCGCCGCCATCGGGTTCATGGGGGGTGGCATTTTCATGCGGTTGACAGACAGGCTCCTGCCGCACCTGCATCCCGGCTTGAAAATGGATCAGAGTGAAGGTGTCAAAACTTCGTGGCGCAGAAGCACGTTGCTGGTGCTGGCAATTACGCTGCACAACATACCGGAGGGCCTGGCCGTTGGTGTGGCATTCGGTGCTGTCGCCGCTGGCCTGCCCTCTGCTACCATCGGTGGGGCCATTGCCCTGGCCATCGGCATCGGCCTTCAGAATTTCCCGGAAGGGGCGGCGGTTTCTATGCCTTTAAGAAGGGAAGGGATGGGGGCTGGCAAAAGTTTTCTCTACGGGCAGGCATCAGGGATTGTAGAGCCGATTGCCGGCGTCCTGGGAGCCTTTTTCGTCCTTAATATGCAGAATGTTCTGCCGTATGCGCTCTGTTTCGCTGCCGGGGCCATGATCTTTGTCGTGGTAGAGGAACTGATACCGGAATCGCAGAGAATTCAGGCCAACATAGACCTGGTTACCATGGCCACCATGGTCGGCTTTACTGTTATGATGATTCTGGATGTGGCGCTGGGATAACCACTCGGCGGCACACAGACGCTGCGCGCTGGTGCGCCTCGGCCCCGTTGAGCAAAGGCGGAAAATGAATAACTCCAGAACAAAAAAAATTATCTGATATCTAACTGTGAACGGTTCTCTTCGGTACACGAGTCAGGTAAGCCTGACGTCGAAAAGACGAAGTTCCGACAAGACAGTTTGCTCGGGAAAAAACACCCGGCCGATGCTGACCGTTAGAGTCGAGAGACAAGAAAAGAATTAAATTTTGCCACAGTTGTTCTGAGGAGATACAACCATGACAAAAACTCCACCGGAATTGGTAGAGACAGAAGATCTGGCGAATCTTCGCCAGCGTGCCGAAGAAAAGTCCTGCGTTCGCAAGTGCGCCACCCTGAAAGATATCTCCCCCGAAGAAACACTAAAGCTCCTCCACGAACTGCAAGTACTCCAGATCGAACTGGAGATGCAGAACGAGGAGTTGCGCCTCTCGCAGGCTGAGCTCAATGCAGAGAGGGCCCGCTACTTTGAGCTGTATGAACTGGCTCCGGTCGGCTATCTGACCATTAACAACAAAGGTCTGATCCAGGAGGCCAACCTCACTGTTGCTGCCATGCTCGGAGTGGCACGCACTGTTCTGCAACAGACTCTGCTCTCGGGGTTCATTTTTTCCCAAGACCTTGATGCCTTCAATCAATACCGCAAAAAGCTTATTGAAACAGGCGAGTCCCTTTCCTGGGAGTTGCGAATGGTGCGGGCCGACGGCTCCATCTTCTGGGCAGACATGCAGGCTTCACCACAGCAGAACGGCGAATGCTGGCTTGTCCTCAACGACATTACCGTACGGAAGCAGGCAGAGGAGGAACTGCGGGAGACGAAAGCCATTCTGCAGGCAGCCATGGACCAGAGCCTGGCGGGTATTGCGATTGCCGATGCTCCTGACGGGTTACTGCGTTACGTGAACACTGCGGGGCTTCTCATCGGTAATGGTGACCGGCAGACTCTCCTGGAAGGCATCAGTGTCGACCAGTATGTTGCCAGCTGGCAGCTTCTGGACCTAGACGGCAGCCCGCTCAAGACCGATGAAGTCCCCCTGGTCCGCGCAATCCTGTTCGGCGAAACCTGCAGCCGGGAGTTTATCATTCGGCGAGCCAATAATGATGATCGCATTGTCCTGGCCAATGCTGCGCCGATCAGGAATGCCAATGACGAGGTCACTGCAGGCATAGTGGTCTTCATGGACATCACCGAACGTAAACGGTTTGAAGAAGTTCAGGCCTTTCTGGCCCATAGCTGCAGCGGGGTTCAGGGTGAACCATTCTTTAACTCGGTGGCCAGCTACCTGGCTCAGGCCCTTGGAATGGATTTCGTCTGCATCGACCGTCTCGAAGGGGACGAGTTGAACGCTCAAACTGTGGCCGTCTGGTGTGACGGCCTTTTCGAGGATAACATCTCCTATGCACTGAAAGACACACCCTGCGGCGATCTCGTCGGCAAGGAGGTCTGCTGCTTCCCCAGCAGGGTGAGCCAGCTCTTTCCCCGCGATCAAGCCCTTCAGGAGTTGCAGGCGGAGAGTTACATCGGTGTGACGCTTTTTGACCATACTGGTCAGCCGATCGGCCTGATTGCGGTCATCGGCAGAAACCCGTTGGCGAACCGCCCTTTGGCCGAAGCCATACTGAAACTGGTAGCTGTGCGCGCGGCCGGAGAAATGGAGCGGCTGAATGCAGAGGCGGTGCTACGTGAGAGTGAGGAACGGCACCGGGTCATCCTGCAGACGGCCATGGATGGTTTCTGGCTGGTGGACATGGAGGGGCATTTACTGGATGTCAATGAGTCCTATTGTCGCATGAGCGGTTACAGCGTGCAGGAGCTGTTGACAATGCGCATTGCCGACATGGAAACAGCCGATACAGCCGTTGATGCAGCTGCCCAGATCCGGAAGACTATGACCCAGGGCGAGGACTGTTTTGAATCCAGGCTCCGGCGCAAAGATAGCCGCATTATTGACGTCGAAATCAGCGTTCAACACTACCCTACCGAAGGCGGACGGTTTGTGGTTTTTCTTCATGACATCACAGCGCGCAAACAGGCGGACACCTACCGGGAAATGGCCCGGGAAGTTCTCCTGGTACTGAACGAGCCGGGAAATTTGCATTCTTCAATCCAGCGCGTCCTTGCCGCACTCAAGATGCGAACCGGTGCCGATGCAGTTGGTATGCGCCTTCAGGAAGGGGATGACTTCCCATATTTTGCCCAGGAAGGCTTCGACAAGGATTTTCTGCGGACAGAAAACAGCTTGATCAATCGAAGCATGGATGGCGGTATCTGTCGGGACAAAGACAGTAACGTCAGCCTCGAATGTACCTGTGGCCTGGTCATCTCCGGCAAACATGGCCCGACCAATTCGTCCTTTACCCCTGGGGGAAGCTTCTGGACGAACGATTCATCACCATTGCTGGATATTCCGATTGAGCTGGATTCACGGCTTCATCCCCGCAACGAATGTATCCATCTGGGCTATGCCTCGGTGGCACTGGTGCCGATCCGCAACACGGACAGCATAGTCGGACTGATTCAGCTCAACGCCCGGAGCAAAGACCATTTCACCCTGGAAACTGTTCAGCTTATGGAAGGGATTGCTACGCACATTGGCGCGGCGCTGATGCGCAAACAGGCCGAAGAGGAGATTGAGCGATTGAACACTGATCTTGCTTCCCGTGCTATTGAGCTGGAACTTGCCAATGTCGATCTGGAGGCATTCAACTACACTATTTCCCACGACTTGCGCAAGCCGCTGTCTGTCATCAACAGCTATTGTCAAGTTGTCCTGGAGCAGTGCGGCAACGAATTCGATGAACCGAGTTTGGGGTACATCAGGGAGATATACGAAGGCACCCTGCGGATGAACCGGCTTATCGACGCTCTGCTGGAATTTTCCATTGTCTCGCACCGCGAGCTGGACCTTGAGAAGGTTGACCTGAGTGCCATGGCGAATGTCGCGGCTGCCGAACTACAGCTGGATGAACTGGAAAGGAAGGTCTCGTTCCGGATCGCTCCTGGGGTGACAACCGTCTGTGATGCAGAACTCTTACGGGTGGTATTGGATAATCTTATCGGCAATGCCTGGAAGTATACCGGTAACAGTGAGGAGGCGATCATCGAATTCGGTGTGACTGAAACTGCCGGCAAGCAGGTCTTTTTTGTCAAGGACAACGGGCCGGGCTTCGACATGGAGTATAAAGACAAAATGTTCAATGCTTTTCAGCGACTCCCCGGAACGAGCGCCGATGGGCACGGCATTGGCCTTGCCACTGTGCAGCGGATCATCCTTAGTCACGGAGGAAGAGTTTGGGCCGAGGGGTGTGAAGGCAAAGGGGCGACGTTCTGCTTTACTCTTACAGCGGACTGAGTTCCACTGAACATGAGCACTCGGCAGATCATCCTCTGACTGGAACCTCTGCCTATGATAGGATTCGGAGTACAGCTTACGTATCTTGCCTGAATTTAGTATGCTGTCCCCGTAACTTTAAGCTCTTTTACGAGAATCTTACCAAGAAAATCGAAGGTCCGTTAGCATCGGTAGTTGTAAGCTCTAAAGCGGCACTCAATGACATCTAACACGCCACTATGGCTTGCCGTTGAGTTATGTTTATAAGAACGAATGTATCTATTTCCACTGTGCTACCAGTGGTCAAAAGCTAGAAAATATCGAGCACAACTCAAAGGTGTCTTTTTGCGTTGTCGGCAAAATTAAAGTACTGCCAGATAAATTTGGCACCGAATATGAAAGTGCCGTGGCCTTTGGCGTTGCTTCTGAAGTACATGGAACAGAAAGACAGAATGCTTTGCTGTGGCTTTTAGAGAAATACTGTTCAGACTTTATTGAAGAAGGCAAACAATACATTGAGCAAAAGGACAAGATTACAAAGGTCCTCAAAATAGAAATCGATCAGATCAGTGGTAAAGCTCGAAGATAGTTCAGTCGCTCAGACGTGCTTCATGGGATGTTCCTTCATCCAATCCCTTAGAGCCTCGTTCATACGGGTCTGCCACCCTTTGCCCGTTGCTTTAAAGGCTGCAAGTACGTCCAAATCAAAACGGACTGTTTGCGAAGCCTTGGTCTGGCCAGTCGGACGACCACGGCGGACAAGCTTGGAGCCTTGCATAAGGTCAGCTTTTTCAAACCAAGCATCGGTCAATTCCGGAGCATCGTCAGGATCAAGCAAGGTGTTTTTTGTAACGGCTGATTTCGCGGTCATTTGCGTACCTCATAGAAATTATTCGGCGGGCGTCGTTTCTTGGAGTCCAGACAATTACAACCATCCGGCTATCCAATAGCCCGACGGTAAAAAAACGCTCTTCGCCGTAGTCAGAACGATCATCGTGGGCGATAAAGTGAAGTCCGTCAAAAACCTTGTCGGAATCAGCAAAATCAAGACCACGCTCCGACAGAGTCTTTTCTCTTTTTGCAGTATCGAACTCGATGACCATAGATTTAAAGTAACAACAAAAAAACATCCAGTCAACAATAAATGTTACAACAGTAATTAGCCCGAGAGAAACAGATGCCCAACATGTCGCTGGTGCGGTCAAGCCGCACATCGGCTAAACCGTTACATCATGGAAATCAAAACAATGACAAAAGGAATGAGATATTTAATTTTAATCGCGATTGCCTTGCTGGCATTGGTCATTGCCAAATATTATCCTGTCATCAAAATGCTGTTGAAAAAGCAAATTGTTGTTTCTGAGTTTACAATCACACGCCCCGAAGGTTTCCAAATCATAGGGGACAGCACAATGTTGTCACTCCAGGAGCCACTGAGTATTCATTTCGGTCAGATAAAGAACGGGAAGGAACGCCTTGAGGATTGGAAGCGATTTATGGAAAAGAAAGGCGCGACGAGCCGCTATGATAGCATCAAGGTCGGGTGCAAGTCGGGCATCTTGCTCAGAACCATAAAATCAGATGACAAAAACCCAAATGAAGATATCAAAATTTTTGTCGAGCCTGACCTAAGTATTTCCGTATCAATGCCATTCGATAATGGATCTCAGAAAAGAGAGCAGTTTTTGAAAGACTTTTTGCTGACTAACGTCGCATGTGTCCAAAACCCCAGACAATCAAAAGCCAAGGGGCCGGAAACCCGCCCCAGCAATCTTGTTAACCATGCTTCAAAGGGTGCTCTTTCAAAAACATCCTTAAAGCATCATCAATCCGTGATTGCCAACCAGCACCAGTGGATTTGAAATTTTCTACTACGTCTTGAGACAGTCGGATAGCAATTGACTTTTTTGTAGGGGCTTTCTGAGGCCCACGAATACCCGGACGATGAATGATAGCCTGTGCCCAATCCTCATCGGTTTTAAGGAAATTTTCTGGATCGTCCATTGCCATGCGTTCAACAGACTCTTCTGAAAGATGACTGACTCGTTCCGAGTCAGTCATGATTTCTCCTCTGGAACGCATGCTTTCGATTTCTTTAGAGGTTTTTCTGACTATTTTGCTCATAGTAAATGCTCCTTTCCTTACGGCTGGCCTTACGTAGCGAGAAACAGCGAACTGCCTCTCCGCGTAACGTATAGGCGAGAGTAAGCGTTACCAGTTCTCCGCCAACTTCGGCAATATCCAGCCAGCGGTGTTCATGAGGTCGGTGACTTTCAACTGTGATCTTTTTTGGAGACTCATAAACAAGCTGACCATCGGCAAGGTCATATCCATGCTTTTCAAAGTTTTGCAATCGCTTGTTTTCGTCCCACTCGTAGACCATGTTTATTGTATATACGATTTGACTTAAAACGTCAACTTCTTT
>VFJK01000152.1 GCA_009886125.1 Geobacter sp. | reverse complement strand
GTCAAGGACAAAGGTAGTGGCGGCTGAATACTGCAACAGTCTTTCGGCGAAATCCTTCCGATCCTCATCTTTTTTTCGGTTTTCTTCATGACCCTTCCAAGAATGCATTTTGCTGCATCAATGTGTCGTAAATATCTGCGAACTGGCTTTGACAAACCCTGAATGCATAGAGAACCGCAGGATCGAAATGCTGCGGGATGGTGCGGCCGTCACCCTCAAGGAGTATGCGACAGGCAGTCTGGTGATCAAAAGCGGTTTTGTAGCAGCGGGCATTACGCAGGGCGTCATACTGGTCGGCCAGATTCATGATGCGCCCCTCGATCGGGATCTGCTCGCCGGAGAGACCATAGGGGTAGCCGCCGCCGTCAAAGCACTCATGATGGCTGAGGGCGATCCTGTCCGCCATGCCCATGCGCTGGTGTCCGCCGATGATCTTTGAGCCATGAACGGTATGCATTTTCATTTCACGCCATTCATCACAGGTCAGCTTTTCCTGCTTTTTAAGTATAGCAGCCGGTACGTGGATTTTTCCCACATCGTGCAAAGCCGCCTGAATGCGGATGGCCTGCACAAATTTTTCCGGCATGCCGAGTTGACTGGCAAGCAGTGCACAATAATTGCCGACCCGCAGGATATGATCACCGGTATCCTCGTCATTTGCCTCAGATGCCCGGGCAAGAGCAAAGACCGTGTACTCGAACGCAGATTCCGTGTCCCTGACCTGCAAGGCGAGGGAGCGCAGAAACAGGCTCTGCATGACGACACTGTTCAACACCGTTGCATCGTGGATGGTGACTTCCCGACCGTAATTCAGCGCTAAAAAACAGAATTTATCATTTGAATAGCGGACAATATTGGAAACCGGGATCCGGTTTTTTTTGAGCTCTTCGACAAGCGCTGATGCTGCCAGGTCCGCGTCTGATTCATTGTAAAAAACCACTATCGGCGTCATGCTGGCAGAGAAGGCATGTTTCTGGTCAAGATTCAAGCCGATGACGCTTCTGTCTATTTCCGTATCAATGGAGTCATAGCGCAGCCACTGACAGCTTCCCGCCTGATCAACCATACCGATTACGACGATCTGGGGACTGTCGATAAGATCAAGCCTGTTCCTGATAATCTGCTGCACAATGCTGTCAATCTTTTCCATGAAATCGAAATTGACCGGATCAAAATTTGTGATGATATGTTCGCCGAAAGCACTTAGCCGGGCTATGTTGTGGTAGGCAGCATTAAGGCGGTCATTCAGCATCTTGACATGCAGAAGCATCTTGATCCTGGCCAGCACTTCAGCAATGTCGAACGGCTTGGTGATAAAATCCTCTGCTCCGGCCTCGATCCCCCGGATGCGGTTTTCCCGGTCAGCTAATGCAGTAATCAGGACGACAGGGATATTGCCGCGATCAACGTCGGACTTTATCCGGCGACAGACCTCGAAACCGTCCATCCCCGGCATCATCACATCCAGCAGCACTATGTCTACCTGCTCCGACTTGATCCGCTCCAGGGCGGCATGACCGTCCACTGCCTTGATTACTTCAAAACCGCGCGGAGTGAGTATGGCATCCAACAGCTGAAGATTTAGAGGTTCATCATCGACGCAAAGTATCTTTGGCTTCAAGCTGTTCATTTAATCTCACCTTAGGGCAGATATCTGGAGAGCAGTCCGGTTATGCAACCGGCATTGGCCGCTTCACGCGCCATTCATTTCCTGTTCAAGCAGTCCTTTAACGATCAGCGGCAATTCCCGGGTATCGATCGGCTTGGAAAGATACCCGTCGAATCCAGCTGCAAGGAAAGTTTCCTGATCTCCCCGCATGGCAAAAGATGTCAGGGCGATGATTTTCACCCCGCTGGTCAGCGGGTCCCCCTTAAGAATGCGACAGGCAGCCATGCCATCCATATCCGGCATCTGGATATCCATCAGGATCACTTCCGGCAATAGTTCCCTGGCCAGAGCCACCCCTTCCATCCCGTCAGAGGCCACTGCAATCTCGTAGCCGTGAAAGGTCAGAATATCCCTGAAAAGTATGCGATTGTTCTCATTGTCTTCAACGATCAAAATCCTGTGTGGCATAGGGTTAGCTCCCGTGAACAAGGCTTACGGCATCTTCCACCAGATTGATCAACTCATGGGTTGACAGACTCCCTTTTTCAGCAATCCGCCAGACTTTTCCCGCCAGTCGCTCCCGATCAGCAGCAGAGAGATGCATCGCAGTCAAGACCAGAATCCTCATGGCAGTGTCAGGGTTCGCGCTGAACAGTTGGTCGGCAATATCGAAGCCGTTCATGCCCGGCATGATCAGATCAAGAATAATCAGATCGGGTGACTCATGCAGGGCCATCTCAAAACCTTTCGCCCCGTCATCAGCCCGGAGTACCCGGTAGCCGCTGCACTGCAGAGCGTTTTCCAGAGCGTCCAGTGTCAGCGGTTCATCCTCAATCAGCAAAACAGTTGAGCCTTTTCCGTGAATGGCAGTCGACCGGATGGCAGGGGGCTCATTGCTGGCCGACTGAAGAAGGGGAATGGTGAAACTGAACCTGCTCCCCATGCCGAACAGACTTTTTACCCAGATTCTGCCCCCATGCAGTTCAACGAGCCGCCTTGTCAACGCCAGGCCGAGGCCGGTCCCCTCATATTCTTTGGTATAGACAGATTCCAGCTGGGTGAAAGTCTGGAAGAGCTTCGGGATATCTTCCTTCTTGATGCCCAAACCGGTGTCCGCTACGGTTATCTGAATGAAACCGCCGTCTCTCACTGCCTCCACATCCACCGTCCCGCCGGCCGGAGTAAACTTGACCGCATTGGAAAGCAGGTTGAACATGATCTGCTTCAGCTTCCTCTGGTCTGCCTGAATACGTACATCGACTTCCGGAGCAAGTTCCATTTTGAGGGCAATCCCGTTTTTCAGCGCCTTTTCCCGGAGCATCATCAGCGAGGCATCCAGAGATTCACGCAAAGAAAAATCAATGAGCTCAAGTTCCATCTTGCCCGACTCCACCTTGGAGAGGTCAAGGATGTCGTTTATCAGCGACAACAGGTGTTTGCCGCTGGTAAGAATGTTCTGCAGATACTCCTGCTGCTTGCTGTTGATCGGGCCGAACAGCTGATCCTGCAGCACCTCGGAAAAACCGATTACCGAGTTGAGCGGCGTGCGCAGTTCATGGCTCATATTGGAAAGGAAGTCTGATTTTGCCAAATTGGTTTTTTCAGCTACCGCTCTGGCCCCTTCCAGTTCGACATTCTTTTCCTGCAGCACCCGGTCCAGAGATTTGCGCTCAGTGATATCACGCGCTGCGGCAAAGACCCCCTGCAGCTTCCTGTCCCGGTCGTAGAAGGTTGTTGCGTTGAAGGAGACCACTGTTTCCTTGCCGTCCCGGGCACGAGCGGTCAGTTCGTAATTGGTTATTTTCTTTTCACTCAGTGCAAGCCTGATACTCATCACGGCCCGATCCGGATCGGTGAAGTAGTTCTTGAACGGCGCACCGATCAGTTCATCGCGCGTGCAGCCGGTCAGTACCTCCATCTGCTTGTTGACATCGGTGATGATGCCGGACGGATCGGTGGTCATGATCGCATCAATATTTGATTCAAACAGGGAGCGTGTGTAGAACTGATGATCGCGCAGGCTCTGACTGAGCTGCCTCTGTTCCGCTTCAACCTGTTTGCGCGCGGTATTATCAGTACCAATCAGCAGATAGCCGATGATGGTGTTCTGTTCGTCGCGCAGGGCCGTTACCGAGACGACTGCCGGAAAACGGCTGCCGTCCTTTCGAATGTAGGTCAGCTCGTAGATGTCCTCGATGCCCCGTGATGCCTTGAATACCAGTGCCTCGAAGCCTGGCTTGATCGGGGTTTCGAGTTCTATGCTGAGAGCCTCGGCGCGGGCGATTACCTCCTGGGGATCGGAAATGTCGGCCGGGGTGATTCTGTTCATCACTTCGGCGGCGGAGTAGCCGAGCATCCGCTCGGCACCGACGTTGAAGATCTGGATGACCCCTCGCGCATCAGTGGCAATACTCGAAAAATTGGCACTGTTGAAAATCGCACTCTGCAGCGCCCCTGTTTTCAGCAGAGCCTCTTCCGCCTGCCTTCTGGTAGTTATGTCTTCCATCGCCAGAAGAATGATATGCGAGCTGATATTTTTCCGTAATATCCGCCGGGCGTTGAGCAGGATGATTCTGCGGCCGATACCGGGAAAATCATGCTCGACTTCATAGCTGTTGAATCCGCTGTTATCCTGGAGAATCCCTTCCAGGAGGTGTCTCAACTCTGGCATATCCCACTGCCTGTTACCTAGATCCTGTAGATTCTTACCAATTGTTTCTTCAGGTGTTACTTTAAATGTGAAGTAAAAGCTCGGATTAGCTGAGAGCACTTGAAATTCGGCATTCAGTACGACCAGCGGCCTGCGCATGGTTTCGATAATACTTTCAGCATATTCCCTGGCATCCTGGATTTCAGTCTCAAGCTGCTTGGCAGCCGTGCCGTCAACTATCGAAGAAAGGATATAGCCGTCTTTGCTTTCGCTGGCGGCAAAAGCAACACTCTGCAGTCGGGCATGGATCACCGCCCCGCTTTGTCCGGTAAGCCTGATTTCACAGCGCTGTATTCCCTGGTTGTGCAAAACAGTTGCGAGATGCTGCGTAAAAATATTTTTTCCGTCAACATCATCAATAAACAGTGCAAAAGGTTCATCTGTCAGTAATCCGCGCTCAACTCCCAACAGTTGCGCGCCGGTAAGATTGACCTCCCGGATGACTCCATGCAGATCAAAGGTGAAATAGCCTACCGGCGCAAAATCATATAGTTCGGCATACTTGTTCCGCGACAGCTCGAGGTCCTCCTGTACCCGGCGCAGCTCTTCATTCTGCATCTCCAGCTCGATCTGATTGACTTCAAGTTCATGGAGGAGTATTTGCGACTCTTCGTTGGTACGGATTGGAGTCAAGGCAGCACTCTTCACACGCAACCGCTCTTCCGCCTGGCGGCGCAACTCAACGGCTGCACTTGACATGCTCTTGTCCTTATCGATTCCCATTACGGATCCTTTGCATACAGGTTGTCAGGCTGGAGCCTGAAGGCCTCCAGCACTGACAAGAGTCGTCTAACTTCCCAATACCTTCTCAACCTGGCCGATCTTTTGCTGGACTTTGCCGGCAATTTTTTCGTCGACTCCTTCAGCTTCCAACTTCGGGTCATCACTCAGTTTTCCGGCAGCTTCCTTGACAGCACCCTTCACTTTATGAAATGTCCCTTCCGCCTGGTCCTTTGTACTCGGTTTCATGGTATTTTCTCCTGTAGTAAGGTTGAATTTTTTCTACTGCTTACTGTATAAAACGGTTTCGTTCACGCTCTCATCCAGTTGATAAGGGCTGGTGTTACTGCCCGGATGCAGCAGACGGCACGACTGAGCAATGCTCTGCTAAAGGGTAGAATGGCAACTAACGTGCCAGTAGCAGGCTACAAATTCATAATAACGCAACAGACTGATATGATTATTTAAATGGAATGCTGTAAGGACAGCTGAAAGGGCTGGCCGACAGCAAAAATCCGTCTTGATTGACATAACTGGCATATGTGACGGGTTGCTGCAGTTACCTTACCGGGAAAAGGCTCAAGAGCTCGCAAAGATTAAGAAGTCGAAGGATCAGAGTCGGCATGGCGGGGCGGCCGCTCAGACTGCGGCTCAGCGTTTGGCTGTTCCCGTTACTTTCTTTTCAAAGCTGGGTAGAATTGCCTTGAAAAATGCGTTCCTGATGAGGCCGGCAACAATTTGCCAGGTGCTGGTTTGCGGATTTTTCAGCGAACCGGCGATAGTGGCCTTGGTGGCAACCTCCTGTCGCGACCGGTTTTCCAGAAGCCCGGCGACCCCGCCGACCATCATCTCGTACATTTCATGGAAGATGCCGCGGCTCTTATCCCTGCGCCGGTCATAGACCTGCACATCCCTGAAGAACGGTTTGATATAGCCGGAAATGGCATCATTCTTCACATGTAACTCGGTGACAAGGGAAAAGATCCCGTCAGAAACATCAAAATCCCCGTAGGCACGCAGCAGGTCGTTCATCGCCGTCAACCTGGTATCCTCAATTTTGATGAAGAGATCGAAATCAGGAGACCCTTTTTCCGGTCGGAAATTTCCGGAAGCCGTTGTGATGCCGCTCCCCATGAATTTCGCCGTCAGACGCGCCTTCGCCAGTCCCTCGGAAAACTGGTTTGAAAAGTTGCTCAGCTGCAAATTAGTATCGGCAAAGTATACCCTGTACGGATTGCGCGCAGCTTCATTGATGATACCAATGGTGCAATCCGTCAGGCTCACCTGGTCAGCACGCAGTAACAGGCCGGACTTGTTGCTGATTTCCCTGGCTTTTTTTCCCACGACGACCGCCCGTTTTTTTTCTGCCACAGCGGTGCGCTGCGAATGGATATAGTCTATTTTCATTCCTTCAATATCCATTTTTTCCAGATGAGCAATTTTCACTTTTGGCGAATATTCGGCGTTGCCGGAGGCCCCAAGCACACCACCCTGGATAGTGAGGTTGGAACGGGCACTGACCGTATTAAAATAGTCGAGGGGCACCTTGTCCAGCTTCATGCGCCCTTTTATGCCTGGATATGGCTTGCCGAGAAAATTTGCCTTGCCATCGATACTGCCGTGCCCGCTGTCAAAGATTGCCGTATCCAGATGGAACGACGAGGGATAGACCTGATCGGGCAGGTTGATGTTGCGAATATTGATCGCTTGAAGATTCAGATGGTTCAGGACGAGAGGTCTTTTCGGATCCTGATCGATATAAGTGATGCTGGCGTTGCTTATTTTCAGATTGTTAATTTTGAGTGGGTAGATCTCTTCTACCGCCTGCTGCCAACCGCGCTCTTTCAGCGAAACTTTGTTGGCAGCTTCACTGCGCAACTGCAGAAGATTGATGTTTATCTTCGGCCGATCCAGCTTGAACTCGGCAACAAGCTTCCCGGAGAAGATCTCTTTCCAGTGGATACTGGCCTTGAGATAGGGGATAGAGACAACGGGGGGATCAGGATGGGCCTGTTGCAGAACGGTCAGCTCTTTCAGTGTCAGGGAGAGGTCAAGCAACTGGAGATGTACCTTCGGCAACCGTACCGAATAACCCTTTAAATCCCTGTTGATGTTCTTTTCCATATTGCGGCGTAGAGGCTCATCAAAAAAATAGGACGCGATATAGAGAGCCATGGCAAAGGTAAACGGTATACCGACTCCCCAGCGAAATAAACTTGAATTCCACACTCTTTTAGACCAGGACTTTATCGCCTGCAACATACGTATTCTCCACGACAGTTATACGCAGACAGGCATCCCTTGAAATGGGTGACTGTCTGCCTCGTAGCGAGTCCTGCCAGCTTCAGCGGTTGCTCTGTACAGATTCTCTCATTCCGCCGGAAGAGGCTTGTTGATCTCGATCTCACGTTTCTGATGGTAAAAGAAACGGACCATGTAATACTCGAACGGATAGCCGCTTTCATGGTAGCGAAAGCTCTGCTGATGCCGCTCGTCAACAGCTTCAACAGTTTTTATCCCGGCAGTTATGGCCAGACTGTTACCCGTGCTTGCAAACGGATCTATTGCCGTGTAGATCCCGTAGTTGATGCCGGTATCGATGGCAAGACCTCCGGTGTCGCGTAGGGAGGAAGGACCGAAGATAGGCAGCACGACATAAGGACCGGAAGCAGTTCCCCAATACCCAAGGGTTCTGCCGAAATCCTGCTCGTGCCGCTCCATGCCGAAACTGGTGGCCGGATCGAACAGCCCGCCGAGTCCGACGGTACTGTTTGTCACGAAACGGCCAAGGGTTGTCACCGATTCGAGCCCCTTCAACTGGAACAGGCTGTTGGTAAGATTCCGGACCTCCCCGATATTATTGTAAAAGTTGGAGACCCGCTCCTGGATGAATACCGGGGTGACAAACTCGTAACTGTTCACCACGGGGAGAAAAAGATATTTGTCGAAATAGAAGTTGAAGCGGTAGACGCTTCGATTGAATCCCTGCAGCGGATCATTCACTTCTGCGAAATGCTGATCCCTGAACTCGCTGATCGAATGCATTGCAGGGATTTCCGCCTGAGTTCTTGCACTGGTCGTCGCACAGCCGGCAAGGAGCGGCAAAAGCATCAGCAGGAGCAGTATCCTCCATGACCGGTATCGGGCAGCACTCTTCATGGCATCCCTCCTGTGAAAAACGCCACCATATAGGCCATGTTTTCCTTGTATTCGAGGTTACCCAGGTGGCCGCCGCGTGGATAGACCTTGACGCGCTCGCCGAACAGCTGTCGAAGATAGTCAAGCTCGGCTTTCGTGATGATAAAGTCGTTCTCATTGGTCATCACCCCGAATTTATCTGACGACTTCAGGTACGCTTCAATACTCTTGAGGCTGAGTGAGTCGATGAACGCCTGCTTGGTAAGCCCGGGTTGCAGCGTCAGGAAGTAGGGGTAGAGAAACTCGTTAAAATAGTCGAAAAAACTCAGGTGGGTAGATACCTGAAAATAGTCGAAGAGCGAATCAGTGATTTTCAATACCCGGTTTTTCGGCACGACATAGCCGCTGTTGGTCATCACATCTGAGGAGAAGATCATGCCGGCCAGGTTTATGCGGTAGGTGAGTCCGATCAGTCCGGCGGTCTCTTCTTTGGTGAATAATTTCTCTGTATAGATCGAGTAGAGAAAGTCATCGTTGATGGCGACAAAATTACCATAACGATAGAACTCGCTGAATTTGGAGAGCATCTTGTTGAAGAAAATCCCCTGCTTCTTCCCCCCTCCGGGGATCTGCTTCATCAGTTCCTCGATCCTTGCCGCCGAATTGTAGATGCTTACCGTCGGATTGATCATGAGGACCTTGCGGAACTTGAACGAACGGCGCTCCTCGTCCATTTTTGCGACAAAGGCCGCCTGTGTCCCTCCCAGACTGTAACCGCAGAGGTAATAGGAGGAGACCTCGATATCACCGGCTACTTTCTGCATGGCCGACTCCATGGCCCGGTACAGGTCGGCGGCATCATCGATCATATCTCCTGGAATGCGGCTTTTTGACCCTGATACGATAAAATTCGAATTGGTGGGCGATGGCAGGGTGATGACATGAAAGCCGGCATTGTAAAAGGCTTTCATCATGATCATAAGCTTGGAAGACTGGTCGCTGGCGCCGGTTCCGGCAATCAGGAAGATCAATGGCGCTTTCTGTTTCTGATAGGCGAATGTGCAGCGCAGACCATTATCGTAATAGAAGATCGAAGGCTTTTTCCGGTCCGGGAAGATATCGAGCACGAGTTGCCTGGTGCTCGGCTTTACAGGAAGCTCAGGCATGAGCTTTGCCGGAGTCCCGAGTATGGTGGCTTCATATGCTCCCGGTATCGGGTAGCCGTAGCCATCCTCTGCTGCATTGCCCTGTAAAGGCAGAACCAACAGGCAGATAAGTAACAACAGTATCCGGTGCTTCATGCGAACTCCTCCTCTGATGCATCGACAGCTAATGACGATCTCTATGTCCTTCATGACGGCCTCTATCATGACCTCCAGGTCCGTCGCCTACCGGTACCGGTATCAGAAGACATCCCGACAGTATCAGGATCGAAAGAAGCAGAAGCGCCAGTCTGACCAGAATTGATGTATTCATATGCGATTCCTCCTTTTATTGATGTTGTACCCATATTTTCCTGTTCACTCAACTCCCTCAGCCAGAGCCATATCCCGGACAACATAGCGGCCACATATGAAACAGAGCACTCCGGCCACCACCATGGCCAGCGGCGTGATCAGGAGAGCGCTCCGCAAACCCCACTGGTCGGACAGCCAGCCGAGGATGGAGGGTGAAACTGCATCCCCCAGCGCGTGGATGAAGAAGATATTCACCGCAAAAGCCATGGCCCGGACTGACGGGTTGGAAACGTTCAGAATGACGGTATTGAGCGGCCCGGTATTGAGAAACAGAAAAAACTCGGCAATAAAGATCGCTGCCATGCATACGGACAGGCTGGGAGCGAGAATAGCCAGCGCGGCAAAAGGGGTACCGATGATGAACCCCCAGCCCGAGACCAGCAGATACCCTTTCCCGCTCTTCTTTTGCCAGCGGTCACCGAGCCAGCCGCCGGCCATAGTACCGAGTATTCCCGCCACTACCGTGGTCGCACCGAAAAGAGTGTTCCCCTTTGCAACATCAAGAGCATGGACGCGGTGCAGGAATGATGGGATCCACTGTGCCAGACCACCAATGGCAAAGGTCATCGCTGCCATAGCCAGGGTATTCCATACGAACGAGCGGTTTCTGAACAGTGCAGCATATCTTGTAAACGCATTACCTTCAGGAGCCGGCGACGACGCTTCATCTCCACCACGAGGCGGGGTTCGCAGCAGAGCGATGGGGAGTGCCAGGAGCAGGCCGGGCAGACCGACCAGGAGAAATGCAGTATGCCAGCCGTACCTCTGACCGAGTACCCCGCCGAGGAGATACCCCAGCGCACTACCGACCGGTATGGCGACATAGAACCAGGAAAGAATCCGGCCACGCTGTTCCTTCGGGAAAAAGTCTGAGACAAGTCCTGGCGAAACCGTTCCGAAACTCGCTTCACCGATGCCGACAGTGGCCCGGGCTGCCAGAAGGGTCCGGTAACCGGGGGCGAATCCTGCCAAAGCCGTAGCTAGACTCCAGATGACCAGACCTCCGGAAGCCAGCCTGGTGCGGCTCCACTGGTCGCCGAGCCAACCGAAAAGAGGGGCAAACAGCAGGTAACTGAGCATGAAGGCACTGCCGAGAAATCCGAGCGCCGTATCGGTGAGTCTGAGATCACTCTTGATCAAGGGGAATACCGCGAAAAGCACCTGCCGGTCGATATAGTTGAGCAGATTCACCGCCAGAAGAAGTCCCAGTGCGTAGCGGCGGTATGTGAGTGAGATCGGCCCGGCATCCATGTGATCTTTTCCCCTTGAATCTTAAAACGTCAGTTCGTGGTGTCCTGAAGAAGCGACTTGCACGCAATTCGTCGTAATGCTTAGCGAAATGTAACGTCCGCAGCAGATATTGTCTGAACCCGCAGGGTGAGTTTATCTGCTGCAGCCATGAGCTTAGCAGTACAGAATTCGGGCAGTTGGAGCGCCGAAGGGCACCGCCAACTGACGAATCCAGGTTGAATCCTGTCGGCAATAGTATCCTTACTTCTTCTTGAACAACTTGGCATAGATGACAACGACAACGACCAGGACAGCAAGTGCCGCCCACATCAACATCGTTCCACCTCCCAGACCACCCATCCATCCATCCGTCTGCATCATCATATACACTCCTGTCAAACTGATATCCAATCAACGTGGATTCAATCCTGCACGTATGAGAACGTATCAGTAAGACTATGTCTTCATCTTTTGAAGCTCATCCTTCATCAACAGGATCGAGCAGGGCATTTTGCGGATTATGGCATCGTTTTCGCCCCCGAAAAGCGCATGTTCAAAGCGTCCCTCTTCATGGGCTGACATGACGATCAGATCGATCTTTTCTCTTGCGACTATCTCCGTTATCTCTTCGACACTATCGCCTTCACCAATGACTTCCTTTATCGGGAAATCGACCCGGATCTCCTGCTTGATGACCTTATCCAGCTGCTTCTTTGCCGCCTGTTGAATGATCTGGTAATTACCATACTCACCTCCGGGAAACATCCCTGGCATGTTCATTGCCGTAGTTTCAACAGGATTAAAGACAAGATGCAGAACCACGAGCTTCGCCTCATACTTACGCGCTAATGAAACGCCGAAGAGGATGACTTTGCGGCTGTACGGGTTCATCCGGCTGACAACAAGAATCCGTCTGATTTTTTCCATGATCAAGCCTCCAAGTTATAGCGTGAAATCTGTTTTGTTCACAGTGAACAGCCTTGTAACTGATCCCACAATTAATGCCGTTATACTGCAAATCAACAATACTGCCAGAAAGGTAAATCGCAACTAACGTGCCAGTGGCTTCTGGTCGGGTCAGTGTGGACAACAGCCTGATTCTGCAGGTTATAATTGAAAAAAAATCGGGCGGATACAGGAGGACTCGTCTTGGGGAACTGTCTTATTTAGCGTATCCTCAACATATGACGGGGGAGATCTGGAGGGGAGAATCAAAAATAGCGCTCCAAAAAATGATTGGATTGACAGCCATTTTGGTATCACATATACTACCATTCATGGGAATCAATATTGTTCTGGATACCAATGTTCTTGTCTCTGCGCTCAGATCTTCTCAAGGTGCTTCGTTTCGTCTGCTATCAATGGTGGAAAAGGGAAGTTTCACGTTGCATCTCTCCACCACGTTAGTTGCTGAATATGAAGCCGTTCTGAAGCGAGAAAACAGATTGCTGACGACAGAAGAAATTGACGACATCATTGACTTTATCTGTTCAAGAGCTGTTTTGAACAAGATTTTCTACCTGTGGCGACCGGTGCTGAAAGATCCGGGAGATGATTTTATTCTTGAGCTTGCCGTCAAGGCCAATGCAATCATTGTAACCTGGAATGAAGCCGATTTTATAAACGGAGCAAAGCTTGGGGTTGCTGTAATGACCCCTCGAACATTTCTTGAATACCTGGAGGAGCACGCATGAGCGCAATCAGTGTCCGCATTCCCGATTCTGTTCACAATATGGCCCGTGAAATAGCCCGCGAAGATCATATATCGCTCAATCAGTTTATTGCTTCGGCGGTGGCCGAAAAAATTTCAGCTCTTACTACAGAAACATACCTTGCCGAGCGTGCGGCCAGAGGTGCTGTTGACAAATTTCACGCAGCTCTGGCGAAAGTCCCTTCTGTAGAACCGGAAGAATTTGACCGGTTGTAATCTCAGCAGTTTTCATTTTTAAGCTGTTCCAGTTTCGCATACATGGCTTTTTCACAGTCCGGGCAGATACCCGAGGTGAACACGGTATCAGAATGGGAGCTGATATATGTTTCCACCTGGCTCCAGTAACCGTTGTCGTCCCGGATTTTCTTGCATGACGCACATATGGGGAGCATCTCGTTCAACGTCCTGATATTGGCAAGGGCGTCCTGCAGTTCATGGGTATATTTCTCCCTTTCCGCCTCTGCCTGCTTGCGCTCGGTAATGTCGCGAAAGACAATGACAACCCCGCTTTCATCACCTTCTATTTCAGATAGTTTTGTGCGGATCTCTTCGATAGGGAACTCGCCCCCCCCCTTGCCGGTAAGGATAACCTCCTTTTCTCCAAAATCTCCAACAGGGTTATCCTGGCTTTGACGCACTGCGTAAACTTCTTCCAGCTGTCGCCCCACCACTTGGGCGCTATCCATCCCGACCAGTTCTTCTGCTATCCGGTTTATGAATTGGATCTTCCCCTGGTAGTCAACAGAAATAACCCCATCGCCAATGGCATAGAGAGTTTTAAGAGACTTGACCCTTTCCTGATACAAATCCTCCAGGGTGTTATCAAGCTTCCTGAGCGGATAGATGCGAAAAATAAAGTAGATCAGACCACCGAGAAGGGCAGAGAGAATCCCCGATATGGCTGTGTTGATCACTATTGTCCGGATGGAAGTTCTTACGACGATTGAACCGGAAGGTCGTCCGGAGTCAAATAATGGTGCTGAAATCAAGATTATCGGCCGTGGTACGGTGATATTATTTTTCGCGACAAGCTTTCCCGCCGTATCGCGAATTTCCCGTTCATCATCATGCAGACTGAGCAACGGTTGTGAGACAAGTTCCGTCAACCGTATGCTCTCGTATAACCACAGATCCGGTCTGGCCTGGATGATAGTTTCAACAGATTTTGCGATAAAGGCGGCTTCTATCGTATGTGTCTGTTTTGTCTTGTTTATTGAAATAACGTAATATATGCCCGGTAGTGCAAATGCAATAGCACAGGCTGTAAGAGCGCCGAGCACGCTCATGAGCTTCGTGATTGTTTCTTTTGATTGCGATTGGACTAGAAGGGATCTAAAAGGCATACGTCACATCACTTTTCCTCGATCCGCTGTAACGTCGCATGGCCGTTAGCGGAGAGAATTTTATTGCCCTCCCCGGAAAAAATGAATTCAATAAAGTCTTTAACCGCACCCCTGTATTTATCCTTCTTGTAGACCAGATACAATGTCATGGCGTAGGGATATGTGCCGCTGGAGACATTGGCAAGCGTCGGAACTGCACCATTGACGGAGATAGCTCTGATCTTTCGTTTCTCTGCTGCGACGAGACTCAAGCTGGTTGTACCGAATGAACCGGGCGTCTTCTCGATTTGCAAGGCTGCATCCTGATCCGTGTTGCCGACAAACACACCGGGAATCGAGTGGGCCTTCTCGGACGCTGACTTCAAGCCGGGATTGATTCCTGCCAGATATGCCGAAAAACCGTCACTAAGCGGACGAAGAACAAGTCTTATGGGTGTTCCATCAGGCCAGGTTTTGCGCTTTCCTGCAAATATTTCTTCTATTTCCGCCAGGGTGAGACCTTTTATCGGATTTGAATCCTGTACCCCGAAGATAAAGGGGGTGCGACCATAGGGCTCTTCGATAATTTTCTCACTGCGTTCCTCCGGTTTCAGGGTACGGTAGGAGAGCCCGATTTCGATCTTATCATCATGTACCGCCCTGATCCCCCCTGTACTCCCGATGCTGGGGAGCACCTTGACTGTTACAGCAGGGTGCTTCTTATGAAAACCTTTCGCCAAAAGTTGCATGGCACCTATACTCGACCCTGTTCCGGTAATAGTAATGGTTTCCTTGGAACTCGCGGAAGCAGCGCCATATAAAACAGATCCCGCAATCAGAATAATGGCGAAGATAAGGATCTGATATCGCAGATAGCTATTCATGGATTGGTCTCCTTTTCGAAGACCCCTGGTGGATCCCTGTCCAGAATCTCCCGCACCATTTTCAATAAATCTGACGGTTGATACGGTTTATGAATGAAGTCAAAATGCTCGATCTGATCATCGGCACTCGTGCTGTCCAGGGGATATCCGCTCGTATGGAGTATTTTTATCAGGGGTGAGACTTTTCTGATCGCCTCGCTGACCTCTTTCCCGGATTTTTTCGGCATGATCATATCAAGCAGGACCAGGCTGATACGGTCCTTTGATTCCATGAATTTAGCAATCGCATCTTCTCCGTCTACTGCATCGATAACAGAGTAACCGAAGGATTCAAGAATTGTCTGTGCCAATTGTCTCAGGGAAGCATCATCTTCTGCCAGAAGCACCGTCTCCTTGCCACCCTTGACAGGGCCTACTGCCTTGATCTTGATGTCCGGAGTTTCAGCTTCTTCACAGAGAGGCAGATATATTTTGAATACCGATCCCTGTCCCGGTTCGCTCTCTACTGTAATGTAGCCGTTATGCTGCTTGATGATCCCGTAGGAAATCGCCAGACCAAGACCGGTGCCGACACCAACATCTTTCGTCGTGAAAAACGGTTCGAATATACTTTTTTGAGTTTCGGCATCCATCCCGCTACCGCTGTCAGTCACCTTGATCAGTGCATATCTTCCGGATTTTCCATATTCATATGATGCGACAAATTCATCATCCAGCATCTCAAGTCCGGTGGATATTGACAGCTCTCCCACACCCTCCATTGCATCTTTTGCATTAGAAACGAGGTTTATCAGTACCTGCTCTATCTGTCCTGTGTCGGCCTGCACTATGAAAGGGATGTCAGCAAGGTGAAATTCTAAAGCGATTCTCTCTCTGGCGATCTGAATAAGCATTTTCTGAAGGTTCAGGATGATTTCATTAACGTTAACGGGCTTAACGTCAACGATATCTTTCCTGCTGAAAACAAGCAGCCTCCTGGTGAGAGTTACCGCTCTCTCCGCAGCAATGAGCACCTCATTTATAAGTTCCTTTGAAGGATTATCCTCTTCCATCCTCTCTATGGCCAGGGTGCTGTATCCCATAATCACATTGAGAATATTGTTGAAGTCATGGGCAATCCCTCCGGCAAGAGTCCCGATCGCCTCCATCTTCTGGGAATGCCGCAGCTGTTGTTCAAGGTTATAATGCTCTGTGATGTCTCGGGCGGTAGCCAGAATGCCCACGATATTCCCCTTGGTATCGAACAGAGGCGTCTTCAAGGTATCCAGCAGGGCGCGCCTGCCATTCACTGCAAAAGTGACCCATTCACTGTTTCTCCTCGGCGTGGTCGCAACCATAGCCATACGATCATGAAAACAAAAGATGTCGGCCATCTCGCTATCGAAAAAATCATAGTCTGTCTTGCCGACAATATCCGCTTCTTTGGCACCTAATAAACTCTCAAATGTCGTGTTACAAAATTGGTAAACACCGTCCGTGTTTTTTAGCCATATCAACTCAGGGATCGAATCCAGCAGGGTGCGCAGTCGGTGTTCACTCTCCCGCAGTGCGCGTTGTCCTCTGACCTCCTTAAGAGCGCGTTCAAGCGCAGGTCCAAGCTGCTGCATTTGATGCTTGAAGACGTAATCAATCGCCCCCTCGCGCAGGACTTCCAGTGCAGAGGTTTCCGAAATAGTACCGGATACAAAAATGAAAGGGATATCCGGACAATATCCGGCGGCGATCGCAAGAGCGCTTCGACCGGAAAAATCCGGCAGCGTCCAGTCGGAGAGGATAGCGTCAGGCAGGCGCTTTTTGAGAGCGGCGCTGAAGCCCTGCTCGTCCTCCACCCGCCGCACCGTAACTATCAAGCCCGCTTCCTTCAGAGCATCGGTTATCAGTTCGGCATCCACTGCCGAATCCTCAACCATGATCAGGTCCATAGTGAGTTGATGTTCTGAATGAGCAGAGTTCATTTTGTTTCCCCCGGCGTTCTCTTGAGCAGCATCCAGTAGAGCCCCAGTTGACCCACCGATGTCATGAATGCCTCGGATTCAACCGGTTTCACCAGATAACTGTTGGCGCCAAGGTCGTAGGCGCCCACAATATCGCTCTCCTCGTTGGACGAGGTCAGCACCACCACCGGCATCAGCCGCGTCCGCTCGTCGGCGCGCATGGCGCGCAGCACATCAAGACCGTCCACACGGGGCAGCCGCAGATCGAGAAGCACCAGCTTCAGCCGCTTGATTTCCGCAGCCGAGTCACTGCCATGGCCGAAGAGAAAATCGAGGGCTTCGGCGCCATCCTTGACCCAGTGGATCTTGTTGACCAGACGGGACTGCTGCAGCGCATCCATCGTCATTTCAGCATCGTCCTGGTTATCTTCCACCAGCAGAATCTGCAATTCCTTTTCAATAGCATTCATGAGCATCTCCTCAAATCAGTTGTTTTTCCGGCGACGGCATTGGCAAGGCAAAGTGCAAGGTAGCGCCGGCGTCTGGTGTGCCCTCGCCCCAGATGCGGCCGTTGTGTTTGTGCAGGATGCGCTGGACTGTGGCCAGACCGACGCCGATTCCCTCGAATTCGTCCTGACGATGCAGGCGTTGAAAAACGCCGAACAGTTTATCGGCATACTGCATGTCGAAACCGGCACCATCGTCCTTGACCCAGTAGTGGAGTTCCCCTCCCTCTTCCCGGCCGTTGACCTCGATGTGCGCGGTCGAGCGCTTCCGGGTGAATTTGACGGCATTGCTGAGCAGGTTCACCCAGACCTGCCGCATCATGGCGACGTCACCGAGAGCGCGCGGCAAAGGCGAAAGTGCAAACTCGATAGAGCGGTCAGGTGCGGCCGCACGCAACTCTTCGACCACGCTATTGACCATGGCGTCCATGTCCAGCGTCTGCAGAATTATCTCGCTGCGGCCCATGCGCGAGAAGGCGAGCAGGTTGTCGATCAGTTCTCCCATCCGCTGGGCATTGTCGCGCACAACCTGGAGCAGGCGTCGCCCTTCGTCGTCGAGCCGTTCGCCATAGCCGACGAGCAGCTTGCGCGAGAAGCCGTCGATGGCGTGCAGAGGGGAGCGAAGATCGTGGGAGACCGAGTAGGAAAAGGCCTCTATCTCCTTATTGACGGCTTCGAGTTCAACGTTCTTTTCCTTCAGCGCTTTATCCAGAATATTGCGCTCGGTGACGTCACGCGCAGCGGCAAACACCCCCTGCAGCTTTCTGTCACGATCGTAGAAGGTGGTCGCATTGCAGGAGATCACAGTTTCCTTGCCGTCCCTGGTGCATACAGTGAGTTCGTAGTTGAAGACATTTTTTTGGTTCAGTACCTGTTTGATGCTCGCCTCGGCCCGCTCCGGATCGGTGAAGTAGTTTTTGAAAGGGGAGCCGATCAACTCGTCGCGCGTGCAATCGGTGAGCAGTTCCATCTGCTTGTTGACATCGGTTATGATGCCGCGCGGATCGGTGGTCATGATCGCGTCAATGTTGGATTCGAACAGGGAGCGAGTGTAGAACTGATGGTCGCGCAGGCGCTGAGCGAGCAGTTGCCGGTCTGACTCGATCTCCTTGCGGGCGGTGCGGGCGCGCAGGACCATGATGCCGAATGCCAGATCGCGTGACAGTTCTTCCAGGAGGCGGATTTCGGTTGTATTGAAGGAGTTGGGCTTAGCAGAATAGATGTTGAGAATACCGAACGTTTCTGTGCTTTCGTCCTTGAGGGGAAGGACGATACTTGAGTGATAGCCTTGCTGCAAGGCTCTGGCCCGCCAGGGTGCGGCTTGGGGTT
>VFJK01000121.1 GCA_009886125.1 Geobacter sp. | reverse complement strand
GACTTCCAATTGGATACATAGATAAATGGAAGATATACGAAGAAACCATCGTTCTTAATAGGCTTGAGGATGGAACCTGTTGTCTTGGAGCTTTTGGCTTGCAGGGGAAGCATAGTTTTGGTTTGAGTGGAAAATGGTACTCAGAAAACGCAGAATTGCTACAAATGTCAGAGTCTGAAAATTCTGCCATACATCCATATGATTACGCCTTGCAAAGGTGCAGAATGTTTTTGAAGGCAGGTTTACATATGGAAGCATTATGCTTATTAGATGCTCTCATTGAGGTTAATACCAGAGACCTCCTATGTGCCTGTGTGAAAGGTAATCCTAAAGCTCAAAAAATAATTTTAGCCGGAATGAATCACAAGCAGCGGTTAGGGCTTTTGACTAAAATATCTAGGTGCAATACGGAAGATAATTTTCGCGGAATCAGTGCTTATTTCATCAAAATTGAAAATGCTAGAAAAATTCATAAACGTAGAAACACTTACCTGCATTCGTTAACCTTGATAGAAGAGGAAGAGCAAAAGCACCATCTCAAGAAAACGCAATACCTAAGCGTCAAACAAAGACACTATCTAGAAGAGTTAATGCATGGGTTCATTGATGTGCATGAGTCAGGATTGTGGTTTGGAATGCAAAATCGCCTTGTAAGCAATATAGGAAATACTGCTGCCCAAATTATTCAGGAAGCATTGCAGAAGATAAGAGTTCGCGACGATGAAAGAGAGCGGCGTCAATCTTTGCTCACCGTTCTTTCTAATCAGTTTCTTGAGTCAGATAAGCAAAGCTTCAACTGGGAGGAAATTAGAATAATCCTTGAATCTGTTCTTGGGGAGCAAGAAGGTGTTTTTGATGGGATTTGACAAGAAGGAAACAGATCAATTGCTTGCTGATTGTGGGCGTAGGTGCTGCATCTGCGGATTACTTCATAGAGTTCAGGTCCATCACATCAAACCGAAGGAAAAAGGCGGAACTGACGATATCAAGAATGGCATCCCACTCTGTCCCAATTGTCATGATGAGGTCCATACGGAGTATTCTTCTGGAAAGACGACTAAGATTTATTCAGAGCAGGAACTTAAGTTTCACAGACAGCGAACAATTGAACTGGTTAAATATGGAATGATCTCTGGGGGATACATTGCAGTTTCCAATCCCCCCAAATCAGTAACTCTCACTTTAATAACAGTTTCGCCAACAAACTCGTCCATTGCATATGGAATGACCCAGCAGTTCGTGGCAACAGCGCAGTATAGTGACGGCACATCTTCAGTGATCTCTATCGAAGCTATCTGGACTTCAGTGAACCCCTGCTCTCTTGACAAGTTACGCGCTTATAGCCCCTTGCCGATCAACTCAATACTACTTAGCGATTTATCCCCATTGTCACCAGCAGATAAACTGGCAGAAGCCCGCACACAATTCAATGATATTTTCATGCTAGCAAAACAACTTGATGTCAATGCTATTGGAGCAATGCAGAGTATATCAACTAAATTTCTTACTTTGAGCCGACAATACAACGCATCGGGCGTTGCTTACTTTACCGATTTTTCAACAGTAAAAAGCGCACTTCTGGAGATAGGTGCGCTCGGATTCCATGATGTTGCCGCAGTCACTGAAAATGCCATCGCACTCGCTTGCTTACGTGCATACACTAACATGCTGATACTTAGCGATTTAGGCGCATTATCACCGGAAAGTAAGCTTACCGAGGCTCGAAAGCAATTCAATGATATTGTCAAACGCACCAAACTTGGAGATACGGGAGCTTTCTGGCAAATAGATAACGTGTCTGCAGCGTTCCTGAAGGCAAGCAATTATTATTTTGGAGGGGGTGCGGATTATGTTTCCGACTTCGATAAGGTGCAACAGGCACTGTCGGAGGTCCAGTCACTGACAACCCCAATCGCTACTGATGATATTGCTATTGTCAGAGGACTTGCTAGTGGGGTTACTATAGGCACCTCGATAATTACAGCAACATCAGGGGCCATATCAGGAGCGGCTATTTTAACTACAACAGTTCCGTAGCGACAGCAGGAAAAACAGGAAGTAGGAGAGGGCCTATTTTTTCTTCGGCTCGGGTGGGAGGATGTCCGTAAGGATCACTTCCGGGAAGGTGCGTTCAAGCTGTTGCGAGAAGAAGTTGATCATTGGAGGCGCATCGACAAAGGAGATCACCTCGTCAACCGTGAACGCCCGTGCCACTGTAGCAAGCCAGATATCCTTATCCTTTTCCAGGCAGCGGAGGTACACATAAATCCCCCCTTTTACCACCTCTTTAACAACACAGGAGCGTGGCGGCGTGCCTGCCGGAGATCGTGCGGGGAGTGCAACAATGATCATGGCGCAAAGAATAAGGGAGAAGGCACAAGCGGGCAGGCGGTTCATAACGACTCCGAAAATGGTGGAGCAACGTTCAGGGGGAGAAAACCGGGTTTCTCCCCCTGAGATAGATTGTGAAGCGGGATCAGGCAGCTTTGTCTTTTGGCCGCTGGGCTTTTTTCAGAAGAGCTGCTGCAAGGGGATGGCTGTTGTTCTCGGCATAAACAAGCGGGGTATTGCCGGTAAGGGTTTTTGCATGGACATCGGCACCGTTGATGATAAGCGCCTGGACCGTATGGTTGCAGCCGTATATGGCTGCCAGCATAAGCGGGGTATGCCAGTCTCTGTCACGGGCATCCAACTCTGCACCCTCGGTAACAAGCTGCTTGACGACCTCTACATGACCGTATGCCGACGCATAATGAAGCGCCGTTTTTCCTTTGTTGCTCTTGCTGTTTACATCCGCTCCCTGACGGAGCAGATTTGAAAGCGTTTCCAGATCACCCTCTTTGGCCGCATCCATCAAAGGTGTGTGCCCGTTCTTCCCCAAGGTGTTGACATTCTGCATGATTAGATCCCCCTTTCTGTTCATGCTGCATGATTTCCGATGAGTGAAATGATAGTAGCCAGATTGTAATGCAAACGTTTTTCAGGAGTATATTGGTAAGATTTGACCGCGTCAATAACTGTTATGAACAATTTTCTTAATACGTGACGGTAAGAGCGCTCCTCACTGCAACGCCTATGCTTTTGGCGGTTTCCATGCGTTGTACGTACGGGGCAGGGATCACCCGGCATAACCGATAGCTATGACATGCGCGGCGTTTAGCCCCGGCTGTTTCCGTTCGTTTCGGCTCTGACCGTCACGGATTCACATATTTTCTCAGAGAAGCTCCATCGGGTCTATGTCTATAGCCATCCGCACCGTCGAATGGGGTGAATGCTCTCCCCTGAACTGCTGCACAAGCCGGTGCAATTCAGCTCTCCTGCTCGATTTGAGAAGGATCTGCCAACGGTAGCGTCCCCGGATCATCCCGAGGGGCGCTGCTGAAGGCCCCAGGATCTCCATGCTCCAACCCCTCTTCTGCCTCAGCTCCCTTAAAAAATCAGCCGCAGCTTTTGCCCCTTTTTCAACCAGCTGTGAAGAGTTGCCGGAGAAATGGATCGCCACAAGGTGGGAAAACGGCGGGTATCCGGCATCGCTGCGCTCAGCAAGCTCCTCATCGTAGAACGCTTCATAATTATGAGAAGCCGCTGTCACCAAGGCAAAGTGCCCGGGATTCATTGTCTGGACAAGCACCTTCCCTGGCTGGTCACCTCGCCCTGCACGCCCGGTCACCTGACTGACGAGCTGAAACCCCCGTTCCGCCCCGCGAAAATCCGGAATATTCAGTGCCGTATCCGCAGAGACAACCCCGACCAGTGTGACCCCGGGAAAATCATGCCCCTTGGCAATCATCTGTGTCCCGATGAGGATATCCGTTCCGCCGCTTTCAAACTTCTTGAGTATCCGGGAATGTCCTCCCCTGCCGCTCGTCGTATCCCTGTCCATACGTGCGACCCGGGCATCCGGCAACAGGGCAGAGACCTCCTCTTCCAGACGTTCAGTCCCGAGTCCGAAAAGTCCGATCTCGCCCCCTTTGCACTCAGGGCATAACGAGGGTGCAGGAATTGAATGATCGCAGTAATGGCAGATATGGCGTTTTTTCTGCTGGTGATAGGTGAGGGTGACGCTGCAGTTCGGACAGCGGAGCGTATGCCCGCAGTCACGGCATTCAAGCCAGGTCGCAAAGCCCCTGCGATTGAGCAGCAGCATTGACTGGCCTCCATTGGCAAGGTTGTCAGTGAGAGCCTTTGTCAGCTCCGGTGAGAGCGCTGTCCCTTTTCGCCCCCTGCCATCGATCAGAAGCGTGTCAGGCATAGGCCGGTCATTCACCCTGGAGCCGAGAGTGAGTTCGGCTATCCTTCCGGTTCTGGCAGCATGGAACGTCGTGACCAGAGGGGTCGCAGAACCGAGGAGGACCACCGCCCGATGCTGTTTCCCGAGAACGAGCGAAAGATCACGGGCATTGTAACGCAGCCCGTCACTCTGCTTGTACGTTGCCTCATGCTCTTCATCGATTACTATGATTCCCGGATTTCTGACCGGAGCAAAAATGGCGGACCTGGCACCAATGGCAATCCGTGCTTCGCCCCGTCTGATGCGCCGCCATTCATCGTATCGCTCCCCGCTTGAAAGGCCACTATGCAGTACGGCAATACCACATGAAAAACGTCGGCGGAAACGCTCCACAAGTTGGGGGGTAAGAGCGATCTCCGGGACAAGGACTATTGCGTCCCTCCCCTTCTCGAGAGCATAGGAGATCGCCTGAAGGTAGACCTCTGTCTTTCCGCTACCGGTGACACCATGCAGCAGATACGGTCTGAACGCTTTCGCGTCAACCCCTTCCCTGAGTGACTCTATGGCTGTTTCCTGAGAAGCGTTCAAGGCAAGCGGGGTATCGCTCTGGATCACCGACCGGGAAAAAGGGTCCCGGTAGACCTCCCGATTCTCCGACCGTATCAGCCCGAGATCATGCAGGCGCTTCAGTTGTGTGTGTGCGTCACCGAAACGGGATCTGACGGAAGCGGCTGAAACCCCCTGGCCGCTCTTGATAAAACCGAGTATCTCTGCTGCCCGCCCTTTCAAAGCCTGAGTAGTTTCTTCAGCCGAAGCGATAAAGTGGCGCTCTTTGCGGCAGCGTGTCCCCTTTGAAAGCAGCTCTTCTGAAACGATCGAGCCATCTGCCGCCATCACTGCCGTGCGTCTGCCCATTATGGTAAGGCCCGGTGGCAGGGCTGTCTTTATGACCTCACCCAACGGGTGCATATAGTAGGAGGCTATCCAGCGATAAAATTCCAGATCTGAACCTGCAAAAAGCGGTTCAGTGTCAAGGAGCTCCAGAACCTCCTTTATCTTCAGCTCAGCTGACACGGGCGCAGCGCCAAGAATATAGCCGGTTACCGTCCGCCTTCCGAAAGGGACCAGCACGCGAAGGCCGGGAACTGCCCGCTCTTGTAAATCCAGGGGAAGTTTATACGTGAAGGTTTGCTCCAGATGGAGCGGGACAGCGACTTCGATGAAGCAGGAGGGGGGCTGCATGTGAAAAACTTCACTCCTCAAGGTTTATCCGTTTTGCACCCTGAAGAGCTTTTATGGTTATCTGCGACATGGAGGAAGAGAGTCGTTTGCCAAGCTTTTCACGCTCCACGGCAAGGGTGGACAAATCGTGCTCGAAAAAGCTGTCCATAGGGATTTCAGCATCCCAGAGGAGCTCTCTCGACGTAACACGATAGATCCGGAGCCTTGACTTCACCCTGAGTTCCGTAGAGCAGCAGCCGGCATCCTCGATATAGCTCCATATCTCCCCGCTGATGTATATATGCGCCGGAGTCAGGACTTTTTCTACCTTATCGAGGTCATCCTTTATAATGGCGAACAGGGAAAACCCGGTCTTGCTCCGGGTCTCGTTCATGTCGTCTACAAAATCGTTGAATACTGCTTCCGAGAAGGCTGCCGGTACAAGGGTGTTTGAAAACGGGAGGATCGGGACCATCGTCTGATTTGTTGCTATGGAGAATGCCTGGGAGGTCCGTATATTACCGGGTGCACATCCGGAAAGCAGCAGCAGAAGCAGCAGAAGTGAAAGCGCTGCAAGGCAGGGATTTTTGCTGGCGGTCATAAACATCCTCATCTCCTTTTAGCAGCCTCTTCATCGTAAAACTTCCGGTACATGATCTCCCATTCGCGACTACCCGGGACCTTTGCCTGTGAATAGGAAGCAAGCTTGCGACGTACAGCCTGGTCGATCTCCTCGGTCGCAGTGAAAAAGTCTGCTATGGATGCCTTGACTCTCTGCAAAGATCTCGGCTCGTCCGGGAAATCGACAAGATCGCTCCTCCAGAGCTTGTCGATCACCTTATGGGCGATATGGGAAATGCGGTCTTCGGAAATATTCATATATGACTCCTGTCTGAGGAACGGAGATAGAATCCAGGGGACTCAATAAGAGCGCGATAAAAGGGAGATCCGTAACTGGCTGCTACAAAACGATCTGTCTGTCTTTAGCCAGCTTCTCTTTTATCATCCGCAGCATCTTGTGACGGTCGATCTCTACTGCTCCGCGTCCCAGGGCAACAAGGTTTTCCTGAAGGATACGCTCGGCATCGCGTTCAAGAGCCTCCTCCGCCTGGAGGTCTGCACTTATGGCACTTTTTATCGCGGCAAGGGCTGCACCCCTCTCCCCCTTGAACACAACCTCTTCGGCAACGACCAGATCGTTAAGTATCTTCTCTCCAAGTCGCTGGATCTGCTCTTCCCTGAGGTGCATGGCAAGCTCCTTTTGGCTGGCATTTTACTTGATTGAAGCAAAAAAGCAAACCTTAACCGGTGCGAATATTGACCATTCCGGAGGAGCCTGCTATTGTTGACGAAATTTTTCCTGACAAAGGATCTCTATATGCTGATAGTCATGCACCATAAAGCCGGCAACAAACAGATCGAGTCCGTAACCAAAGCAATCGAAGCCATGGGGCTGACTGCAGCTCCGATTCCCGGAAGTGAACGTACTGCCATCGGCGTCCTCGGCAACAAGGGATATGTCGATGACACCACTATCCGCGATCTGCCAGGGGTAAGTCAGGTCATCCATGTCTCCAAACCGTATAAACTGGTGTCGCGTGATTTCCATCCGAAAAATACGATCGTAAAGGTCGGCGGGGTCGAAATCGGCGAGGGGAAAAGGCCGGTTGTGGTTGCAGGCCCCTGCGCTGTTGAGAGTGAATCCCAGATCATCAAGACTGCCATAGCAGTTAAAAAAGCAGGAGCGGACATGCTCCGCGGCGGCGCCTTCAAGCCGCGCACCGGACCGCACACTTTTCAGGGACTGCGTGAAGAGGGGCTCAAGCTGCTGGTGAAGGCACGCGAGGAGACCGGCCTGCCGATAGTGACCGAGGTGATGAGCCCTGACACCGTAAGCCTGGTGGCTGCATCAGCCGACCTGCTCCAGATAGGCGCCAGGAACATGCAGAACTTCGACCTGCTGCGCGAAGTCGGGAAAATCAGGAAACCGGTTCTCCTGAAAAGGGGGATGAGCGCCACGCTGGAGGAGTTCCTCGCCGCCGCAGAGTACATCCTTGCAGAAGGAAACCCGCATGTCATCCTTTGTGAGCGCGGCATCCGCACCTTTGAGACCGCGACCCGCAATACTCTCGACCTCTCGATAGTCCCGCTGATCAGGGAGATATCGCACCTGCCGGTCATGGTCGATCCTTCTCATGCCACAGGCAAACGGAGCCTTGTCTCGCCGATGTCCAAGGCAGCCCTTGTCTCGGGAGCGCACGGCGTACTGGTCGAAGTCCATCCTGAGCCTGAAAAGGCACTCTCTGACGGGCCGCAATCACTCACTTTTGCCGGATTCGAACAGTTGATGACAGAACTGAAACGCCTGAACGGATATCTTGGATTCTAAAAATAAGTTCAAAGCAATAAATGCTTGAACATCAAATTGACCCTGGAGGAATGTATGAACAAGTTTAAACGCGCATTAATGGTTGCCCTGACTACATTACTGCTCGCCAGCTGGAGTGTCCCCTGTAGTGCCAATGACAATGCCCTCAGGGATCTGCTCGAAAATGCCCTTTATGGCGGACTGGTCGGCACCCTGGTCGGGG
>VFJK01000087.1 GCA_009886125.1 Geobacter sp. | reverse complement strand
TTGAAACTGCTGCCGTGACGCATCCCGCCGCAGTGGCCGTAGATGATCTCACCCAGATTCATCCCCAATGGCAGTTCAAAACAGGACGGGTCGGCCACATGGCCGCTGACGCAGAAGAGCTTCATCCCGGCCGCTTCGGGTGTCCCAGCCGTACCCTTGAACCACTGGGGCCCATGGGCGATTATGTACGGCACATTGGCCAGGCTCTCCACGTTGTTGACGACTGTCGGACCGCCCCAGAGGCCTTTCACCGCAGGGAACGGCGGCTTGGCTCGCGGGTTGGCACGTCTCCCTTCCAATGCGTTCATCAGAGCGGTCTCTTCCCCGCAGATATACCGTCCGGCCGAAATATGCAGATCGATGTCACAGGAAAAACCGCTCCCCATGACCCTTTCTCCCAACAGTCCGGCTGCGCGCGCCTCGGCAATGGCCAGGCGCAGGTTGGCAGCGGCCTGTTCATAGCCCCGGCGGATGAAGATGAAGGCATGGCGGACACCGATGGCGTAGCAGGCCAGGGTCATCCCCTCGATCAATGAGTAGGGATTTGCCTCCAGCAGGATCCGGTCCTTGTAGGTGCCCGGCTCCATCTCGTCACAGTTACAGATCAGCCAGCGCGGGCCGGGCAGATCGCGCGGCACGAACGACCACTTCTTCCCGGTCGGGAAACCGGCCCCGCCCCGCCCCCGCATACCGGAGTCGATCACCGCCTGCTGGACCTCGTCAGGAGACATTGAGGAGAGCGCTTTTTTCAGCGCTTCGAAGCCCCCTTCGGACCGGTATTCGGCAAAGGTTACTGATCGGCCCGGCCGGTTATGTCGAAAAAGTATCTGTTCCATTTCAGCTGTCCCGTCGTTTCTGTTCAAGTATCTCCGCAACTCTCTCGACAGTCACCTTGCCATAAATCGTCTCCCCGATCATCAACGTCGGCGCCTGGCCGCAGTTGCCGAGGCAGCAACAGGGGAGGAGCGTAAAGAGACCATCAGCTGTGATCCCGCCCGTCTCTATCCCGAGGGTCCCGCCGATCTTCTCCAGCAGGCTCTCACCACCCATAGCCCAACAGGAGATTGAGTCGCAGACATGGATCACATGGCGTCCCACAGGGCGCCGGTAGATCATCTCGTAAAAAGTGGCCAGCTCCTCCACCTGTACGGTCGAAAGCCCCAGGAACCCCGCCGCTTCCCCGACTGCCTCGTCGGTCAGCCAGCCGTAATGTGCCTGCAGCTCCTTCATCACATCCACCGCCGCCTCACGCGGGGTAACGGCAGCAGCGATGCGATTTTGGAGTTCACGTTTGAGTTCGGTCGGGATCATAGAGAAACCTTTACCATCAAAATCCTGACCACCCCTAGCCCCTCCTGAACCAGGAGGGGGACTCTAACTCCCCTCCTAGATTAGGAGGGGCCGGGGGTGGTTGATATTTCCATTATCTATCCAAGTCAGCTAAAACAAAATCCACCGACCCCAATATTGCCAGGAAATCCGCCACCAGCCACCCCCTGCTCATGACCGGCAGCGCCTGGATATGCGGAAAACTCGGCGTTTTTATCCTCACCCGGTAGGGGATGTTCAGACCGTCCGAAACGACGAAGTAACCGTTCTCCCCTTTCGGGGCCTCGATGGCGCTGTAGTTCTCCCCTTTGGGCGCGGCCATGCCGCGGGTGCTGTTGACGAAATGATGAATCAGGGATTCGATATCCTTGAGCGTGTCCGGTTTCTGAGGCAGCACATAGCGGTAATCATCCGTCATCCAGCGGCCGGAGGGCATGTCGACCAGACACTGCCGGACGATGCGAAGCGACTGGCGGATCTCCTCCATTCGGACCTGATAGCGGGCCAGACAGTCTCCCCTTTCGGCAGTCGGGATATCGAACTCGAACCGGTCATAGCCGCTGTACGGCATCTTTTTCCGGAGGTCCCACTCCATACCGCAGGCGCGCAGATTCGGGCCGGACAGCCCCCACTCCAGGGCATCCTCCCGGCTGATGACACCGACCCCTTTCAACCGGGCCAGGAAGATCGGATTCTTGTCCAGCAGACTATGATACTCCTGCAGCCGCTTCGGCATCCAGGCCAGAAAAGCCCGCACCGTGATCTCCCAGCCATCGGGCAGGTCATCGGCCACCCCGCCGATCCGGAACCAGGCCGGATGCATCCTGCCGCCGGTGATCATCTCCACGATGTCGAAGATCTTCTCCCGATCGGTAAAGGTGTAGAAGACCGGGGTCATGGCCCCGATGTCGGCAGCAAAGGTGCCGAGCCAGACCAGGTGATTGGCGACCCGGAAGAGCTCGGCGAGCATGACGCGGATGACCTCGGCCCGTTCCGGGACGGTGATGCCGCAGAGCCGCTCCACCGAATGACAGTAGGCAAGGTTGTTCTGCACCCCGGAGAGGTAGTCGATCCGGTCGGTATAGGGGATGAACTGGTTCCACTGTTGACGTTCGGCGATCTTCTCCGCACCGCGGTGGTGATAGCCGATATCGCTCTCCATGTCGACGATCTCTTCTCCGTCCAGCCGGAGCATGCAGCGGATGATACCGTGAGTTCCCGGGTGCTGCGGACCGAGGTTCAGTATCAGGGTGTCGTCATCCACATTCGTGAAGAACTGCTCGGCCGGGAGCGACTGGAACCGCCGGGCATCCTCCAGCGTATATGGCTTCATTTCCGTAGCCCGGAAGGGGTGACTCTTGCGCAGGGGATGCCCCTCCCAGTCGTGCGGCATCAGGATCCGCCGCAGGTTGGGGTGGCCCTGGAAGCGAAGCCCGTACATGTCGAAGACTTCCCGCTCGTACCAGTTCGCATTGGCAAAGACGGTGCTGACTGTCGGAAGGGGGACGGAATCGTCCGGAAGTTCGGTCTTGATCCGGATATGACCGGGGATATCGAAATTCAGCAGATGGTAGTTGACGGTAAAGGCCTTGAACTTCCCGGGATCGCGCCGGCAGGATTCATCCACACAGGCGATATCCTCAAGCCGTCTGAACGGGGCACTGCTCCGGCTTTTCAGTCTTCGCAGCACCTCCGGAAGCAGTTCCGGGGCGACCCGGTAGGTAAGCATATCAGTGGCCGAATCGTCGCGGAGTATCTGCCCGGCAAAGATCTCCTCCAGCTCGCCGGTCAGGCCGAAGTCGGGATAGTCGTGTTTCGGGGCCGGCGGACGCCACTGCTCGTCGCTGCGCGGCAGCCACTGCCGGGGGTGGCCGACCGAGACGCCGCGGATGGCACTCCCCTCCAGACCAGGACCGCGCGGGTCGCACGTCTTGGTATCGCCATCGACCAATACCGGGACCGTCGTCCCCTGACTGCCGCCATCAAGATGCAGCACCGGTCGGGACGGGCGCTCGCCATTTCTGATCTTACCCTGCAGCAGCATCAATCCTTGAAGAAAGGCTTCGGGACGTGGCGGGCAGCCGGGGATGTAGACATCCACCGGCAGGAACTGGTTGACCCCCTGGACCACGCTGTAGACATCGTACATGCCGCCGGAATTGGAGCAGCTCCCCATGGAGACCACCCAGCGCGGGTCGGCCATCTGCTCATAGAGCCGGAGGATATTGGGGGCCATTTTACGGAAGGGGGTGCCGGCGATCACCATCAGATCGGCCTCACGCGGCGAGCCGCGCAGGACTTCGGCTCCGAAACGGGAGACATCGTGACGGGAGGTGAACGCAGTCATCATCTCGACAAAGCAGCAGGACAAGCCGAAGAACATCGGCCAGAGCGAGTTGGCCCGTCCCCAGTTGATCAGGTCGTCCAGGTTCGTCAGCAAAATGTTGTCAGGGATTTCATTTTCTGTCATAAGGTGCCTTGCCAGAAAGGATCAAGGAACGAGGATCGAGGCGCGAGGAAATCAAATTCATAACCCTCGTTCCTCGGACCTCGAACCTCGCACCTGTTTTGTCGGTCCCCATTCCAGTCCCCCCTTCAGCCACAACCATGCCAGCCCCAGTAAAAGCGCCACAATGAAAAAAGTGATATGCAGCAGGCCGGCCATCCCCAGCTGGTCCCAGACAGCGGCCCAGATGAAGATGAAGGCGCTCTCCACATCGAAGACGATAAAGAAAATAGCGATGAGATAAAAGGGGACTGAAAGAGGGCGGCGCGCGGAACCGGAAGGGATCACCCCCGATTCATACGGCATCTCCTTGTTACGGGAGGTGGTCTTTGCCCCGAGCCACCAGGCCGCGAGCAGCAGCCCGCTGATGATCAGGACGGTGGCAATCGTATAGACGATCAGTGGGAACAGTTCAGCAAATGGGGACATGGTTTGATTGTACCATATTTTTTTGCATGTGCTTTTTCAGAAGGATCAGCTGAAATCGGTCACCGCTCACTGCCCTGCTCCGCCTCCTTGATGGAGAGCGAGATCCGCTTCCGCCCGGAATCGGCGGACAGAACCTTGACGTTCACCAGCTGTCCTGCCTTGACGACACCCCCCGGATCCTTGACATAGCGGTTTGCCAGGTGGCTGATATGCACCAGACCGTCCTGATGGACACCGATGTCGACAAAAGCGCCGAATGCGGTCACATTGGTCACCACCCCCTGCAGGATCATCCCCTCCTGCAGATCTTTGATCTCGCGGATATCCTCCCGGAACGATGCTGCCTGAAACCGGCTGCGCGGGTCGCGCCCCGGCTTTTTCAACTCCTCGATAATATCCTTGAGAGTCGGCAGGCCGACGCTTCCGGTCACGTAGCGCTTCAGGTCGATCCTCTCCACCATGGCCGGATCAACGACCAGCTGAACCACTGAAACGCCGATGTCAGCAGCCATCGACTCGACCAGCTGATAGCGCTCCGGATGGACAGCCGTATTATCAAGCGGCTGCCTGCTGTCACGGATCCGTAGGAAGCCGGCTGCCTGTTCGAACACCTTGGCGCCGAACCGCGGGACCTTGAGGAGTCCCTTGCGAGAGGGAAAAGTCCCGTTCTCATCGCGGTAACGGGTTATTGCCTTGGCAAGGGCCGGACCGACACCGGAAACATAGGAAAGAAGCGCCCAGGATGCGGTGTTCAGGTCGACCCCGACATAGTTGACGCATGACTCGACGACACCATCCAGCGACCGCTTAAGCATGGCCTGGTTGACATCGTGCTGATACTGGCCGACACCGATACTCTTGGGATCGACCTTCACCAGCTCCCCAAGCGGGTCCTGCAGCCTGCGGGCGATGGAGACCGCTCCGCGCACTGTCAGATCCAGGTCGGGGAACTCCTCGCGGGCGATCTCCGAGGCAGAGTAGATGCTGGCTCCGGCTTCACTGACCGATACCACCGGCAGCTCCAGACCGCACTCTGCCAGCGTCTCTTTGACAAAAAACTCCATCTCGCGACCGGCAGTCCCATTCCCGACGGCGACCATCTCGATCTCATGGGTACGGACCATCTGGAGCAGATCCTGCCGGGCCTGCGGGACTCTACCCTCGCCGATGTGGGGGTAGATCGTCACATGCTCCAGAAAGCGGCCGGTCGGATCGACTGCTGCCAGTTTGGAGCCGGTGCGAAAACCGGGGTCGATCCCCAGCACCCGTTTCCCGCCTGCAGGGGGCGCCAACAGCAGGTCACGCAGGTTCCGGGCAAAGACCTGGATGGCTGCTTCGTCAGCCCGGTCCTTGCTCTCCATCCGGAGCTCAACCTCTATGGAGGGAGCGATCAGCCGTTTGTAGGCATCCTCTGCCACCTTCTCAAGGAGCGGGCTGAAGATACTCTCCCTGACGATCAATCGTGATTTCAAGCCGGCCAGGAGCTGCTCAACCGGTGCGATGATCGAGAGGACGAGCACCTCCTCCTTTTCTCCGCGGCGCATGGCCAGCATCCTGTGTGACGGGATCGTTTTCAGCTGCTCCTGAAAATCATAGTACATCTCGAATTTGGTGACCTGACCCTTGCCGGCAGTCGATACCCGCGAGTTCATCACCCCCTGCTCATGGGTCAGCCGCCGTACAAAGGAGCGGGCATCGGCACTGTCGGAGAGGCGCTCCGCCAGGATATGTCCGGCACCTTCAAGCGCAGCTGCCGCGTCAGGGAGTTCCCGGTCCGGATCGACAAAGGAGTGTGCCGCCTCTTCACAGGTCCCGGTCCGCAGCTCCTGAGCCGCCATGATATCGGCCAAAGGCGCCAGTCCCCGTTCCCGGGCAATAGTCGCCTTGGTGCGCCGTTTCGGCTTGTACGGCAGGTACAGATCCTCGATCCCGGTCTTCTGCCGTGAGGATTCGATCTGAGCCCGCAGTTCCGGGGTAAGTTTCCCCTGCTCTTCAATGGACCTGAGGATCGTGACCTTCCGCTCTTCAAGCTCCGAAAAGTAGGCCAGCTGTTCCTCTATCGTCCGGATCTGTACTTCATCGAGTTCACCGGTCTGCTCCTTGCGGTAGCGGGCGATGAACGGAACGGTCGCCCCTTCCTGCAGCAGTCCGACAGTATTGGATACCGGTGAGTTCCTGAGGCCGGTCGCCTCGATGATATACGGGATCACTCTCCGGGTCTGTTCATCAGTCAGCTTCATTACAACTCCTGCTCAGGGGGATGGATTCTACCAGGGGGGTGCACCGGCTCCGGAGAAGGTCTCACCGGGGTGTTTTTCAGGTCAGCAGTGAACTGCTCGCTGCTGCCGTGTAGGCACGGTACAGCTGTTCCACTTTTTTCCGTGCCCAGGGAGTACGGCGGAGAAACTTCAGGCTGGACTGCAGGTCTGGATTGTTGGTGAAACAGCGGATATCTACTCTCTGCCCCATCCACTCCCAGCCGTGATGATCCACCAGGGCAGTAAGAATTTTTTCCAGGGTCACTCCGTGGAGCGGATCGCTGCTATTCTGTTCTGTCATTGTCTACAGACTCCAGTTCTTATTCCAATTCCTGATCAAGGATGATATCAAGGCGGCGAGGATTGAGGCAGCGAGGCGTACATGGCAGTACGTTGAGCAGCCGAAGACGAGCCAACGAAGATAGGGCCTTGATGTGGAATTGGTATTACTCTTTTACCGACAGAGCGTCTCCTGTCACTTCCGCTCCGGCTATGGTCCGGACTACTGCGGAATCGTCCCGCTGGATGTTCTGCAGCTGCCGGAACACGGTCCGGGCATAACGGTCCCTCTTGTCCGGGGTCTGACTGTTGTAGCAGCCGATCGCTTCCCAGGTGTACCCGTATTTCTTCATACAGCCGGAGAGGATCATGGCCCCGCCCCGTATATTGCTGCACGGGTCACCAAGCTTACTCCACCACTCTTTACCGAGTGTGAAGTACCAGCTGGAGTTGATCTGCATGATCCCGAAATCATACGTGCCGTTTTTGTTCCTGTTGACGGCTCTCGGCCTGTAGTCGGATTCGACCTTGGCTATGGCCCGCAGTATCTGCGGATTGATGCCGTATTCAGCGCCTGCCTCATCAAAACAGAGCTCTTCTGCATGAGCAACCGATGCGATCAGAAGCAGCATTGCTATGCAGACGACTTTGATCTTCAGCATGGATTCGACCCCCGCGACTCTTTCGACGATGCCTGAGACTCTGGCATTTAACACTTCTTTATTATATCATATCCGGACGTTTCGATGCTGCTTAAAACGATACCCGCACCGTGAAAGTAAGGTGAGAACAGACCTCTTATACGTGAAAAGCCCACCGGTTCGGTGGGCTTCTTTGTTCTTTGGTTCATATGTCCCTTTTCAAGGGTTGTTCCGGCCACGCTTACCTCCGGATCGATGATTCATTCATCTGTGGCTGTCCTGCCAGGTGGAGTGCTGTCTGTCATGTTTCCCTCCTTATGGACTCTTTTTCTTCCCTGCTTCTGATTATAGTGTACCACTGAAAAACAGAAGAAACAGTCTGTTTAAAAAAAAATTATAAGCGTATAGTTTATGAATTAGTCACAAAACCCTTCCCTGTCAATCCTCATCGTGAGTATGTATCGACATAGCCGCTTCCAATTGCCGAAAACGGGAGTTTCAGGCCGAGTTCGGGAACCTGTCTGGCTATCCAGGCGGTGAACGTATTGCTGTTCGGACCGGGAAAAGCTGTGTAGGTATCAGGCCAGGGATAACTCTTCGCAGCCTTGTCCACTGAGGCAATCAACCTGTCCACACCCTCACCCCGGAACTCTTTCAACAATCGTGGTCGTTCCCCGAACCAGAAACGGTCCGGCCGGTCCTTTTCGATCCGGACTACCTGCAACCCCTGCCGCTCCCGCCAGCCGATGACTTCATACACCGTATAGGATGCTTCATCTGTCGGTTTGCTTGCGATCCAGGTATGTATGGCAAACCAGCCGCGCCATCCCCAGGCTGTAGCCCCGTATACCTGCAGCACTGCCTCACGGGTCGTTGCCGGATCCGGAGCGATGCCTGCAGATTCTCTGCTGGCACTCCGCCAGTCCTTCGTAGAGCAGCCCGAAAGCACAAGAAATATGAGCAGAGGAAGCAGTATCCGCATATCGTTACCTTTCGCGTGTCGCATCAGGGAAGAGTGTATCATCTGCAAAGGCTCTCCAGGAAAGGGCGAATACTCTTCCCTTTGCCGTATTTCAGTGCTCCGGCGAAGCATTTTCCCTGTTTCAGGATGGTGACCGGACCGTAGAGCGGATCGGCCCCCTGAAGAACTGCTCCGCTCTCCCCAACAGCTTCGATTGTACCCTGTCCCAGCTGGGAACGGTACTTCTCGAAAAAGACCGATGCGGATTCAAGGGTCGTCCCAAAGAGAAGGAATACCTGAAGAGCCGTCCCTTCGAGCTCTGCATCGGCGATAATCCCCCTGTTCAGGAAATCATACCCGAGAAGACTTTGCGGGAGGTAGCGCTCGCTCCCTTTGGTGATCCGGGGACGGTCAAAAGCCGAAAGTTCAGCCGGCCTGCCGTTGTCACCGGGCAGCCGAGTAGCGACCGCCATTCCGCACTCTGCCATGCTGTCAGGTTTCAGGTCTTCGCTTCCGGTGGTCTGGATATGGACGAAATGACGACCCTTATACAGATACAGCTGCGATGATGAAAGATTCGACTCTGCGCCTATGCCAAGGCTTCGCCCCTCTTTCTGGCGGTAGTTGGCAAACATGCCGAAGGCGTCGAGGAGCGATCCCATCCGGTAGATCTCGACATCCATACCGGCACCCGTGCTCTTTGAAGGAGAATACCGGGCCGCTGCCATCCGGTCGAAGCCGTACGGAAAGTAGAACTCAGCTTCGCCATTGATCCGGTCGGACAGCGTCTCCTTGTCATAGAAGGAGAGGTTCCCCTCGATCTTCCAGCCGGGCCCGCAAGAGACAGGAGGCAGAAGCTCCTCCATGTCAGCAGCTGCGACTGCAGCAAGAGGAATCGCCAGGAGCAGCAGGAACAATGACCGGAAACAGCTCCGGCTCATGCCAGCACTCCCCGGGCACGTTCCATCTTGGCAGCGATGTCGAGACCGTTGATACAGCGGGCCGAGCACTCCTCGCAGCTGGTGCAGAGCGCGGCATTAGCATGCAGGGGGAGCTCTTCGTAGGTGGCGCGGGCCAGGGTCAGATCACGGTAGCCCCCTTCGGCATACATGAGGGAGCGGTTGACCGTGGAGATATCCACCCCCTTTGGGCAACCGTTTTCACAACTGCCGCAGAACGTGCAGTAAAACGGGGCGATCGCATCAGCATAGCGGTCAAGGCGGCGGGTGTCGGCATAGCTGAAGGACATACCCATGACCGCGATATCCTCCTTCAACTGGGACATATCCTTCATCCCCGGAATGGCAGCAGTCACGTTCGGGTTCTGCAGCGCCCACTTGAGGGCCGCCTGATGCGGGCTGACTCTCCCCAGGGCTGCGGTCTCATACCCTCCGGCCTGGGTCTTCATGGCGATGATACCGATCCCGGCCTTTGCCGCCCGATCGATAGCCGCAATGACATCCTTCTCAGCCTTGAAGTTTAACTTGACGAGGCAGGTATCGAAAAACCTGTCCGGATCATCCACCAGGGCGTTCAGGACTTCGGCCTCGTTCTTGTGAGTGGTCACGCCGCAGAAGCGGACCTTCCCCTGCTTTTTCAGCAGCGTCAGCGCTTCGCGCGTCTCCGCGATGAATATCCGCTCCTTCCCCGTGACATTGTGCAGCTGGATGACATCGATATGATCGGTCCCGAGGGCCTTCAGGCTGACCTCCACATCGCGGATGATATCGGCCTTCGTCTTCGAATCGGCCAAGGTCTTGGTGGCGATGAATACCTTGTCGCGCATCCCTTTCACCGCCTGGGCGACGATCTCCTCGTTCTTCCCCCCCATGTACTTGCGGGCCGTGTCTATGTAGTTCACCCCCTGCTCGATGGCAACGCGGATGACCTCCGGCTCCGGGGTCAGCATGGCGCCGAAGCTGACCACGGTCAGTTTCAGGCCGGTGCGACCCAGAGTCCGGTAGACCGGTTTTGGGAAAGCTGCCGGCCCGGCACCGGCCATCTGCTGGAGCGCATCCGCAAAGACCGGCGGAGCGATCAGGGCGGTCGCCGTCCCGGCCAGACCGGCCTTGATGAAGGTCCTGCGGTTCATGCCCGGCTTTTTATCAGGTTCCATAGAGTATCCTCCTTTGGGGTCGCAGAGAGTATTTATAATCTTGAGCAATTATGGAGCAAAATTCCAAATCCGCTCAAACGGTGACAATTTGTCAGCGATTCACTGCATTCCTGAATACGCATCACTTTCCGCGATATGATTCGTTAGTTTCAGCAACATGCATCCCGGAGTGGTCTTCAACCGGCTCAAAGATAACGCGAACCCTCGAATGCAGGGCCTCGGCAATGCGGCGGAGCATGCTGAGGGAATGGCCTTCATAGCTGGCCGACTCAAGGCGGCTGATCTGCTGCTGGGAGGTTTTCAGGAGCTTTGCCAGCTCTTTCTGGGAGAGTCCAGCCTGCTGGCGCAGGGCGGTTATCTGCAACGCCACATCCCAGGCCTCACCGCTACGCTCGAAGCTGGCGGCAAAAGCCGGGTCCTTCAGCTGCTCTTCAAGGTAGTGGTCAAAGTTTGTCTTTTTCATCATGCCCCTCTTTTCAGCCAGTCGTGCATCCGTTCCCGCGCAGTAGCAAGATCGCGAGCCGGAATAGCCTGGCCCTTGTTGCGAATGCCATGGACTGCGACGATCCGGCGATTTTTTACGAAAAACCAGAAGACGCGGGTATTGAGCTTCCCCGCGTGACGCAGTTCGAGCAGGCCACCCCCAAGCGCCTTGGATAAAGGCTCCCGGTGATACTGACGGTTGCGCAGTTTTGCCAGCCCGGCAATAACTGCCGCAAAATCATCCGGATCGCTGATCTTTAACTCGTCCAGAAACTGACGAACCGGAGATGTTCCGCTCTCTGATTCATAGAATTCTACACTGAAATCCATAACACCTCAACATCAATTTTGATGTTATTTTATCGATTTGCCTGCCGACATGACCCGGAACTTCCCGACCATTCCTGCCGGATGGTAGGAGAGCTTGGCCCTCCTGAGCCCTTCTTCTCCAAGATCCTGCTCCCGGTTGATCCATGTGCACTCTACAGGCAAAAGGCGGGCGTATTCGCGGTTCACGAGCTGTGACGCCCCTTCTAGGAACGGATCGGCCTTTTCAAAATGGCAGACGTTGGTCGTATCGCTGAGCTGCTCGCCAAGGGCAAACGCGGAAACGCCTTTCTCCGTCAGTACCACGACTCCGGTCAAGCCCAGGTCATCAGCAAGCTCAAGCCCTTCTCGGGTGCCAGCTGTCTCGGCAGCCTGCGAACTGCTCTCTCCCTCTGCGTGCGCCCTCTGCCAGTCGTCGACGAGCCTGAGAGAAGCGGTCAGATGCTTGCGGGAGTACGGTTCGATCGTATATTCGTGCCGGGTGGCAAAGTAGCTGATCCGGTTCTTCTTCTTGTGAAAACGATTGCCGGGAAGTTCGGCAAGCTCGCTCCGCAGGTAGAGGTAGTCGTCATTGTCCCGATCTGCTGTCACAGCATACCCCATGCCTGCCAGCTGCTCGGCGACAAACTGCTCGTCAGCGCCGTACAGCGTGAACCCTTCATCCAGAAGCTTCCGGGCGGATTCACCCCGGTCTCCGCAAAGCGGCGGCAGGAAATACGGCCGGCCGTCATAGCCTTGTCCGAAGAGAATCAGGCTGTCGCCCAGGGTGGTGACGGTATAGGCGTGAACGTGACGGAAGAGAAAGAGATTGGCAAAAGAAAACTCGGAAATAACCGACTGAAGCGCCATAAAATGCCCCTGCAGCAGCGACCTGTCGTTCAGCTCAAGGGGTCTGGCAGCAGGATATTCGGGTATGGGAACGGACATAAACGTCTCCGTACTACTCAGCGAGCTTCTTCCGGAATATCACTACTGCTGCTGCAAAGGCGACCACTGCCGAGAGGCAGAGGTTTGCGCTGAAAGGGACGGAGAAGCTGCCGCGGACCAGGGCCTGGCGTGCCCCTTCGAACAGTGCGGTCGTAGGGAGCAGATTAATGAACGGGGCGATGGCCGGGGGGTAGGATGAAAGCGGGAAGAAGAGTCCGGACATGAAGATGAGCGGCATGATCAGCACCGCCTCCACCCGGCCGATGGTCTCGGGCTTGTCCATCAGCGTGCCGCAGATGACCCCGGCACAGGAGAAGAGTGCGGAGCCCGGGATCAGGAACGCGAGGTAGACGATAAGGTTGCATAAGGGGAAGCGGAACGGAGTGATGGCAAAGATGACCAATGCGACCGCCAGCCCTTTTATCAGGCCGTGGGAAAAACCGGAGAAGATCTTGGCGATGACGATCTCCGACACCGAGATCGGGGTGACCCGGTATGACTCGATGGTGAACTGGACCCTGCGGTGGAACCAGAGACTCCAGACGCTCTCGTTGTACGCTGCGTTCACTGCGGTCATAGTGATCAGCCCGGGAGCGATGAAGAACCCGTAGGGGAGTCCGTCCACAAGACCGATATACCCCTGCATACCGATGCCGAAAGCCAGGTAGATGGTGAGCGGATAGGCCACGACCGCGATCATCTCCGACAGGATGCTCCGGCGAAGGACCAGCATATCGCGGCGCCAGATAGCCAGTGTCCCGGTGAGGTTCATTCGCGTACCCCGGTGCCGGTGAGACTGATGAACACCTCTTCCAGCGTCTTCTCCCGCAGGGAGATGCGACGGAGCACCGCCCCGTTCAGAGCGGTGACGACCTCGGCCAGGCACTCCCAACGCTCCAGATGGACAGTAACGACCCTGCCGGTGATCTCCATCTTCCCGATGCAGGACATCTGCCGCAAGGTCTCTGTAAAATGCTCCGACCCTTCTGCCAGCTCGATTTCATACACGGCCCCGCCGGTCAGCTTCGCCTTCAGCTCTGCGCTGCTCCCCTGAGCGATGAGTCTGCCGTGATCCATGATGGCGAGCCGTTCGCAGAGATTCTCCGCTTCTTCGAGGTAGTGGGTGGTCAGGAAGATGGTCATCTTCCCGGCAATGGAGCGGATATAGTCCCAGACAGCCCGCCGGGACTGTGGATCGAGCCCGGTGGTCGGCTCGTCGAGAAAAAGCACCTTCGGTTCAT